>CAMWRY010000022.1 GCA_947176775.1 uncultured Bacteroides sp.
TTGCCGGTGATGTCGGTTCGGTGGGTATCGCTTTCGTTGTACTTTTCCTGATAGGGAAACTGATCATAGCGACCGGGGATTTCAGTTGGATTGTGTTGCTGGCTGTCTACGGAGTAGATAGTGTGTTGACTATCATTCATCGCCTGATGCTTCATGAGAATATCGGTTTGCCTCACCGCAAGCACATGTACCAGTTGATGGCGAACGAACTGAAGATGCCGCATGTGGTTGTATCACTGATCTATATGTCGGTGCAGGCTGTGGTGATAGTAGGCGGAATCTGTTTTAAGGAATACGGCTATGGGTATTTGGCAGGAGTGGTTCTTGTATTGAGTATCATATATGTATTGTTTATGAAGAGATATTTTCATTTACATGGGGATTTTCATCCGCATGGGAAATAAATGGTACTATTCTCTATTTCGATATTGGTAAGGGGAATGATTACCTGTATTATGGTCAGAATACCTTCAAAGGTGTCCATACGGGTGACCTCCTTGAGGTGACTACTAAGGAAAAAGATGCTATCGTCCGCAAGTTGCCTTCCGAAATCTTCCCGGAATATTATCTTATCCGTGTGAATGAGTTCAATAAAGTTGCCGTGACTCCGCTTGAGGAGTGGATTGAGTGCCTGAAAAGTGGTGTCATCCGGCAAGTGACAGGATTGTCCATTGAGGAAATAGACAAGTTGTAATCAAAAAAGCGGCTTCTGAGATGAATGAAATGCCCCCAAAAGTTTTATGTCTAACTTTTGGGGGCATTTTATAATTAACTCTTTAAATGATTATTTCGGGAGGAGGTGATATTATGACACCCTCCTATTTTTCAGTTATTAGAGATCTACTCTTTCCTGAGTCTTTCTGCTTCCGTATGCACCTGCTGAACAGCATAGCACGGCTCCTACCAAGAGGGCAAAGAACGAAATCAGGGCAGACTGTGCAGCGGCATTGGTGGCTTTGTCGGCGGCGACTAAAGCTTTATGCTTGATTTCTTTCCATTCTTGTGCAGCTTTTTGCAGGTTGTTTTCCAACTTATCAATCTGTTTCCCGGCTTCGATACGGGTATTTTCGATCAGGGTCATGTATTGTTTGACCGTCTTGTCCGCTTCGGCTTTGGACATATTTGTGTTGTTGGCTATGGCTTTGGCAAGGTCATCCTGGTCTATGTCCTTTTTCAGATTATCGGTGCGTTGTTTCAGGCGGTCTAAGAAACCGTTCAGGGTTGCGTCGGCTTCCTGAGGAGAAACGACAATAGCCTTGACGGATTTAGCCAGGTCGTCTTTCACTTCCTCCAATTGTTTTTGCAGATAGTCCGGTTGCAACTCTTTTACATCACTCTTGGCAAGGGCGGTACGGATGTTCTGTGGAATATTTTCTTCTTTCAGCGAGGCGTTGAAGTCTATTTTCCCAAAGAGCTCTTCTGCCTTTTCGGATAGTGCCGAGACTCCGTTTCCTACTACATTGCCTGCTCCGGACACGACATTACCGGTGACGGAAGTGACCGCTCCCAGTGCGTTGGCAGTCATCTTTGCTGCTCCTACGGCAAGGAAGATTCCTAAGATTGCGGCTACAATCAGTGTAGTGGCCCATACCAGAAAACCGTGGATAATTCCGTCCATTCCCGCCAATTTTCCTGCAACGAAACCACCGGTTATCATACTGATCAGAAGAATTAGAGCAGAGCCGATGCCAACTGCTGCACCTATACCCGATGCCGGATGCTCGGCAAGGGGATCGAACATGAACAGGCCGATACTGGAATTCAGAATAGATAATAATACGGAGACCGCCAATACGGTCATTACACCACCAAATACGCTGCCCCAAGACACTCTGCCCTTGAGGTCAGCCAAACTTAATTTTTTCATAATTGTTAGGTTTTAAATGAATACTGTATTATATATTTCACACAAAGGAAAACAGCTGAAGAAGAGCTTTGTTTGATAATATTTGTCATTATAGTAGAATTATGTGTTAAATATGGGGGAAATAATCGGAAAAACGGAGATTATCGATTGCTTTTATAGTGATTGTGGTGTACTGTTTCTTATTATATATAAGAGGGAAATTTTTCGTATTGGGTAACTCATGAATGGAGAAGATAAAATAAATAGATGTTAAAATAGCTCTTCCGATTTGAACTATATTTTTAGATATAATGTTGTTGAAGTAAAGATGAGAAAAAACATTGTATGTGATGTTTTTTTATTGTATTACTATTAATTAAATTCTTAGTTATGAAAAAGTCAATTCTAATTTCAGCTTTTGTCATGGGAGCATTTACTATGTATGCTCAAAATGACCGTACAGCCTTGGAAGGTACACGTCCGGGCGATAACTGGTACATGGGGATTAAAGGTGGCGCTACGACACCTCTTACTCACAGTGCTTTCTTCAAAAATGCCCGTCCGGCTTTCGGCGTGGAGATAGGCAAGCAACTTACTCCTATATTCGGCTTGGGATTGCAGGGAATGGGGTATGTGAATACAACATCAAGTAAAACTGCATTCGACGCCTCGGAAGTCAGCTTGGTAGGAAAGGCCAATTTGATGAATCTCTTCGGAGGATATACAGGCGAACCCCGTGTCTTCGAGATTGAAACTGTGACCGGTATCGGATGGTTACACTATTATCAGAATGGCCCTGGTGATACGAACTCCTGGTCTACGCGTCTTGGTCTTAACCTGAACTTCAACTTGGGTGAGCAGAAGGCATGGACGATTGGGATATCACCGGCAGTAGTTTATGACATGCAGGGAGACTTTGACAAGGCGAAGAGCCGTTTTAATGCCAACAACGCTTCCTTCGAACTGACGGCCGGTCTGACTTACCATTTTATGTGCAGCAACGGGGCGCACCATTTTACGAAGGTAAGACCATATGACAGGCAAGAGATCGGAGAGTTGAACGATGCGGTCAACACGTTGCGTTCACAATTGGACGTCAGGGAAAGGGAGTTGGATAATGCCGTACAGAGGGCAAACGGTTTGCAAAGAGACTTGGCAGATTGCCAGAACCAGGCGGCTAAGGTAGAGACTGTGGTCAACCGTATTCCGGAATCCATCGTTTCCTTCAGGCAGGGTAAATCGGTGGTTGATGCTTCCCAGTTGCCTAATGTAGAACGCGTGGCTACTTATATGAAGAAGCATGCTGATGCCAAGGTCATGATTAAGGGATATGCATCGCCCGAAGGTAACCTTGCTTTCAATGAGAAACTGGCGAGCGCACGTGCGGAGGCTGTGAAATCCATCCTCGTGAAGAAGTATAAGATCAATGCCGACCGGATTGTGGCACAAGGACAGGGAGTAGGCGATATGTTCTCTGAACCGGACTGGAACCGCGTGAGCATCTGTACGATTGACGAAGGTAAATAAGCGGTTGACAGCTGTGTTTACCAAAGAAGAGATTATGTTCTTTATATTTGAAAATTATTATTATTAACTGAAAAACTGTTTTGATTTTCTTTTTGGAGATTTTCCCAGCACTTGCCGAGTCTCTTTTCGATCTTTCTTATCTGTTTTCTGGAGAAGTATAATGGGCTGTGTGATGAATGAAGACAGATTGGAAAACTTAAAGATTGCTCTCGGAAAGAGGCTGAAGAAAATCAAGACAGTTCCTAAACATTTTGATTATGAAAAAAATATTTTTATTGGCCATGATGGCATTGGCATCATTGGGAATGAATGCCCAAACGGTTAAAGGAGAAAGCTCGGTATTGGGTAATGTAGGTTATCAGAGTAATTATGAACGGTTCGGCCTGGGAGTGCAGGGGCGTTATGCGATAGCCAACAATCTTCGGATTGCTCCGGATGTGACCTTCTTCTTTCCTAAAGACAAAGTGACCGGACTGGATGTGAATGTAAACTTCCATTATGTGTTCAATTTTTCAAAGGACGGTCAGGGTTTCTCTGTCTATCCTCTTGCTGGTATTGGCATGCAGAATAACTTCTACGGAAAAAAGAGTGTGGAAGTGGACGGTGTGACAACCGAAATAGACCGGAGCAACTCTACTAAATTTGCTTTTAATTTAGGAGGTGGCATTACGCTTCCGCTGTCTGCGCGAAGTTATCTGAATGCCGAGGCTAAATTTATGTTTGCCCAAGATGACAATGTGGTCATTATGCTGGGATACGGGTATAGATTTTAGGGTGATAGGGAGTACTTATAGGCTTCTATAAATACCGTATAAATAGAAATAGGGGGCGGAAATGGATTTTTACCATTTCCGCCCCCTTCTTTTTGTACTTGCTTTTAGGGAGGGGCGAATTTCGGATGAATGGTTTGGGGTATATTTCTGGTAATTGCCCGGTTGTCATGAGATAATCAGATCGTATGTTTTTGAATGTCTGTCGTATCATCCGGTGGGCTGACTCCTCATGGGCATATAGTCCAGGTAAAATCTCGAAGAGTAGGAACATAAGAGGCTATGTTCTGAAGGGGTGAAAACATATATGCATACACCTGTATTGCAAATTTTCAGAATAAAACCAATTGTACTTTAGGGTCTGTTTAATTTTTCTTCAAAAAGTTTTTATTCAGGCTCTTAGCGTGTAGTTTTTGTATTCATCGTATCCATAGGAGGTTGTTCTGTGCTTTAGGTTCGTTACGGCTTTTTCATTTATAGGAGTTATCCTTTCGCTGCGCTTCGTTAGGAATGAAAGCCGATGCTCTTGTGTATAGTATCGTTACGGAAGTATTGGCTTTAACTCCTATAAATGGAGCAGTGTCAGCCCACCGGATGATGCGGTATGTATTATTCGAAATATTGTATGAATCTTAGAGCCTGTTTAAATTTTCTTCAAAAAGAACTCTCAAAAGAAGGCTGAACAAAATTTAAACAGGCTCTTAAAACATAAGCATAGGTCTCTTTTTATGCAATTAAGCAAAGAGAGGGTATCCCGTTCAAGCGAGAAGGTATATAAGCATAAGACTTTTTCCGATGTAATAAAAAAATAGAGGGTACCCTTTTGGGATACCCTCCTGCATTGTCATGAATTTAGTCCACTCAGTATTTCACTTTCATCTGTTTGTATCTTCGATCGTGCAGATGCTGACCCTGTTCCAGTCAGGTTCTGTGAACATGTCCCCCACGCCCTGTCCTTCGGCGGTGATACGTTCAGGACTGATCTTGTACTTCTTCACGAGGATGTTTTTCACTGCTTCGGCGCGTGCGTTGGCAATTCTTGTGTTCACCTCGACACTACCTTCCGGCGAAGCATAACCCTTGATGGCGACAACTGCGTTTTCATGCCTTTTCATGTAAGAGGCTACGCGTTCCACGTTGGGCAGTTGCGAAGCGTCGACGGTGGTTTTTCCTTGTCTGAAGGTGACGATTGATTCGGGAATCATGTTCGTCTTCTTCACTACAACGACTTTGGAAGCTTCCTGACGCAGGTTGTTTATCTCCTGTTGCATTCTGCCCATTTTGCGGGAAGATTCGTTGAGCATGTTGTTCCTCTCGTTCACCTCTTGGCGCAGGTTGTTGATTGTGCCGTTCAGTTCGCTGATTTCAATCGGGTCATACAATTTTGCCAGGGTGAAGTGATGGCTTCCGTTGCTGCCCTTGAAGTGGTAGGTGAGACTGGCGATTAGCTCGAACGCAGCATGGTTCAGGTTGAAGCGGCTCTTGGCGCGGGCGAAGTCGCCTTGCATGTCATAGACCAATGCCGGCGTGATGCCGATGGTCCAGGCTTTTTCCTCACCAAGGTTGAAGTTGAGGTTTGCGCCGAAGCGGGTGGACCAGGAGTTGGTGTCTCCGTTGCCATTCACGTAGTAGTGCAGCCATCCGGCGCCGGCTATGGCTTCAACCTCAAAGAGGCGCGGTTCGCCTGCATATCCGCTGAACAGATTTACCAGGTTTACCTTTCCAAGAAGGCTGATGTCGGAGGCATCGAAGGCGGTTTTGCTGTTCGAGGTATTGATATATCCCATACCTTGGATTCCCAGTCCGAAGACGGGAGTCAATTGTTTGCCAAATTCAATACCCAGGGCAGGGCGGGCATTCTTGAAGAATGCGCTATGGGTGACGGGGGTAATGATGCCGGTTCTAAGTCCTACGGACCAGTTGTCTGTAAATTTGCTACCTTGTACAGTAGTCTGTGCATTCGCTGTGAATGCCATTGCTACAAAAGCTGATAGAATAATTGATTTTTTCATAATTAAAATAATTAATGGATGATACAATTTTTATATATCCTAACTGTTTTATCTCCTTGTGGGAGTATATAGTTTTGGTTTAAATTATCAAAAGAAATAAGCCTATGGCTTAATTGGTATAGAGTTGATGTCTTTCTTCTTTCATATTGCTTATTATTTGATTTGTTGTTATATTTGCTATTCATCTACAACAACATTTTTTTGGAAAAATAGTTCGTGTCTCCGAAACTCATTTAACAACTATTGGCTAAGTCTATCGGGACAGAAGTTCATATCCTGCCCTTGTCAGCAGTGCGCTTTCTCCGTATTATCTCCATGTCATAGTATATGGAGTAGGTATGGAGCGGATATAGAGCAGGTACGGAGTAGGTATGGAGTTGGTACGGAACAGGACCGGACAGGAAAATAATGTCTTCCCGAAGAGGACGGAATGAACAAAAGGAGAGGCATCGTCCGGCGAAGGTTACAATTCTTCTAAGGCGTAATATTGATAGTCGCGAAGTATGGTCTGCAAGAAATGCTCCAGACTGCCTTCACGCGGCGTGACGGAGAGAAGTTCCTGCACTTTGCGGGCAAGCTGGGCGATGCGTTGCATGCGGTCCTTTTTCCCGGATTGCAGGGTGCGGGTGATTACGTTCACCTGTTCCAGTGAGAGGTCGGCGGCTTGCGGATAGGTGGGGTGGTAGTTCTTTGTCAGATAGTCGAACTCGTCGAGGCTGACGTGTATCTTACGGTAGTTGTTTTCTTTGATGACCATTGTGCCTGCGGCGAGGTCGCCCAGCCGTTGGCTGTTCTTGGTCAGCAGGATGGACAAAATGCCGATGCCTCCGGTGAAGAAGAAGTCGATCGGAAAGAGAAGCCAGCGCAATAGATAGGAGCCTATGCTTGGTGTGGAGCCGTCGGCCTTCACCACGCGGATATTCATCAGTCTCTTCCCTAAACTCTGACCATGGTTGAATGTTTCGCACAAAAAAGAATAGAGGAGCACCGGCAGATAGATCATAATTAAGAAGATTGTCACCATGAAATCGGTAGATGTCTGAAACCAAGAGATCAGGGCTAAAGTAGAATAGAGATATAGTCCTATCAGGATATAGTCAATGAGCAGTGCCAGAAACCGTTCGCCAATGCTGGCGGGCGTTTGGCTGATGCGGACGAACTGTCCGGTGATGATTGTAGATTCTGCCATATCCGATTGAAGTTTTTTTGTTATTTCGTTGCAAATATAGGATTATTTCTTGTATTTTTGTTACCGATTTCAGACAAAACTCATCTGGAACTTTTAGAAATAGATGAAAGAAGTAACGTTTATCCGTCGTAACATAGAGAAATGGAAAGAGACCGAGAAGATGGTGGAACAAGCCACGAGTCTGTCTCCTGATGCGGTTGCAGACGTATATACGGATCTTACTGCCGACCTGGCATTTGCGCAGACGCACTTTCCCGCGTCGCGCATTACGATTTATCTGAACAATCTTGCTTCGGCGTTGCACAACAAAATCTATCGGAACAAGCGTGAGAAGTGGACCAGGGTCATCACGTTCTGGACACGGGAGATTCCGCAGACCATGTACGAAGCGCGCCGCGAACTGCGCACCTCTTTTCTGGTGTTCGTGATTAGCGTGGTTATAGGGGTGATTTCCACGGTGGGCGACTCGGATTTCGTCAGGCTGATTTTGGGTGATTACTATGTAGACATGACGCTGGACAATATCTCCAAAGGGACACCAATGGCGGTGTATGACAGTTCGTCGGAGCTTCCGATGTTCTTGGGCATCACGCTGAACAATGTCATGGTCTCCTTCCGCTGCTTTGCGATGGGGATATTGACCAGTTTCGGTACGGGATACATGCTCTTCTCCAATGGCATCATGTTAGGGTCTTTCCAGACTTTCTTTTTTCAACACGGGCTATTGTGGGAGTCCATGCTTGCCATCTGGCTGCACGGGACGCTTGAGATATGGGCTATCATCGTGGCGGGGGCTGCCGGACTGGCTTTGGGAAACGGGTGGTTGTTCCCCGGAACCTATTCACGGATGGAAGCTTTCCGCAGGGGCGCCAGACGGGGAGTGAAGATTGTGGCGGGTACTGTTCCCGTGTTCATCATGGCGGGATTCATCGAGGGCTTCATCACCCGCCACACCGAACTGCCGGATGCATTGAGGTTGGGCGTGATTCTGATTTCACTGGCTTTTATTTTACTCTACTATATTTATTTACCTAATAAGCGAAAAGATGGAAACAGAAAAAACTAAGATCGCATTGTACGCTAAGCGGACTTTCGGTGAGAAATTCAATGCTACGTTTGATTTTATAAAGGAGAACTGGAAGCAGTTGCTGAAGTACACCCTTTATTTGCTCCTGCCGGTCAGCCTGATTCAGGCGTTGAGCCTGAACGGATTGATGTCCGCTGCAAGGGGGATGTCAGCGATGGTCTCCAATACGGCGGCGTTTGCCGGGGCTTCTGCAATGATACCTTTCTTTTCTTACTACGGCTTGTTCCTGATTGTGGCTCTGGTGGGCACTGCCCTGCTGATGTCGCTGGTCTATGCCATGCTCCGCACTTACAATGAGCGTGAAGAACGGTTGCAGGGAGTCACGCTGGGCATGCTGCGTCCGATGTTGCTCCACAACGTGAAGCGGACGTTCTTCGTATTGTTGTTCGGAATGTTTCTGATGATAGTGGTCAGCCTGCTCTTCGGTGTGGTGAGTGTGGCTATTCCTGCGTCTGCATTGCCGTATGTCGTCTTTCTGTTTATCCTGGTGCTGTTTGCCGTTGTCCTGCCCTTGGGGCTTTGGATACCTGCCTACCTGCTCGAAGACCTCACGCTGATAGGTTCTCTGAAGAAGGCCTTGCGCATAGGATTTGCCACTTGGGGAGGCATCTTCGCGATTGTTTTCGTCATGGGCATCATATCCGGTATCTTGCAGGGAGTGACCATGATACCTTGGTATATTGGGACGATTGTGAAGTACGTCCTGGGTGCAAGCAGCGGCGAGGGCATGGGTGACGTGTCTATGGGCTACAGCTTCCTGCTCTATCTGCTGGCAGTGGTTCAGGCATTGGGTGCCTATTTTGCCATGATTTTCGTACTGGTGGGACTGGGCTATCAATACGGCCATGCTTCCGAGAAGATAGACAGTGTGATGGTAGATAGCGATATCTCCAATTTCGATAAACTCTAAACGCGGGAGTGGATGACTTCTTCTCCGGCCGATACATTGATTTGCGACACCGCGCAGCTTGCTATGTGGCAGGCTGATGCGGCGTATGACTACAATCGTGAGTTGATAGCTCCCGACATCAACCTGCTCGAGAGCTTCAACCGATGGTTTGCGAAAGTCATGACGAAGATTTTCGGCAACGGCTTTGTCGCAGAAAACTCGGAACTCATCCTGATAGGCATCGCTATCCTCCTGCTTGTACTGATAGGTTGGTTTGTCTACCGGAAGCATCCGGGGCTGTTCGTGTATTCCCGCAAGGACGGGTTGCCCTATACGGTGGCAGAGGATACCATTTATGGGGTGGACTTTGCCGGAGCCATAGACGCGGCCTTGTCGCGCGGAGACTATAGGGAAGCTGTGCGGCTGCTGTATCTGCAAACGTTGAAACGGCTTGATGAGGAAGGGCGCATCGACTGGCAACCCTATAAGACACCCACGCAATACATCTATGAAGTGAAGTCTCCCGCCTTCCGGCAGTTGACCCATCACTTCCTGCGCGTGCGCTATGGCAATTTTGAGGCGAACGAGACTTTGTTCCGCACCATGCGCTCCTTGCAGGACGAAGTGCAGAAAGGAGGTGCCTCATGAAAGGTAGCCGCTGGTTTGTGGTAGGGAATGTCATTTTCCTTCTGCTGATGTTCGCGTTGGAGTGCCGCCTGCCGAAGAAGTTCGTGTGGGAACCGACTTTTTCCCATTACGATAAGCAGCCTTTCGGTTGCGCCGTGTTCGACAGCCTTTTGTCGGCATCGCTGCCGAGGGGTTACTCCTTGTCGCGGGAGACTTTCTATCAGATGGCGCAGGGCGACACTACGTCTTGCTGCGGTATCTTGGCCGTTGCGGACCGGCGCATGCTCTCCGATGTGGACGTCGATGCCCTGCTGGAGATGGCGGAACGCGGAAACAAGATCATGCTCTCTTCCACCTGGTATAATAATAAGTTGCATGACACATTGAGGTTCAGAGACGGTTACTCCTATTTTAATTTTCAGGCGCTGAAGAATTATGCCACTTCGATGCAGCAGCGGGACAGCCTCTGCTGGATAGGGGATCCTGCGGTATATCCCCGGCAGAACTTCTACTTCTATCCGCAGTTGTGCGGTTCGACTTTCTACCTCGATTCGCTTGCGCTGCCGGTGAAGATACTGGCGGTGAAAGAGTGCGTGGTGGATGCAGGGTATACGCAGACGGAAGATGAGGTATATGTGCCTGTACAAGATACCACCTTCAATGCTCCGGTGGCCATGTCCTATCCGTGGGGGAAAGGGGAGATTATACTGGTGTCCACGCCACTGATTTTCACCAACTACGGTGTGCTGGATGGAGGAAACGCCACATACCTTTTCCGCCTGCTCTCGCAGATGGGGGAACTGCCTATTGTGCGCACGGAGGCTTACATGAATCAGGCGGCATCGAATCAGGCGGCATCGAAGCAGGTGTCTCCTTTACGCTACTTCCTTTCGCAGCGGCCGTTGCGCTGGGCGTTGTATCTGAGCCTTTTGGGGATACTGCTCTTCATGCTGTTCACGGCACGAAGGAGGCAGCGCGCCATACCCGTTGTGCGTCCGCCTGCGAACAAGACGCTGGAGTTCGTAGAGCTGATAGGCACCCTCTACTTCCAGCGGAAGGACCATGCCGACCTGCTGCGCAAGAAGTATCTCTACTTTGCCGAAGAGCTGCGCAGGGAGATTCAGGTAGATATAGAAGAAGTGGCGGACGACGCGCACTCTTTCCGCCGGATTGCCCGAAAGACCGGGATGGACGAGGAGGAGATAACGAACTTCATCCGTGCAGTCAGACCGGTGGTCTATGGCGGATTCGCTGTGTCCGATGAGCAGATGAAATCTTACATAGACAAGATGAATGAGATAATCAGTCACATCTAACGAATACTTAGTCACATATAAAAATAGATTTATGGAAGAGAATAGAGAACAACGGGTCGATTTGACCTTCTTTTCCGGGAAGATACAAGAGTTGCGGGACAGGATCGCTTCTGTCGTCGTGGGACAGGAACAGACGGTGGACCTGCTGCTGACCGCCATCCTCGCCGACGGGCATGTGCTGATAGAAGGCGTGCCGGGAGTGGCGAAGACCTTGCTGGCGCGCCTCGTAGCCCGGTTGATAGATGCCGATTTCAGTCGCGTACAGTTCACGCCGGACCTGATGCCGAGCGACGTGCTGGGCACCACGGTGTTCAACATGAAGACCAATGACTTCGACTTTCATCGGGGACCCCTGTTTGCCGAGGTCATTCTGGTGGATGAAATCAACCGTGCCCCGGCAAAGACACAGGCCGCCCTGTTCGAAGTGATGGAAGAGCGTCAGGCAAGCATCGACGGAACCACCTATCCGATGGGAGCGCTTTACACGATTCTTGCCACGCAGAACCCCGTGGAGCAGGAGGGCACCTACAAGCTGCCCGAGGCACAGCTCGACCGTTTCCTGATGAAGATAACGATGGGCTATCCTTCGCTGGAGGAGGAAGTGGACATACTGGAACGCCATCACACGAATGCCGCGCTCGTGAAGTTAGAGGACATCGCCCCCGCCATCACGAAAGAAGAACTCCTCTCGCTCCGCAGCCTGACGAAGCAGGTGTTCGTGGACAGGACACTGCTGCAATACATCGCCCTAATCGTGCAGCAGACGCGTACAAGCAAGGCGGTCTATCTGGGAGCCTCTCCGCGTGCGTCCGTGGCCATGCTACAGGCATCGAAGGCATACGCCCTGCTGCAAGGGCGCGATTTCGTGACGCCGGAAGACATCAAGTTCGTCGCACCGAACGTACTCCAGCACCGCCTTATCCTGAATGCGGAGGCTGAGATGGAGGGATATTCTCCGGTGAAAGTGACCCAACGATTGATAGACAAGGTAGAAGTGCCGAAATGATTCTGACGCGCCGTTTCTATATCGCCCTTATCCTGACTGTCCTCTTGCTGGGCGGCGGGCAGGCGTTTTTCCCGTTGTTCGTGCTGGGGCAGGGGGGAGTGTTTGTGCTTTGCCTTCTGCTGCTGGCAGACGGCTATGTGCTCTATCGCCAGCGGGGCATCAGGGCATTCCGCCAGTGCGCCGACCGTTTCTCTAATGGCGATGCAAATGACGTACGCGTGCGGGTGGAGAGCAGCTATCCGTATGCAGTGTCCGTGGAGGTGGTGGATGAGATTCCATTCGTGTTCCAGCAGCGCGACACCTGTTTCCGGGCCAGGCTGCGGGCCTGTGAGGGGAAGACGTTCAGTTATCAGTTGCGCCCGACGAGCCGGGGACGGTACGACTTCGGCAGGATAAGAGTGTTCGTCCGTGGCAGGATAGGGCTGATTTCGCGCAGGTACACGTGCGGGGAGCCGTTCTCAGTCAAGGTATATCCCTCTTATCTGATGCTCCGCCACTATGAACTGCTCGCCGTGAGCGACAACCTGACGGAGATGGGCATCAAGCGCATCCGCAGGGTGGGACATCATACGGAGTTCGAGCAGATAAAGGAGTACGTGAAGGGGGACGACTATCGCACGATAAACTGGAAGGCAAGCGCCCGCCGGCACGAGCTGATGGTGAACGTCTATCAGGACGAACGTTCGCAGCAGATATATAATGTGATTGACAAGGGGAGGGTGATGCAGCAGGCTTTCCGCGGGATGACGCTGCTGGATTATGCGATAAACGCCTCTCTGGTGCTCTCGTACGTCGCCATGCGGCGGGAAGACCGCGCGGGGTTGGTGACGTTCGACGCCCGTTTCGACACGTTCGTTCCGGCTTCGCGGCGTCCGGGCCACATGCAGGCGTTGCTCGAGGGGCTCTATGCGCAGCAGGCCACTTTCGGCGAGACGGACTTCTCGTCGCTTTGCGTGCATCTGGACAAGCACGTGGCGAAGCGCAGCCTGTTGGTGCTGTACACCAATTTCTTCGGCCTGAAGAGCATGAACCGCCAGCTGGCCTACTTGCAGCAACTGAACCGCCGGCACCGGCTGCTTGTGGTCTTCTTCGAGGATGCGGACCTGAAGGAGTACGCGACCGCGCCGGCGCAGGACACGGAGGGTTACTACCGTCATGTGATTGCCGAGAAATTCATCGTCGAGAAGCGGCTTATCGTCTCCATGCTTCAACAGCACGGCATCTGTGCGCTGCTGACCACGCCCGACAACCTTTCGATAGATGTAATCAACAAATACCTGGAGATGAAGTCAAGGCAGATGTTCTGATGTGCCGTGGCGGGGCGGGGGCGAAATTCGGGTATGCGCCTTTGTTCCTGCCCTTCCGCTCACGGCGTTTCTGACTTCTGCTTGCGGTGTTTCCGGCTTCTGCTTGCATCGTTTCCGGCTTCATCCTACATCTTTTCCGGCTTCTTCCCGAAAAACGGTTCACGGAAACTGGTTAAATAAACTTAATGCTCCGGCTGTTTTTTGCCGTTTTGCCGTTGTATTTTCGTTGTTTTTCCGCCACTCTGCCTTCGCTCTGCCTCCGTTGTGGCTCCGATGTAGCTCCGTTCCTAAGAAGTGGCGGTAGAGTGGCGTCAGAGTGGCGCCGTAATGTTAACACATTGGCCCGATGGTGTTACGGAACGTTAATCACCTTTTTTTTGCCTGCGTTATAGTGGCATTATGATTTTGTGTGTCCGCACAGACCCAGTCTCCCGCAGCCTATCGTCCCCCGTCTTTCGCATTTCCCGCCTATGTCTTTCGCACTTCCTGCCTCCGTCTCCCGTAATTCCATCGCTTGCGTCTTTCGTCCTGTCTCCCCGCTTCCCGACGACTAAAAAAACTTATTCCCCCGATTTTTTAGCCTGAAAACGAGGGAAAACTGTTTTTTTCTGTACATTTGTAGCACGAAATATAAACACATAGCAAAGATGAAGAAGATATTATTGTTAGGCTCCGGAGAATTGGGCAAGGAATTCGTCATTTCAGCCCAACGCAAAGGACAATACGTCATAGCCTGCGATTCGTATGCCGGAGCGCCAGCCATGCAAGTGGCCGACGAGTGTGAAGTGTTCAGCATGTTGGATGGCGACGCCTTGGAGCGTGTCGTACGCAAACATCAGCCCGACATCATCGTGCCCGAGATAGAAGCCATCCGCACGGAACGCCTCTACGACTTCGAGAAAGAAGGCATACAGGTAGTGCCCAGCGCCCGTGCCGTCAACTACACCATGAACCGCAAGGCAATCCGCGACCTCGCCGCACAGGAACTCGGCCTGAAGACAGCCCGCTACTTCTATGCCAAGTCCCTCGACGAACTGAAAGCCGCCGCCGAGAAGATCGGTTTCCCCTGCGTCGTGAAACCCCTCATGTCCTCCTCCGGCAAAGGCCAGTCTCTGGTGAAGACCGCCGACGAACTGGAACACGCCTGGGAATATGGTTGCAGCGGAAGCCGTGGTGATATCAAAGAGCTGATCATCGAAGAATTCATCAAGTTCGACAGCGAAATCACCCTGCTGACAGTGACACAGAAGAACGGTCCCACACTCTTCTGCCCCCCCATCGGACACGTGCAGAAAGGCGGAGACTACCGCGAAAGCTTCCAGCCCGCACACATCGATCCTGCCCACCTGAAAGAGGCGCAGGAGATGGCCGAAAAAGTGACCCGCGCACTGACCGGCGCCGGAATCTGGGGAGTGGAATTCTTCCTGAGCCACGAAAACGGCGTCTACTTCTCCGAACTCTCGCCCCGTCCGCACGATACGGGTATGGTGACACTGGCCGGTACGCAGAACCTCAACGAATTCGAACTGCATCTGCGCGCCGTGCTCGGCCTGCCCATCCCCTCCATCAAACAGGAGCGCATAGGAGCCAGTGCCGTCATCCTTTCACCCATCGCCAGCCAGGAACGCCC
Organism: uncultured Bacteroides sp.; assembly: GCA_947176775.1. Lineage (GTDB taxonomy): Bacteria > Bacteroidota > Bacteroidia > Bacteroidales > Bacteroidaceae > Bacteroides. The sequence goes on from CAMWRY010000022.1 coordinate 15,207, forward strand.
CAACTACCGTGGTCTGGAAGAGGTGACAAAGGAAGAGGACACTTACCTCCGCCTCTTCGGTAAGCCCACAACACGTGTCAACCGACGCATGGGAGTGGTCGTGTGCTACGCACCACTGGGCTCGGACCTCGATGCACTGCGCGATAAGACGAAACGCATTGCAGAGAAGGTAGAAGTGTATTAATGACCTTTCGTGAAAGGCAAGATAAAGAACTTTTGGAGAGAAGTTCAAGTAAGTACTTGGTGAATTTCATGTGAATTCTTGGTGAATTCTTGGTGAATTTCAAGTAGAAACTCTAAGTGAAATTCAAGTAAGTTTTTACACGGGTATTTATTTTTTCAGGCGTGAGTCGCGCGAACTGCACGGATTCCTCTATGTAATCTGTGTGTTTCGTATGGCTCACGCCTGTTTTGTTTATTTTTCCAAGAAGAGAGTCTATCGTTCTCCTTTTCCCGATTCTCAAAAAAAATAGAAAAATCCCTTCTCCCTGTTCTGATGAATGTTTAAACAACGTTAAACAAGGTTTGGATAATTGTTCTGATTGTAGCATTGATAGTTCAAAAAGGAATAATTCATAGAAGAAAGGTTTTATGAGGATACAACCTGTAACTTATTGTTTCTATATTTGCATAGTTGTTCATATAACTATTCTATGCAAAATAGATTGGTTAGAGCTGAACAAAACAAGAATATATCTGTTAAACTCATATCGGCAGAATAGAAGAAACGCGACCTGCTGGATAATAAGAAAAATAGAGATCAGATAAGAATTATATGATAACCATATAAGAATTATATAAGAACCATATAAAAAGATTGCCTATGTCACAGATAATCGGACATATCTCCCAAGTCATCGGACCGGTAGTAGACGTCTATTTCGAGGGTACGGACGCAGAACTGATGCTCCCCAGTATCCACGACGCATTGGAGATTAAAAGACCCAACGGAAGAACACTAATCGTGGAGGTGCAACAGCACATCGGTGAGAATACAGTGAGAACCGTAGCCATGGACAGCACCGACGGCCTGCAAAGGGGAATGAAAGTCTACCCCACAGGCGGACCCATCACCATGCCCGTGGGCGACCAGATCAAAGGCCGTCTGCTGAACGTAGTGGGCGACTCCATCGACGGCATGAAAGAACTGGATCGGACAGGCGCCTATCCCATTCACCGCGATCCCCCCAAGTTTGAAGAACTGACCACCGTTCAGGAAGTGCTCTATACGGGCATCAAGGTCATCGACCTGCTGGAGCCTTACAGCAAAGGCGGTAAGATCGGTCTGTTTGGCGGTGCCGGTGTGGGCAAGACGGTGCTCATCCAGGAACTCATCAACAATATCGCCAAGAAACAGCATGGCTTCTCTGTCTTTGCCGGCGTGGGCGAGCGTACGCGTGAGGGCAATGACCTGCTCCGCGAGATGATCGAATCCGGCGTCATCCGATATGGCGAGGAATTCAAGAAGAGCATGGAGGAGGGCAACTGGGACTTGTCCAAGGTAGACTACGAGGAAGTGAAGAAATCCCAAGTATCCCTGATATTCGGCCAGATGAACGAGCCGCCCGGAGCACGTCAGTCGGTGGCGTTGTCCGGTCTGACAGTGGCGGAGGCCTTCCGCGACCAAGGTGCCGAGACGGGCGGTTCACGCGACATCTTGTTCTTCATCGACAATATCTTCCGTTTCACACAAGCCGGTTCCGAGGTTTCAGCCTTGCTGGGGCGTATGCCTTCTGCCGTGGGATATCAGCCGACGCTTGCCACTGAGATGGGTGCCATGCAGGAGCGCATCACTTCTACCCGCAGCGGCTCCATCACCTCCGTACAGGCGGTCTATGTGCCTGCCGACGACTTGACCGACCCTGCCCCTGCCACTACGTTCACCCATCTGGACGCGACGACTGTCTTGAGCCGTAAGATTACGGAACTGGGCATTTATCCCGCCGTCGACCCGTTGGAGTCCACCTCACGCATTCTCGACCCGCACATCGTGGGGCAGGAGCATTATGAGGTGGCACAGCGTGTGAAGCAGATTCTACAGCGCAATAAAGAGTTGCAGGACATCATCTCCATCCTCGGCATGGAAGAGCTCTCGGACGCAGACCGTACCTTGGTGAACCGTGCGCGTCGCGTGCAGCGTTTCTTGTCGCAGCCCTTTGCGGTTGCCGAGCAGTTTACGGGTGTGCCGGGCACGATGGTCTCCATCGAAGATACGATCAAGGGCTTCAAGATGATTTTGGACGGTGAAGTCGATTATCTGCCCGAGTCCGCCTTCCTGAATGTAGGCACCATCGAAGAGGCGATAGAGAAAGGCAAGAAACTGATGGAACAAGCCAAGTAAGAGGAAGTGAACGCTTAAAGATAGAAAAAGGAAAGAGATTATGAAGAAATTGTCATTGAACATCGTATCTCCTGAAAAGGAAATCTATAACGGAGAAGTGGAAAGTGTGACGTTGCCTGGTATGACCGGAGCCTTCACCATCTTGCCGCAACATGCTCCCATCGTGTCTTCGCTTCGGGCAGGCAAGTTGACGTATGTGCCGGTAGGAGGGGAGAAGCAGGACCTCGACATCAGGGGAGGCTTTGTGGAGTTGAGTGGCGGAGTGGTCTCCGCGTGTATCGACTGATTTTTCACGGAGTTTTTTCTCACTCTTTTGAATCTTTCATCCTTAATATTGAATAATATGATGAGTATCAGTATAACGAAACGCAACTTCTTGTTCCAGATCACCCTGTTGTCACTCATTGCAGGGTGGGCGGGAGCGGCAATCTTCCATTACCTGTTGCCCGGACACTATTTCGGAGGGTATCCTTTCATTCCGGTATACTTCTTCCTGTTCGGGGTGTTTGAAATATCCATGTTCGATGCCTGTCGGAAGTATGCTCCACAGAAGTTGCTGCTGCTTTACATGGCAGTGAAGGTGATGAAGATGTTGCTTTCCGTGATGTTCTTGGTCGTCTATTGCCTGGCGGTGCGGGAGGAAGCCCGTTTGTTTATGCTGACATTCATCATTTATTATATCGTCTATCTGATCTATGAGACTTGGTTCTTTTTTACATACGAGGTAGCGAAGAAACAAAACCAGAAAACAAAAAAATGAAGCAAATGCGTAATATATTGACCGGAATATCCCTGTTGCTAGGTGTACTGCTGACCGTCTTGCCTGCCTCAGCACAAGAGAACGGAACAGGTTCCGACAGCAGGCAGGAGGACATTGCCGCCACTGCGCCAGAAGAGAGCACGGTGAATGTGAAGGAAGTTGTCTTCGGGCACATTGGCGATGCTTACGAGTGGCACATCACCACATGGGGAAAGACACATATCACCATTCCCTTGCCTGTCATTGTCTATAGCTCGCAGACGGGTTGGCATGCATTTCTTTCTTCCCGGTTAGAGGAGAACGGAGGCTCTTATGAAGGGTTTTCCATTGCCCCGGCAGGAAGCAAGTACGAAGGCAAGCTGGTGGAGCATGATGCGGCCGGAAACGAGATACGTCCTTGGGACATCTCTATCACGAAGGTGACACTGGCGCTATTGATAAACAGCGTGTTGTTGCTTGTCATTATTCTGACGGTGGCGCGCTGGTATCGCAAACATCCGCAAGGAAGTGCGGCGCCCGGCGGTTTCATTGGCTTTATGGAAATGTTTATAATGATGGTGAATGATGATATCATCAAGAGTTGCGTAGGACCGAATTATCGGAAGTTTGCACCCTATCTGCTGACCGCATTCTTCTTCATCTTCATAAACAACATGATGGGGCTGGTGCCCTTCTTTCCCGGTGGGGCCAATGTGACGGGCAATATTGCGGTCACGATGGTGCTGGCACTCTTTACCTTTGTTGCTGTCAATGTGTTCGGAACAAAGACCTATTGGAAGGATATTTTCTGGCCCGATGTGCCCTGGTGGCTGAAGGTTCCTGTGCCCATGATGCCTTTCATCGAGTTTTTCGGCATCTTCACCAAGCCGTTTGCCCTGATGATCCGTCTGTTTGCCAATATGCTGGCGGGACACATGGCTATGTTGGTGTTGACTTGCCTGATTTTCATCTCTGCCAGTATGGGACCTGTGCTTAACGGTACGCTTACGGTAGCCTCCGTGCTGTTCAACGTGTTTATGAATGCTTTGGAACTGTTGGTGGCGTTTATTCAGGCATACGTGTTCACCATGTTGTCTGCCGTATTCATCGGGTTGGCTCAGGAAGAGCATAAGGAAGTGAAAGTGAAATAAATAACAATTAATAATCAACCATTTTAAAAACTGAAAATTATGTTACTATCATCTGTATTATTACAAGCTGCTGCGGCTGGTGTCGGAGTAAGTAAATTAGGTGCTACAATTGGTGCTGGAATCGCTGTTGTCGGTGCAGGTTTGGGTATCGGTAAAATAGGTAGTTCGGCTATGGAAGCCATCGCCCGTCAGCCGGAGGCATCAGGCGACATTCGAATGAACATGATTATTGCCGCCGCATTGATCGAAGGTGTGGCTCTGTTGGCGGTAGTTGTGTGTCTGTTGGTATTCTTCTTATAAAGAAGTCTATATC
>CAMWRY010000023.1 GCA_947176775.1 uncultured Bacteroides sp.
ACATAGGCAAGGCTAATAAATTCACTCTTCTTTGTTTTAGCAGCAGCTTGTTGTACGTTCGGCAGCGATTCGCCAAATAGCATAAACAATGTTACTATAGTATTTTTCATTGATGGTATTTTCTTAATAGTCAATTTCTATAAGGATTTTCTCTTTATTACTTTTTGAGGCCATATTTTCAAGTAGAGAGGAGCTGATTTTTCATGTATCAACTCCTCTATCACTTCACTCTAAAATTTATTCTTCTACATCACCAATTTTAAGGTTATCGAAACGGTAAGCATGTCCTCCGCCCACGTAACGAAGAGCCAAGTAGACTCTGGGCTCATTGGCAAAGATTGTTTTGCTTAAATCTATTTCCACCAATGTATTCGGAAGTGAGATGGCCGGAGTTTCCGCCTTATTTGTCAGGTCTTGAATCACTGTCCAAGTAGCGGCAAAAGCATCGCCTTCATAGTCCAACGAACCTACCAGTTCAAAAGCATCACCCTTTGTAGCCGGATTCTTGTTTCCGGCTCCCCATTGATAAGACACCGCTTTTCTATTCATATCCCTTACATTAAATACGGGCCAAATGGCATATCCGGTAGCTTTGGGGTTAGCATCCATGCTTCCATTAATCAACATGGCTCTTCGAGTATTATTGAATTGCTTGAACAACAATGTCTCGGCAGGATTGCTTTGGAATACCCAGCCCTCTTTTTCATAAACTTTTCCGGTGGTTGTTGCCGTTTCAAAATCATCAAAGAAAGAAGTGATGGCAGGAACCGGATGACCTTGTGAAATATGCATACGGCATGTATTTTCCCTATCCTTCTTGTTGATAAACACCAATTCCGCTTCACGGTCGTAATTTTCCATGTTAGGCTCTATGGTTATTCCCATATTGACCGTCACCATTTGTTCGGAATCGTCCAATGCCATAGGATTTGCTGTAATCCATCCTTCGCCTCCACTCAGGTAATTGATTTGGAAGTCCACGCCATAACTATATGTGACATCCAACATAAAATCAGCTCCCTTATAAAATATATTCCTATCTCCCAAAGGAGAAACCTCCAATACGGGCAATCTGTTGACAGGTTGCACTACCAGTACCGAATCACGGACTTGTTTGTCTTTAAAGAAAGCCTCTACTTTTACATAGCAGGAACGTTCTTCGGTAGTCCTGTTAGCATCTGCCATCACCGTCACCACTTTCCGTCCCCCATAAATAGGATTATCGAAATGACACCAACTGGCATCACTCCATATCTTCCATGATGAAGAGCCATTCACATCAATGTCAAAAGTAGCATCGGTAGAAATATTTATTTCATGTTCCGATACAATTTCCAAATATTGCTCCGGATAGAATTCGGACGGTATCTTGCTGTCGTCTTTACATCCGACAAATAGTACCGACGAGGAGAATGACAGCCCTCCTATCAGGCTCATATACGCATATCTATTCATTTTCATAAAATCTGTTTTTTATTCATTTATATATTTCCTATCAATATCCAATAGCAGGTTCATTGGCAATCTTAGACCAACCCGGATTTTGGTAAATCACAGAAGTTTCAGGGTCATCCATATCCGATGCGGTCAATGTAAAATGAATGGCCGCAATAGGTTCCAGATAATTGGCTGGACACCAATTGTATCCATCAAACAGCAGATTCTTGGCTTTGTCTTGTATCTGGTAAATACGCAAATAAGTGGAACCGCTTATTTCCTTGCTGGATACGTTAGCCACTTTGCCGGGAGTTCCGCTTGGTATCAACTTTCCGGTATAGAGCTTTTCTATCTCTCCACCCCAAAGATTAAACCCTTCAATCTGATAGTCTTTCACCATGTCAAGCGCACGCCAACGTTTCAAATCATTCATGCGCAATCCTTCGGACATCAATTCTGTACGGCGTTCGCGTCGAATATTAAACAACGTGGGCGAAACCAATTGCTCACCGGAATACTTAGCCCAGTCATTCTCTTTGTCAAGCTCGGTAGCATTAATGGTCTTATCCAAATCATCGGACACTCTCGCACGACGACGTATCTGCTTCCAATACGAAATGGCTTTAGCATCCAATTTTCCATCCGACTCGTAAGCCGCTTCAATATAATTCAAATAAGCCTCCACCGCTCTGAATATGATACATCCGTAACTATTCACACGTCCGGAGAAAGTGGGATATTGCGCCGGATCATAACTCATACATTTACGCGGAGCGTATCCGGTAGGACATCTTTCGGCTGCCGATTGCAGAATCAAAGGAGTACCAAACGATTCGTTGCCACGGATGGGGCCTTTTATCGTCAGAGAATCGTTTGGAGCAGCCACAAACAGTTGCAAACGCAAATCTCTGCCTTTCTTGAACTTATCCAGCGAGACGTCACCTTGATAGTCACCGGAAGCATAGATTGGCAGTCCGTCCTGCATCAAGAAAGCATCCACCATGCCACGTGTATAACCCATATTTCCTCCTGCCTTAACCAGATAGATACCGGACGAATGTCCTACACCCAACGATACGTCATAAGCACGCCAAAGCAAAACTTCATCAATGGGGTCCATGTCTACAGCACAAAACATCTCATAATAAGGATTCCAATTATAAGGGTCTCCCTTTTCCGGATTCACCATATCCGTGCTTGGGGTCAACTGCACGGCATCTGCCACTTGTTCTGCCGCTTTCTTTGCTTCATTCAAAAAGAAACTTATCTCTTTGTCGATGTCGATAGAGAAATCCTTGTTGTAATCCATTGCCGCTCCAGGCCATCCCGGACCGCCAGGCACTCGGTCTGTTCCTTTATGGTATTTCAACCAAGTACCCTCAAACAATGCCACACGCGATTTAAACAGCAAGCCGACTTTACGAGTCAGACGGTTCTTGCCATTAGGACTGGTTTCACCCATCATTTCGATGGCTTTATCCAAATCTTCCAATATAAAACGTGCCACTTCGTTCCGCGGACGACGCAAACTATATGCAGTCAATGTTTGGTGGTCGTCAGGCAAAACTTCAGTGGTAATGGGAAAATCTCCCAAAGCCACCAACTTGCTGTAATAATTGTAAGCACGGATGAAATACATCTCACCGATATAGTGACGAACAACATCTTCACTGCCCTTAATCGTTCCGGCTTGATATTTAGGAAGCACACGCTCGAAAAAATAATTGCACTTGCGTATGCCGGCAAAATCCCATGCTCCTCCACTGGCGGCTACCCGTTTCTGACCGGGTACCCAAGTAGCTACACTGCCATCGCTGGCAGCCTGGTTGTCAGTACCATTATCATTGGATATCACACCGATTGAAAAAGCGGTAGTACTATTGGTAGGAAATGAATAACAGCCTAAAGAATAAGCAGCCAAGTCATCTGCACTGGCAAAATAAATTTCGGGAGTAATCTTGTCCAAGGGTTCTCTGTCCAAAAAATCATTGCACGAAGACAGGACAGACAACATAAGACAACCAGCTATTGTTGTTTTCAATTTAAAATATCTATTTTTCATAATTATAATTCATCTGTTTACATGTTAATACTTATACCACAAGAAATAACTTTAGACAACGGATAGGTCTTTCCAGCCCCCCAACCGTCCATACTTCCCAATGCTTCAGGGTCGTACATGCTGGCAATCTTGCTGTGGGTCCAAAGATTATCACCCGAAATATATATACGGCACTTGTTTACCCGTATTTTTTGTGTCAACACTTTAGGGAAAGTATAACCTACCTGTATGTTTTTCAGGCGGATATAAGCAGCATTTTGCAGATAACGAGTCTGCGGCTGCTGGTTTTTCAACGTAGAAAGGTCGGGATTGGGATAATAAGCATTCAGATTGGTCCCCATCTCATGTCCTTCCGGACGGAAATAATCCCAATGCTGTACCAATGCCACCGTCTGATACAGATTGTTTACAGCCCCCCAGAACATGGCTCCTTTTTCTCCTGCTGGCGGCAAAAAGTCACGCTTGCCCACTCCTTGGAAAAAGGCGGAAATATCAAATCCTTTATACGAGGCATCCACTATCAAACCAAAGTTGAATCTTGGTGTAGAGTTACCTATGATTTTACGGTCTCCCGGATCACTTAAAGTACCTCTTCCGCCGTTGACAACACCATCGCCGTTAATATCAGCATACATAATATCACCTGCACCCCACTTTGTGCCTGCACCTCCTATATTCTGTCCTCCATTGGGCAAAGTAGCTAAATGGTCTTGCATTTCCTCATCGCTTTTGGCTATTCCGATGGTTGTATACCCCCAAATAGTACCGGATTTCTTCCCGGCATACCAACCGCCAATCTCGTTGGTGGTATTCGGATATCTAGTCACTTTGGATTGTGCATCGGATACATTAAACTTGATGCCATAAGCCACTTCGCCTATCTTGTCTCTCCACTGAATGTCGAAATCGAAACCGGCAGACTCCATATCCGCATTATTAACCTTAGGAACGGCAATACCCAAAATAGCCGGAAGCTGAGGAGCGGGTCCGACCATATCCAAGGTCTTACGTTTGAAGTATTCGATTGTACCTGTCAAACGATTGGAGAACAGACCGAAGTCAAGGCCGATATTAAAACTGCGAATACGTTCCCAGGTCAAGGCCGTACTTACCAACGCAGGTATGCCCGCCGTATTGGTCAGTTCACCGTTGAGCAACCATTGATTTTTTCCTATAGTCAAAGGCATTGTTGCATAAAAAGGATAAAGACTGGAAGTATTCTGATTTCCCAATTCACCCCAGGAAAGTTTAAGCTTAAACAAGTTTACCCACTTTTGAAGCGGTTTCCAAAAATCTTCACGTGCCATATTGTATCCTAAAGAGAAAGAGGGAAAGAAATTCCAACGTTGGTCACGAAGGAAACGTGAGGTTCCATCGTAACGCCCGTTCAGTTCAACCATGTAACGTTCTTTATAGTTATAATTCACACGACCGAAGAAACCGGCTGTTGCCCAATCGGAATAACCTCCTGTAGCAATATCCGCCAGTGTTGCCGTATTCAAGGTAGGAACTTCGCTTGAGATAATGCCGTCACGTTGTCCGCTCAAACTGCTTCCATTGTTCATCTCGGCATTAAAACCCGCCATCACTTTCAAGAAATGATTCGTCCATTGTTTGGAATAATCACTATAAATATTGACTGTATAAAATTCCGATTTATTCGCAATCTCTGTCACACGCGACTGTCCGGCAATCAGTTTATTGTTCGTGGCAATCTGATAAGGCTCGCCCAAACCATTGTGCGCCTGTAATGCTTCAATATCCGTATGCTGGAAATTGGTGTTGATACGCGCATTTCCTTCCAGATGAATCGCCCAACCCTGCAAAGGTGTGATATGAATAGCCAACTGCTGCATAGTCTGGTTGATTTTCTCTCTATGGCGTCCCCCCTCTGTCAGATGAATGATTTGGCTGTTCTCGGTAGGATAGCCGTTAGGGTCGATGGCAGGAGCGTTAGGCCACTTTCTCAATATTTCATGGAAGAACAATCCGGTCAGGTAAGAAGGTGCCTCATAATCAGTCTTGAACCATTTGCTGTTATAACTAAAGCTGATATTCTTGTTGATTGCCCCTGAAATTTTACTATTCACCGTATAACGCTTGTAATTGTCATCGGCATAACGAAGCAGACCTTCTTGGTCCATAAAGTTACCGGAAACGTAATAATTCAGTTTTTCGTTTCCGCCACTTACAGAAACGCTATGTTCTTGTGACAAAGCCCAATCCTTATAGTGCAACTTATAAAAGTCCGTATTGGCATTTGCGCTGTTCATATTAAATCCGCCATCTTTATTCACAGGAACTATCAAGCCCACTTCTCCTCTCCGACGGGCAGCCAGATTATCAATCACCTCTTGACCGAACAATACATCCTGACCGGCGTTTGTTCTGGCATCGTTCATAAAGTGCACAAATCTCCAAGAATCCATTTTTTGAGGCTGGTTCATAGGACTGTTCCATCGGAAGTTATTGGAATAACTCACACGCGCCTTGCCGGTTTTTCCTTTCTTGGTAGTAATCAGAATTACACCGAACGGAGCACGCGAACCATATACCGAAGCCGATGCCGCATCTTTCAACACAGAAATACTTTCAATGTCTTGTGGGTTCAGCAAGTTCATATTTCCCTCCACTCCATCAATCAAAACCAAAGGAGAAGCTGTGGAACCATCACCAATAGTACCTGCACCACGGATAGATATAGAGGGAGTGCTATTCAGCATACCACCATTAGCCCCTACGGAAACGTTCATACCGGGAACCATTCCCTGTAGTGTTTGAGCTACATTTTGCACAGGACGTGCTTCAAACGCTTTCTCATTCACCATACTCACTGAACCTGTCAGATTTACTTTTTTCTGTGTTCCGTAAGCAACTACCACCACTTCATCCAACATTTCCGTATTTTCTTTTAAAATCACTTTTACGGGAACATCGGCTTTCGCTTTCACAAACGCCTTGCTATAACCGATAAAAGAGACTTCCAATACCATCTCTCTGGATGAAACGTCTAAACTGAAATTTCCGTCTATATCTGTTATGGTTCCGTTTGTCGTTCCTTTTTCCTGTACACTGGCTCCGATGACTCCTTCGCCGGTTTCGTCCACCACCTTACCTTTTACTTTCAAAGCGGCCTGCTGGGCAGCCTGTGCGTTGTCAGCCAAGGTCGTCAGCACAATCTTTTTATCCAGAACGGAGTATTTCACATTCGTGCCTTCAAACACTTTCTCCAGCACCTTGAAAATATCGCTGTTGCGAGAAGAGACTGACACACGGCGGTTCAAGTCGATGTGCTTGTTGCTAAAGAAAAAGCCAAACTCAGATTGATTCTCAATATCCTTCAGGATTTCTCCGACCGTCTTGTTCTGCGCTTCAACGTTGACAACCGCAGTCTGGGCATACGAATCAGCCGCATAGGTCAGTCCTAAAGAACAGATTAAAAAAAGGACAAACAATTTCATAGTTCGTGGAATTTTCTTCGAGGCAAGCCATAGCGAATTTGGTATCCTCGAAAATTGGATACTTGATTTTTTTTTCATACTTTTGTAATGACTTATAGATTAAAAAATTAGTTTGCTTCAGCTTGTCGCCAAACAAGCTTTCATTAAAGACCGATTTTCCATACGGGAAGATACGCCAATATCTTCCCGTATGTTTTTTTGTTTCTAAGGTGACAATTCTTTCATACTACATTCTTAATTTAAGGTTACTAATAGATTTCAATATGTGTCTTCTGTTGAGACATTTCTTTTCCGTCAATATATCTCCACCGGATGCCGGATGCCAACCGGAAGTATTCCAAAATACGCTCCAGCCGCTGGCTGGTGAAAGTTCCCGTAAACGATTCATCCAAACGGACGTTGGTCTGCGTAAAGACCACATTGTAACGTTTACCCAAAATATACAACGCCTCCTTCAACGGAGTATTATTGAAGATAATCTTCCCGTCTTTCCAGGAAGTCTCCGTCTCACCCGAAGTCTTATGCAGGTTGATCGCGCCATTTGACGAATCATAGACCGCCTTCTGGCCCGGTTTCAACGCCACTTGTCTCCTCCGCCCGTCGGACTGGAAACTGAAATTCACTTTCCCTTCAATCAGCGTGGTCGAGACATCCGGCATGTCTTCGTAGGCTTCCACATTGAAGCTTGTCCCCAACACCTCTATCTGCGACTGATGCGATGTAGCCACAATAAAACGTTTTTTCGCATCCTTTGTCACTTCAAAAAAAGCCTCTCCGCTCAGCTCCACCTTTCTGGCATTGCTACCCTTGAAAGTAGAGGGATAGCGCAAGGACGATTCCGAATTCAGGTAGACCACCGTACTGTCGGGTAAAACAAGCGAAGTAGTCATACCCGGATTGGTTCTCGCCTCCAGCATCTGCACCACTTTGCCCTTTCCACCATAGTATTGGACAAAGAAGGCTGCAAGCAGCGGCAGGAACAGCACTGCCGCAACGCGCTTTGCCCATTCCCACCAAGCTACTTTTCCTTTACCAATCCTTTTACCTTTTACTTTTGCCAATGCCTTTTCGGTATTTACCTTATTCATTACGTATACCGTGTCCGCCGCCAAGTAAAGCATTTCCATCTGCTTCACAATCCGGCGATGCTCCTCAGACTCCTGAATCCAACTTTCCACCAACCTGCGTTCCTCCTCTGTCGCAATGCCCTCGCAATAACGGGGAAGTAACGCTTCTATATTGTTTTCTTTCAAATCCATACGCATGTCTTTTTGAGATCCTTCTATCTATAAGGCAAACGAGAAAAAGACCTTCCTAAACGAAAAGGCATTTTTTTTATTTTTTGGGGTTCATCCGATATTTCGAGTGATGTATCATCACTTTATTTTTTCTTTATCCATTTTAAAGTATTGCTTTATCAGCACTAAAGTAACACTTTATCCCCGTTAAAGCAATACTTTATCCCCGTTAAAGCAATACTTTATCCCCGTTAAAGTGTTGCTTTAAAAGGAATAAATAAAAATAAAGTGACTGAATGTATGTTACGTAGTATACGGATTCATTTCTGATGATTAACCCGTTGGCGGAATTAATTCGCAGGTCTGCTCCCTAGTATTACTTAACATATTAATTGTCAAATATTTAAAAACGAACTAACAGACACTTGTGTTCAAGCTGACAGACACAAGTGTTTGAAATGACAAAGGCAAGTGTCTGTCAAACCAAGGAATATAGGGGAAATTGCAGAAGTCATTTTCCTTGCTGATTTAATTCCGCCAACAGGTTAATGATTAACAATCTTGTACAAAAGGGACAGGCGTATATCTCTATCAAAAAGGATACACCTGTCCCGTTTTTCTATAAAAGTTTTCCATTAAATCTTCCCTATTACGCATTACCGTTTCCAATAAATCGTATATTTGCAAGAAGTTAAAACAACATGTAGAATGAAAAGACTCAACAAGTTGAAGCTGGAGAAATCGGGGCAGGTGTCAGACAGTTCGCTGGTCGCACTGTTTGGGGGCGAGAGCATTGGTTGCCTGGAAAGCCCGTTCATCGAGCACGAGAAAGTGGCAGCCTATTCGGAAGCTGCCGACCATTACCTGCGGACCAAGACTCGGCTGGGCATCCCCACCATCCAGATTGCCGAAGGAGGAGGACCTGAAAGTGTGGAACCCGGAAATGAAGAAAATATTAGAACCGGGCGAATTTAAGGTAATGATAGGCGCTTCGGCAGAAGACATCCGGCTGGATGGCAGTTTTGAAATCCGACCTCTTCAGAAAGATTAATCTCATTAACACATTTAATATGAAAAACTATAAGAAACTATTAGGATGGTGCCTCCTCGGCACCGCGTTTTGCTGGAACGCCCACGCCCAACAGGTGCAGGGCTTTGTACACCAACAATCGGACAAGAACGGCTACGTTTGGCCCGACGACAGGCAAGTGCTGGACAAACTGGACAAATGGCAAGACCAGAAGTTCGGCGTCCTTTTCCACTGGGGGCTATACTCCGTACCCGGAATCGTGGAATCGTGGTCCATCTGTTCGGAAGACGTTGACTGGATCTCACGCAAGAACGGCCTGCCATACGATGAGTACAAAAAATGGTATTTCGGACTCAAAGACCAATTGAACCCGGTCCGTTTCAATCCCGAGCAATGGGCGGACGTTATGCAGGACGCAGGAATCAGATACATGATTTTCACCACCAAGCACCATGACGGCTTCTGCACCTTCGACTCCAAATATACAGATTTCTCCATCGCACACGGAGCCTTCAAGGACAATCCCCGAAAGAACGTAGCCTACCACGTATTCGATGCCTTCCGTAAAAAAGGCTTCATGATCGGGTGTTACTTCTCCAAGCCCGACTGGCATTGCGAATGGTTTTGGAACCCCCATTTCGCCACACCCCGGCGAGGCATCAATTATAAGAAAGAGCGCCATCCTGACTGGTGGCAGAATTATCAGACCTTCACCGAAAACCAGCTGAACGAACTGCTGTCCGAATACGGCAGTTTCGACATACTATGGTTAGACGGAGGATGGATTACGGGCGACGATATCCACCTGGATCGCATCCTGTCGCAAGCACGCAAGAAGCATCCCGGACTTATCTCGGTAGACCGCAGCATCCGTGGCAAAAACGAAAATTACCAGACCCCCGAACGCGGCATTCCCGAAACGCAACTCGACTATCCCTGGGAAAGCTGCATCACACTAAGCAACGACTGGGGATGGACTCCCGACGCTCCCTTCAAATCACCGCAAAAGGTCATCAACATCTTAGCCGAAATCACGGCGAAAGGAGGATGCCTGCTGCTGGGAGTGGGTCCCACACCGGACGGAATCATTGAAGACGAAGTGGCCAAACGCCTGCACGAAGTAGGTCGCTGGCTAAAAACAAACGGAAAAGCCATCTACAATACACGCACCACCCCGGTTTATCACGATGGAAACATCTGGTTCACGGCAGACAAAGACGGAAAGACCCTCTATGCCATTTATGCCTTGCCCGAAGGAGAGAAACTTCCCGAAACCATCGAATGGACAGACAACCTCCCTACCGGCAGAATGACACTGTTGCAAGGAAACAAGCACGTGAAATACGTCACAGACCAAGGAAAGACTACAGTGTTCCTGCCACAAAATCTTAATAATGAACCAATCGTATTCCGTTTTTCAATTAAAAAAGATTATATTTGCACTACGAATTAAACCTTAAAAAATGAAAATGGAATATAATTATGAAGATACATCGCTTTTATCAGCCATCAAGAATGGCGATGAAAGGGCATTCGATGTGCTTTTCAGAAAATACTATTCCATGTTATGTGCCTACGGACACAAATTTATAGAATTGGAAGATGCCGAGGAATGTGTACAAGACGCATTCCTCTGGCTGTGGGAAAATAAGGAAGTGCTTGTCATCCAGTCTTCTTTAAGTAGTTATCTGTTTGCCATTGTCCATCATCGTGCCATAAATCGAATCAATCAGAAAGAGGTGAAAAGTCGGATCGAGAACTATTTCTGCAAAGAGATGCAATCCTTGATAGAAGATACCAACTTTTATCACATAAAGGAATTGACCGTGCGTATACAAGAGGCGGTAGCCGCACTTCCTGAATCCTATAGAGAGGCTTTTGTGATGCACCGTTTTAAAGACATGACCTATAAGGAAATTGCCGAAGTTTTAGGAGTGTCCCCTAAAACCGTAGATTACCGCATCCAACAAGCTTTGAAACTATTACGTAACGATTTAAAAGATTACCTTCCGCTACTATTGACATTTCTGACATAGTGCGCGACACTACTTTTTTATTTCATGAGAATGCCTGTGCTTCCCCAATACCCTATGCGGCAGCGTCCCGTGTCCCAATAGCTCTATCGGGCAGTTGAAGTTCCGCTCCAGCCACTCTTCCGTAACGCCGGTATCGGGATGATAGTCCAGTGTCTCGTTGACACAGGCGATGGACTTCACCTGCTGCAACACGGTACCGATGTCATGGCTGACAAGGATGATGGCACACGCCCCGTTGATTTCCGCCAGCAACTCGTAGAGCCGGGCTTCGAAGCGCTTGTCGATGTAGGTACTTGGCTCGTCGAGAATCACTACCTGAGGATCGGAAATGATGGCACGTCCCAGCAAGGCACGCTGCAATTGTCCACCGCTCAGAGCACCTATGGCACGCCCTTCCATGCCCTCCAACCCCATACGGGCAATGACCTGGCGCGCCTTCTCCCGATGCCGGGCATCGAAGCGCGAAACCAACGACTTTTTGCCGCTGAGTCCCGAAAGAATGACCTCCTCCACTGTGATGGGGAACTTACGGTCTATACTGCTGTACTGAGGCAGATAGCCCATGGTAAACGGAACCTCCGAAGAAGAAACCGAAGCCCCCGTATCGCGACAAGTATGATAGAGAATCTCTCCGGCAGTAGGTTTCAGCAACCCCAGGATGCACTTGACGAGGGTAGTCTTTCCCCCTCCGTTGGGACCGATAATACCCAGAAAGTCATGCTTATAAACGGTCAGATTCACATCGTGCAGCACACTTCGCCCGTCGTAGCCCGCGCAGAGGTTCCTGACTGAAATAAGGGGGGGAGCCTCTTCCCCAACCCCTCCCCTGTAGGGAGGGGAACAGTTACCATGTATATGTATATTTTCCATTATAATTAAAACAGTTATAGATACTAATCTATCTCTATTCCCCTCTCCAAGCTCCTTGCCGTCTTCATCATCTCCTCTTCCCAGTCATAGGCGAGCGGATTGATTTCTACTACCCGGGTACCGGTCTGCCGGGCAATGAGGTCGGCATTGCGGCGGTCGAATTCCGGCTGCACAAAGATGATGCGTACCTTCTCGCGTTCGCAAGCGGTTATCAGATTCTTCAGATGGGCAGGAGAAGGCTCCTTTCCACCGGCCTCGATGGAAATCTGATGCAGGTTGTAGTCACGGGCAAAGTAGGAAAGTGCCGGATGGTAAATCATGAAAGCATGGTCGGCCTCCGGACCGGAAAGCATCTGGCAAATGAGGCTGTCCACATGTTCTATCCGCTGTATCAGTGCGTTGTAGCGCTCCAGATACGCGCTTTCATTGGCCTTGTCGATGGTACAGAGCGCATGCAGGATGTTTCCGGCTATGATTTGGGCATTGAGAGGGGAGTTCCAGATGTGTGGTTCCACGCCACCGACGTGTACATGCCCTTCGTGCGCATGCCCGTCTTCGCCGTGATGATGCGCATCATGGGTATCATCCGGTATCAGTTCCACATTCTTGGACATGTCAAAGAATTGCAGGTGAGGGGCATTGTCCGTCAACTTCTCCGTCCACGTCTGTTCAAAACCGATGTAGCCGATACGGAAGTAAGCTTTGCTCCGGGCCAAGTCGACCAGCTGCTGAGGAGTAGGGTCGTAAGTCTCGGGACTGGAGCCCTTGGGTACCATACTGACAACGGTGAATTCATCGCCGGCAATGGCCTCGGTGAAATACCGCAACGGTTCGATGGTGACGGTAATCACAGGTTTATCGTCACCTTTAGAGTTCTGTCGCTGGCCTCCCTGCTTACATGAGAAGAGCAAGGCGGCTATAAAAAGTAGAAAACAAGTCTTTTTCATATATCGTATCATTTTATCACATATCACTTCATTACTTATCACCTTTCTTTCCTTGCCCTCAGTATCTCCCGTTTCCCCCCGGGAGGACCCGGAAGGCGTTCTACCCCGAAGCCTATGGCCTGCAACATGCGGCGCACCACACCTTTGGCGCAGTAGGTGGTCAGAACGCCACCCGGACTCATGGCGGCATGGATATTCCTGAAAACCTCTTCCTTCCACATCTCCGGTTGCTTTTCGGGAGCAAAGGCATCGAAATAGACAACATCGAAGGGAGCCTCATGAATCATCAACAAACGGGTGCTGTCGATGGTTTCGACATCTGCCTGCACCTTCCGTAGAGTAAAGTAGGGAGTCAGGGGAATATCCTCCTCCCACACAGCCCGGTGCAGCTGTCCGAACAGCGGATGGTCGCTGTACTTCAACGCATCCACCTCCGGCCACGCAAGCGGATATAGCTCTATACCGGTATAGAGCACACAACGTTTCTCTTTTTCAGCCGCCTCCAGGGTAAGCAAGGCATTTAGTCCGGTACCGAAACCTATCTCAAGGATGTACGGACGGGCAGCAACAGACGCCTCCAGCCCCTTGTCGATGAAGATGTGCTGCGACTCTGTGCGTGCTCCCTTCACCGAATGGTAGTGCTCGTTCAGCTCCGGTACAAACAGGGTTGCACTTCCGTCTTCCGTTCTCTCTATAATTCGTTGCATACGTTTTCAGTTTCCATTTAGTTCATCATCGAAATGGCCTCCTGCAACGCCCATAACAGGGCTATGTAGCGTACCAGTTTCCCGGTAAACATAGAAGCGGTGGTCACCGCCAGATTGCTGCGCATAAAGCCCAGTGCCACAGCGATCACTCCTCCCACAAAAGGCAGAAAGGCGAAGAAAGCCATCAGTGCCCCTTTGCCTTGCAGGAAGTGCTGCATCCGGTCTATCTTTTCCCGTTTCACCTTAAGATACTTCTCAATCCAGTCTATTCGTCCCAGACGTCCCATGTAGTAGCACGTCATGCCTCCCAACGTGTTTCCCAATGTAGCAAAGAGGACACACAGTGCCGGGTTCAGTCCCAACCTGACCAGCGCCACCATCACCACCTCGGAGCTGAAAGGCAGGATGCTGCCTGCCAAGATGGAGGAGAGGAACATGCCGGCATATCCCCAGTCGATGAGTAGTTGTATAAGTGTATCTATAAAAGCATCCATAGGTTGAATCCGAATAAAATAAACAGTCCGGCAAACGCACCTATAAAGAATATATTGGAGCTGCGGCTATTCGTCAATACAAACAAGTGTCCTGCCAGAATACTGACGCCGATAAATAAGAAGGACATTAAGTGAACGCTCAGTGCCGATTGCAGTCCGATATAGACAAAAATGCAGAAGTTCAGCAGAATAAGGAAGTGCAGATAACTCCGTGTGCGTATTTTGTCTTCATAACCGGCAACCAAGCAGTGTACCGAACTGACGATGAACAGCACAAAAAGATACCCCAGCGTCACCAATTCCCACAGTTGATAGTCGAACCGGATAGGAGTAAAAGTCACCAGTTCCCGGAAAGGCTGACAGAACAGATCCATTTGCCCGTAATAGAACGCATGTCCCAGCAATAACCAATAAGGCACGCTCCATCCTACCAACGAAGCGAAAAAACTTTTAGGCTGAAGCGACTGGAAGCTGTAGGCGCCTATCCAGAAAATGGGAATGAACAGCATGAGCTGCGGAAAGAGCAGACTGCCCAGCCCGATGAACACAAAGGCATGGAAGAGGCTACCCGTGGGCCGCGCTTGCTGGTAACTATTGAAAAGGAAGAACAGCGCTACAAGGAAAGCTGCCGCAGCCAGGTCACCTGCGTAGAGCACATGCAGACTGGGGCAGGCGGATATCAGCAGGAAGTAGATGGAAGTCTGCACTGATGCACGCATGCGAATGATGGCAAACGTATTATTGAGCTGTATCAGGAAATATCCGATGACGCCATACAGGATAAAGCAGCAAAGGCGGTTTGCCCAGCCGGGAACGCAGAAGTTGCAGAAGGTTTCCCAAAAAGAATATCCGGTTTGCCGCATCTCCGTTTCGGACAACAGGAGAGCAGCCAGTGTCCAGCAGGCCGCTGAAATCAGGATGGCGACAGGCAGTGTCAGTCGTCCTGTCGTTATCCGGTTTTGAAATCGTTTGGTTCTCATAAAACCCCTCCTCCGACCCCTCCCCCGTAGGGAGGGGAGGCCGGTTACTTCTGTTTTGTATATTTATATTTCTCTTTCCATTTATAGTCTATCTTCATCCCCCTCCCTATGGGGAAGGGGTTAGGAGAGAGGCTTTTAGAGATCGAATCCAATGTCTCTTCTGAAATATTTCTTCTCGAACTCTATCATCTCAGCCACCTTGTAACTCTTGGCAAGCGCCTCTTCCTTCGTCTCACCGTAGGAGCAGACAGCAATCACACGTCCGCCATTAGTCACGGTCTGTCCCTCCTTGGTAGCAGTTCCGGCATGGAACAGGATACTGTCTGTTTCGGCAGCCTTTTCGAAGCCGGTCATCACCTTGCCCTTTTCATAGGCTTCGGGGTAACCGCCGCTCACCAACATGACGCAGGCTGCCGTGCGTGGGTCGAACTCCAGGGTACGCTGGTCCAAGTCGCCCTTAGCCACCCCTTCCAGCAGGTCCACCAAGTCGCTCTTGATGCGGAGCATGACGCTTTCGGTCTCGGGGTCGCCCATGCGGACATTATACTCGATGACCATCGGTTCGCCCTTCACGTTGATAAGTCCCAGGAAGATAAAACCTTGATAGCCGATGCCCTCTTCCTGCAATCCGTTTACGGTAGGCTCGATGATGCGTGTGCGTACCTTCTCCATGAAGGCCTCGTCGGCAAAGGGCACGGGAGTGACGCTACCCATACCGCCGGTGTTGAGGCCCTTGTCGCCTTCGCCGATGCGCTTGTAGTCCTTGGCTACGGGAAGCACCTTGTAGTGGCGGCCGTCTGTCATGACGAACACCGAACACTCGATGCCACTGAGGAACTCTTCGATGACTACCGTGGCACTGGCATCGCCGAACATGCCGCCCAGCATCTCCTTCAGTTCCTTCTGCGCCTCTTCCAGGGTGGGCAGAATCAGTACACCCTTGCCGGCACAGAGGCCGTCGGCTTTCAGCACGTAGGGGGCTTCGAGGGTAGCGAGAAAGTCGAGTCCTTCCTGCAAGTTGGCAGCGGTGATACTCTTGTAGCGTGCCGTGGGGATGTGGTGGCGCATCATGAAGCCCTTGGCAAACTCCTTGCTGCCTTCCAGCGTGGCACCCTTGGCGGTGGGGCCGATGATGTCGATGTGGCTGGTAGTGGGGTCTTCCTTGAAGCTGTCGTAGATGCCGTGCACCAACGGGTCTTCGGGACCTACCACAATCATGTCGATGCCTTTCTCCAGGGCAAACGCCTTGAGGGCAGGAAAGTCGGTGGCTTTCAGGTTCACGTTCTCGCCTACTGCGCCTGTGCCGGCGTTGCCGGGGGCGATATATAGTTTCTCTACTTTCGGACTTTGGGCAATCTTCCATGCCAAAGCGTGTTCGCGGCCGCCTGAGCCTAATAGTAATATCTTCATATTGTTTGAGGTTTTGATTGTTGCTTTTTGTTTTGAAACCCAGAGACACAGAGGTTTGTATTTAGAAACCTAAGATTCTGAAAAATAATCTCTGTGTCTTCGTGTCTCTGTGTTTAGAAATTATAGATAATCCTCGAAGTATCTCGTTATCTTCTCATGCAGATGCACGCGGTCGCGTCCGGCAACGTTGTGCTTGTGCGTGGGATAGATAAAGAGGTCGGGATAGGTACGGGCATCGATGCACGCCTTCATGAACGAAAGGGTATGCTGAGGCACGCAGGTATCATCGTGGTCATCGTGAATGATGAGCAGATGGCCCTTCAGGTTTCCGGCAAGGTTCTTCAGGTTGGTTGCCTTGTAGCCTTCGGGGTTAGTCTGTGGGGTGTCCATGTAGCGTTCGCCGTACATCACTTCGTAGTAGCTCCAGTCGATGACGGGGCCGCCGGCAACGCCCACCTTGAAGATTTCGGGGTAGCGCAGCATCAGTGCCGTGGTCATGTGGCCGCCGAAGCTCCAGCCGTGTACACCGATGCGGTTGCCGTCCACGTAGGGCAGGCTTTTCAGGAATTCCACACCTTTCACCTGGTCCTTGCCCTCTTCGATACCCAGCTGGCGGAAGGTGGCGTTCTCAAACTCCAGTCCGCGGTTGCTGCTGCCGCGACCATCAACGGTGAACATGATGTAACCCTTGTTCGCCATGTAGAGGTCCCAGCCACGGGCGGCGTTCATAAAGCTGTTCGTAACTAATTGCGCGTGCGGACCGCCATATACATAAACAATGGCAGGGTACTTCTTCGCCGGGTCGAAGTCGGCCGGCTTCACGATGCGGTAGTAGAGGTCGGTCTTGCCGTCGGCAGCCTTGAGGGTACCAGTTTCGATGCTCGGCATGGCGAACTCCTTATAGGGGTTTTCGGCGTTGAACAACGTTACCGACTTTGTCTTCTTAGGATTGGTGGAGCGCAGGGTGATAACACGCGGACGGTCAGAGTAAGATGCTCTGTCGATGAGGTACATCCCCATGAGTCCGGAGAGTTGTGCCGAGTGTACGCCTTCTGCATCGCCTATCCGCTGGCGTTCGCCGTTCTTCAGGCTGACGGCGTAGAGGTTACTTTGCAGGGGCGAATCTTCCGTGCTCAGGATGATGACTTGTTGCGTCAGTTGGTTGAAGCCGACGATTTCCTTCACTATCCAGTCGCCCTGGGTCAGCTGCACGCCTTCGGCAGAGAACTTCTTCAAGTCGTAGAGGTAGAGGTGGTTGTAGCCGTCGCGCTGGCTCTGGTAGATGAACTTGTTGCTGTCCCACGGCAAGAAGAGGATGGGGTTCTGCGGCTCCACATACTTGGCATGACGCTCTTCGAGGAGCACTTGTTGCAGTTCGCCTGTCTCGGCATCGTATTGGCAGAGCTTGGCGTGGTTCTGGTCACGGTTCAGTTCGATGAGGAAGAGGCTCTTGCTGTCCGGTGCCCAACTGATGTTGGTGAAGTAGCGGTCGGTGGGGTCGCCGGTGTTCAGGTAGAGGGTCTTCTGTGTGGCAGGGTTGTAGATGCCCACCTGTACCTTGTGGCTGGTCATGCCTGCCATGGGGTAGCGGACAGGGTTCAATTCACCTATGCGTGCGGTGATGTCCACTAACGGGTACTCTGTCACCATGCTCTCGTCCATGCGGTAGAAGGCAAGAAGTTCGCCCTTCGGGCTCCAAAAGGTGCCTTTGTAGATGCCGAACTCGTTGCGGTGCACGCTCTGTCCGCAGACGATGCCTGTGGGTTCGTCGGTCACTTGCTGTGTCTGTCCGTCGGCGGTCAGCACGTAGAGGTTATTGCCTTGGGTGTAGGCGAGGTGGCGCGATACTTCGTTCCAATCCTCGTTGGCGGCTCCTTGGGGACGGGGCTGACTCCAGACAATCGCTTTCTTTTCCCATTGGTTCAGAGGCTGGCTTTTACTTGTTTTCTCCACCAATACGCGATGCTTGCCTGTGTTAAAGAGCAGCAAGGGTTGGGCGATGTTGACTTTTGCCACACCTATATTATAGTATTTGCCTAAATTGACTACCTGTGTGTTGTAAAAATGACGCAGTTTGCCCAGTCCCTTTTCTTCCAGCAGGCGGTTGATTTCTTCGAGGGTGCACACGGTTATCTCTTTGCCGGATCTTGCAAGCGTTTCGCTCGTTCCTTTGATGCTGTCTATGCCCAGTTCCAGACAGAGTTGGTCGCCATACCATTGGTACCACTTGTTTTCGGCATAACGGTAGGTTTCGCCTCCGGGAATGAGGTCTTCCATTGTCGGCTTTTTCAATTCTTGTGCCATGACGTTTGTTGTAAATAGAGCAGGCACTGCCATCAGCAGTGCGAGGAGGCTCTTACTGATTCTCTTCATATTGGTTCTCTTTTTTAGTTGACGAGAGTTTTCTTATTCCTTTATCTCTTTTTTTCTTTTCTGAATCCTTTTACTTCTACTCTGCCCATCGGCGCGATTTTCGCCTGTATGGTGGCGCTCAGCCGGGCGAAGGCGAAGGAGGCGTAACGGGTACCGCCTTTGTTTGAGGTCACAAATTACAACCTCAATCTGTCTTTCAGAAGCTTATCTTGTATAAAGCAATCTTCCTTGTTAATCTTTCTTCTTCTCCTCGTTCGCCTCCCGTCTCTTTCTCTCCGGATAAGACTCTCCCGAACGGGGACGCTTTCCATTGCCGAATTCCCTTTTCTCTCGGGATTCTCTGGGAACAAACTCCCGTCTTTCCCTCGGCTTGAACTCGCGGCGTTCACTGTCTATGAACTCCCGGCCATCGCGTGGACAAAATTAGGGTTTCTAGCCATACTTGATGTAAAGACGCTCGCCACCGACTCGCGGCGGGACCG
>CAMWRY010000024.1 GCA_947176775.1 uncultured Bacteroides sp.
GTTGTCTATCTTGCCCAGGTTGATGAAGAGGCGTTTGTAGCCCGGTTCGGCTTTCCGGCTGCCGCTGCCCTTGGCGCCGCGCTTGCCGCCTTTGCCGGAGTCGCGGTCGCTGCCGGTGGCAGTCTCTATCTCTTCGCGGTCGCGGTAGTAGTCCAGGAAGCGGTTGAACTCGTGCGACACCATGCGCTTTATCAAGTCCTCCTTGCTCAGCCAGTCCAGCTTGCGGTAGATGTCGGGCATGAAGTCGGCGATTTCCTCCTCGTTCACCTTCACCTTCTCCAGGTCGTCGATGACCTTCAGCAGCTGCTTCTCGCATATCTGCTTGCCGGTGGGCATCTCTCCGGGGACAAATTTCTTGCCGATGATGCGGTCTATCTCGCGCATCTTGCCCTTCTCGCGCAGGTTGATGATGGCGATGGAGGTGCCGGTCTTGCCGGCGCGTCCGGTACGTCCGCTGCGGTGGGTGTAGCTTTCGGTATCATCGGGCAGGCCGTAGTTGATGACGTGCGTCAGGTCGTCCACGTCCAGTCCGCGGGCGGCGACGTCGGTGGCCACCAGCAGTTGCAGGTTGCGTATGCGGAACTTCTGCATCACGGCGTCGCGCTGCGCCTGGCTCAGTTCGCCGTGCAGCGAGTCGGCGTTGTAGCCCTCCTGCATCAGCTTGTCGGCTATCTCCTGCGTCTCCTTACGGGTGCGGCAGAAGATGATGCCGTATATCTGCGGATAGTAGTCCACGATGCGCTTCAGGGCGGCGTACTTGTCTTTGGCATGCACGCAGAAGACTACGTGCTTCACGTTGCTGGTGCCCTCGTTCTTCCGTCCGATGGTGATTTCCTTGGCGTCGCGCAGGTAGTTCTTCGAGATGCGCGTTATCTCGGGGCTCATGGTGGCGGAGAAGAGCAGCGTGTTGCGCTCTTGCGGCACGTCGGCCAGGATGGCGTTGATGCTGTCGGTGAAGCCCATGTTCAGCATCTCGTCCGCCTCGTCCATGACGACGTTCTGTATGGTGGCCAGGGATACGGTCTTGCGCTCCATCAGGTCGAGCAAGCGTCCCGGGGTGGCCACGATGATGTGCACGCCCCGTTTCAGGGCACGTATCTGGCTCTCGATGGACGAACCGCCGTAGACGGGCAGCACGCGCAGGCCGTCGATGTATTTGGAGTAGTCGTTCAGGTCGCCTGCTATCTGCAGGCACAGCTCGCGCGTGGGGCAGAGGATAAGGGATTGGGGGATTTGTTCTTTTACGTTGATTTTCTGTATCAGCGGCAGGCCGAAGGCGGCGGTCTTTCCCGTTCCCGTCTGTGCCAGCGCCACTACATCGTTGTTTTCTCCTAAAAGGTATGGGATTACTTCCTCTTGTACCGGCATGGGTTGTTCATAACCCATCTCTTCAATGGCGCGGCGTATCTCCGGCGACACACCGAGCTCTTCAAATGTCTTCATTAAATCTTCTGTATATCTTTATATTTCGGATGCAAAGATAGTGTTTTTTGGCGGATAGTGGATAATGGATAGTGGATAATTGTGCAGGGGACGGGTGACAAGCGATAAGTGATGGTCGAATGAGAGTATTCAATCAATGAGGCGGTTGGGAGAGATGTATCTCCGGCAGTCTTCCTTTGGGCTTCTGCAACCATGCCAACATGATGTAATTGAGTTGCTTTCCCACTTCCCCGGGTGTAAAGTGAATCAGCTCTTTCAGTTCTACTTCTATTTCTCTATAGACGTGCAACGGTGCTTTAGCGTATGGACTAAAGGCAGGAAAACTGAAATTTACTTCGACGACTTTTCCTGTAAACGGACTGAGTAGCATGGTTATCATAAGCTCATGTTCTCCAATTTCATCCGCCATAGCTTTTGTAAAAGTTCTATCTACAATGGCATCAGCTTTTTGGCTCATTTTTGAATTACCTTCAATCACATTGTTCTCTGTAAAGTCACATGAAAAAATCTTTCCTGTATCTCTATACACAATGTTTTTGTATGTCAGCGTGTCTTTTTTGTTGTAAAGTGTCACATGTCCATATTGTACGTCGCACTGGTATGTATAACCTTCTCTTTCAAACGTGGCGGTCTTGTCAAAAATAACGGTTTCGCTCAGCGTTTCTTGCAATTCGATGCGATCCTGCTGTGCCATGCAAGGATAGATACATCCCATTAAGGCTGTGATGAGTAATAGTCTTTTCATTACTTGCAATTTTTGGTTACTGATTTTGTCGAATCGTGAGCACAGAGACAATACAAAGCATTGTTGTTTCTTGTGTCGACATATTAATGAGGCGGTTCGGAGAGATGTATCTCCGGTACTCTTCCTTTGGGCTTCTGCAACCATGCCAACATGATGTAATTGAGTCGCTTTCCCACCTCCCCGGGTGTAAAGTGAATCTGCTCTTTCAGTTCTACTTCTATTTCTCTATAGACATGCAACGGTACTCTGGCATACGGTTCAAAGGTCGTAAAATTGAAGTTTACTTCAATGACTTTTCCTGTGAACGGGCTGAGTAGCATGGTTATCATAAGCTCATGTTTTCCAATTTCATCCGCCATAGCTTTTGTAAAAGCTCTATCTACGATGGCATCTGCTTTTCGGCTCATTTCTAAGTCACTTACAATTACTTTACTTCGGGTAAAATCTCCGATATAGTTTTCCCCGGTGTCTCTATACACAATGTTTTTGTATGTCAGCGTATCTTTTTTGTTGTAAAGTGTCACATACCCATGTTGTACATCGCACTGGTAAGTATAACCTTCTCTTTCAAAAGTCGTGGTCTTTTTGTAAATGACAGTTTCGCTCAGCGTTTCTTGCAATTCGATGCGATCCTGCTGTGCCATGCAAGGATAGATACATCCCATTAAGGCTGTGATGAGTAATAGTCTTTTCATTACTTGCAATTTTTAGTTACTGATTTTATTGTAGGGAAAATATTGGAAATATCTGGATATTTCTCAAATGGATAATCTTTGTATCCTTCTTGTTGGAAGGAGGAAACGATATTGTAGGATAAATAGAACTTGAAGAATTCTAACTCTTCTGGCTTGGAAACTGTGACATTGCCTAGTTCGTTTATATATTTTTTCAATGAGACCGTTGCTCTTAAACGTTGGCTGTCTGAATATTTTTTCTTGTTCTTCTCCGTCCACTCCGCACTCCTTTGTAAGTACAGGTATTGTGCATAGTGCGCCTCTATTTCCCTGTTCATCATTGCTTTTTGGAATGATGATGTAGATTCCTGTGTGGTTTGGAGGACATGGAACATTTCATGTAAAAGCTTGTTTGATTCTAATTCCTCTAATCCTACATGCAAGGTACTATCTATAAAATTGTAGGAGTAGCCTTTGCCGAAGTCGAATTCCAGATTGATTTTATTGTCTTTGAACTTTTCTTTTAATTGGTTGTATAAGTCATCTCCCAGACAGTCTTCTCTGATTCGCTTTATCATGTTTTCGGTGATTAGCCACAAAGTGGAGTCTTGGTCGGCTTCTTTCTTGAATATGTCTCCGGCGAGAGTACTGGGTGAAGAGCCGGAGCCTCCACTGCCACCACCTCCTCCCAACTCAATATTTCCACTGCCTCCTTCTTCATTGTTATTCCAGTTATAAACCAAAAAGGCATCTTCCACCCAATAGGTATGTTTGATGCAGTTAGTATAGCTATACTCCAAATGCCCTTTCGGACCGGTGTACACATCCCAGCATTTGGTGACGGTTATCGTTCCACGGGTTTCGGCATGGGGCTTGAATACGAGACCTTGTGCGTTCTCTTCGCCGAACACCATATAGCTCAACAGGTCGAATACAAACGATTGGTCGTTCTCTTCCATGAGTTCGTCATCGCGTTTCAAAGGGAAATAGGTTAATTGCCCGTCTTTTATGCGTAGCAGCCACAAGGCATTAATGCTGCGTGGCTTGTCAAGGCGGTAAAGAGGAACAAAGAGGCAGGTCTCTTCTTTTTCAATTGATTTATAAGTGAAGTTCCAAAGTGGAATACCGTATTTCAACAGGAATGAAGCGGTGAAATGCTTTTCTTTGTCCACTCTGTTTAATGCAGAAACCACGGCTTTTAAGGTGGAATCTGTGTATGCAAAGAATTCCTTTGGTTCAAAGAATGTTTGCCGGGTGGATGGAAGGTTGTTTGCCGGGAACCGGGATTGGTAGAGGAATTCTTCTGTTTCACAAGAAGTAAGCACCCCCAAAAGAAGGCATAACGAGAAGCAGAAATTCTGCCATATTCGCCCGAGAGGGGGAGAGCTTTGTTCTTTTTTCTCTTTTGTTTTCATGGCATAAACGTATTAAAGTATAAAGGCTTGAACAAATAAAGTGAAAAAATAGCAGAAAAACAAGGAAAAGGAGAGATTTCTCAGTAGCATTGCAGCTCAAAGCGGACTTGGCTGAAGTCCCGTTCGGCAAGTTGCCGGCGAGTGATGTAGAAATAGATGTTGCCGCAAACGCCTAACATGAGCGGAGAGCCGATGCCATCGTCCTCGAACGTGCTGAAGAGTTGCAGCAGCAGGATGTCCTCCTCCGGGGTGTCGGTCAGCAGGGAGCTTTGGATGATGTCGGCGTAGCCGGATAGGGTGCCGAGGACGTTGCCCACGGGAGGGAGTTTCATTCGTCGGGTCGCTTCCTCGTAGGCGTCGAGGTCTGTCACGTAGTGGTATAGTCCCATTTGGAACAGGTCGTCCCATCCCGGTATGCTCTCTCGGGCGGAAAAGTGGAGGGCATGTTCCGCTATGCGGCAGGCTTCGGGCAGGTCGTCCGGGAAGGGGACGGGGTGCAACGCCTGCGAAGGTACATCGTTGTAGAATACTTGGGCGACCCGGTTCCGGTTGTCCCACTCCATGTCGGAGAGCTCGTAGAAGAAGTAGAGGTGTCCGGTGGTGGGGAAGAGCTGTTCTTGGTCGCAGGCGGCAAGTGCGGCACAATCTATTTGCAGCAGCAGCGAGAGTGGACGTCCGGTGTTGTCGCGCGGCCATTCGTAGTCTGCCGGCAGGTCGGGCTGTCCGCCGTATTTGGAGATGGTTGTGGGGAGCGGCTCACGGTCGGTATGGACAGCGATAGGCGAGAGGCAGATGCTGTTGCGTTTCAGCCCTTCCAACAATGCCTGCATCTCGCTGATTTTCTGTTCGTTTCGGGCGTTTCGGGCGGCGATGGCCTCCTTTCGTTGGCGTTGCCCGTGACGGATGCCTGTAACGAGCACGACAAAGAAGGCAGCCCATGTACATATCAGTTGGGTGGTGTGGCTCCATTCGCTGTGTTGTACGGCAGCAGTTCCTGCGAAGAGCAGCAGCAGGAGCACCGGCATCATCAGCTGTCTGCCCGTTATCCGCATGCCATCTTCTTTGCAAACTCCATGGAAACCGAGTTGTTGACGCTCTGGCACACCTCGGCGGCAAACTCGATGCCGCATCGGATGACCTTGTCCCAGGTGGCTTCGTCCAGTGTGGCGAGGTCGTCATAGCGCACATTGTACTTCAGCAGTCCGAAGATGATGCCTGCGTTGAAGTTGTCGCCTGCGCCGATGGTGCTGACCGCTTCCAGCGATGGGATGGGGTACTCCTTGCAGAGCGTGGCGGTGCGCAGCGAAACCTGCTCCGCGCCGGCGGTGCAGAGGAAGTTGCTGCAGTAGAACTTTACCTTATCCTTATATATCTTGTCCGCCTCTTTCTGCCCCCACATGTAGAAGAAATCCTCCTGCGAGCCACGCACGATGTCGGCATATTCCAGGTTCTCGATGATGGTAGGCGCCAACTTGATGGCCTCCTCCTTGTGCGAGGAGCGGAAGTTGGGGTCGTAGTAGACGATGGCGTGCATGTCGTGAGCGCGTTCCAGCAACTCCGTCACCTTGTCGCGCAGCACCGGGTTCAGGGCGTAGTAGGAGCCGAGAATCACGATATCGTCTTCCTGAATCTGCGGATACTCCACGTCCAGGCGCTGCTTGGGATAGTCCTTGTAGAAGATGTATTCCGCATCGCTGCGGTCGTTGAGGAAGGCGAGCGACACGGGCGACTTCCCGTCGGGGAAGACGTTGACGTGGTCGGTGGGGATGCGATTCTCGCGCATGAAGTCGAGGATGATGTTGCCCACGTGGTCGTTGCCCGTTTCACTGATGAAGCAGACAGGGATGCCGATGCGTCCCAGCGAGACGATGCCGTTGAATACCGAACCGCCCGGGACGGCTGCTGTGGGCTGCTTGCCGCGGAAGATGATGTCCAGTATGGTTTCTCCGATGCCTATTACTTTTCGCATAATGATCTGGATTTTTCGCCAAGGTAGCCGCCGTGGTGGCGCTTGGAGTAGTCTTCAATAGTGAATCCTGTCTTTTTCATGGTCTGCACCACCAGGATGTCACCGATGACGGTCATAGCCGTGGTAGAGGTGGTGGGTGTCATGCCCAGGGCGCACACCTCGTCGGGGCGGCCGGTGCTGAGGCATACGTCGGATTCGTGTGCCAGGGGGCTGTCGGGGTTTCCGGTGATGACGATGAACCTCAGTGCCGGGTTCAGGTTGTGTGCCAGCTGTGTCAGTTCCACGATTTCGCGAGTTTTGCCCGAGTTGGAGATGAGTAGCAGCAAGTCGTTCTCCTGAAGAATGCCAAGGTCGCCGTGCTGTGCCTCGCTGGGGTGGAGGAACACGGAGGGTATGCCGGTGGAGCAGAAGGTAGTGGCGATGTTCATGGCTATCTGTCCGGCCTTGCCCATGCCCGAAGTCACCAGTTTGCCTTTCTTGCAATGCACTTGTTCCACGATAAGTTCTACGGCCTTCTCGTATGCGTCCGTCACCGGAATGTTCAGTACGGCTTGCGCCTCTTTCTGCAAAAGCTCTTGAATGGATGCAATCATAACTTAATGTGCTAATGTGATTAATCCTTGCAAATATCTACAATTTTCTATAAATGGCAATAAGTTTTATTGTATTTTTGTCGCTTCAAATCATTTGGAACATCAGAATGAAGAAGTTAAAAGAGAAATGTCCGTCGGCTTTCAACCGGTGTACCTTGCCCAACGGGCTGCGCATCATCCACGAACCTTCGCTTTCCAAGGTGGCTTATTGTGGTTTTGCCGTGGATGCCGGTACGCGCGATGAGCTTGAGGATGAGCAGGGGATGGCGCACTTTGTGGAACACCTTATCTTCAAGGGTACCCGTAAGCGCCGGGCGTGGCACATTCTGAACCGCATGGAGAACGTGGGCGGCGACCTCAACGCCTATACCAACAAGGAGGAGACGGTAATCTACTCGGCCTTCCTGACGGAGCACTTCGGCCGTGCTTTCGAATTACTGGCGGACATTGTGTTCCACTCTACTTTTCCGCAACGCGAGATAGAGAAAGAGACGGAAGTCATCATCGACGAGATACAGTCCTACGAGGACAATCCTTCGGAGCTTATCTTCGATGATTTCGAGGATCTTATCTTCAAGGGGCACCCCTTGGGGCGCAACATCTTGGGCAGTCCCGAGCAACTGAAGCGCTTCCGCAGCGAGGATGCCGCTGCATTCACTGCCCGTTTCTACCGTCCCGGCAACATGGTGTTCTTCGTGCAGGGCAATCTGGAATTCCGGCAGGTGGTGCGCTGGGCGGAAAAGTTGCTGGCCGACCTTCCTGCCGTTCCGGTAGAAAGCCGCCGCACGCCGCCACCCCTCTACGTGCCGCAGCGGCTGGTGGTGCACAAGGATACCCACCAGGCGCACGTCATGATTGGTAGCCGGGGTTACAATGCCTACGACGACAAGCGCACCGCGCTCTATCTGCTGAACAACGTGCTGGGCGGTCCGGGCATGAACAGTCGCTTGAACCTGGCGCTTCGCGAGCGTCGCGGACTGGTCTATAACGTGGAGTCCAACCTCACTTCCTATACCGACACGGGAACCTTCTGCATCTATTTCGGCTGCGACCCCGACGATCTGGACTGCTGCATGCGGCTCACCTATAAGGAGCTGAAGCGTCTGCGCGAGGTTCGCCTGACCTCCTCGCAGCTGGCCGCCGCCCGGAAGCAGCTTATCGGCCAGATAGGCGTGGCCTCGGACAACAACGAAAACAATGCCTTGGGCATGGGGAAGACCTTCCTCCACTACGACCGTTATGAGACTCCCGAGGCTGTATTCCGCCGCATCGAGCAGCTCACGCCGGAGCTACTGCTGGAGGTGGCGAACGAGATGTTTGCCGAAGAGTATCTTTCTACGTTGATTTACCGGTAGGGCACGGCTTATTTAAACTTCATCACATAAACCTGTGCCACTTGCTTCGAGGTGGTAAAAATATGAAAATTTGAAGGATGACATGTTTAGCCCAGCCGTTGCCTGCTAAACTCGCATCCGCAATACTGCTGGTTGTAGAAGTCATACTCCTTCAGCAGCTGGTTGCGTCGCTCTTGCAGTCCGCCCTTTCGCCAGTTCTGCTCCCAAAAGAGGGTGCCGGGGTAGTGGGCGGCGGCTTGGCGTCCGGCCTCGTTGATTTGTTCCAGGCTCTTCCAGCGCGAAGAGGCGAGGGTAGTGGTGAAGAGGGTGAAGCCATGCTCGGAGGCATACCGGGCCGTCTCTGTCAGCCGCAAGGTGAAGCACTTCAGGCAGCGGTTGCCGCGTTCCGGTTCTCCTTCCAGTCCCAGCATGGCATCGCGCCATCGGCCGTAGTCGTAGTCAGCATCAATGAAGTCGAGATTCTGGGACGTGACGAAGCGTATGGCCTCGTTCTTTCTTATTTCATACTCCGCCTGCGGATAGATGTTGGGGTTGCAGTAGAAGATGGTCGGGCGGATGCCGTTTTGCAGCATGCACTCGATGATGGCCGACGAGCAGGGGGCGCAACAAGAGTGCAACAGCACATTGCGGTCGCCGTTTGGGGTTTCTATGTGTAGCATATCGTTCACTGTTTGCTGCAAATGTAGCAACTGTTTTCGAGTAATCAACGTTTCCGGAATCTGTATTCTATGGCGAATGCTATCTCCGTATGATCTCCGTAGTATCTCCGCATTATCTCCGTATCAACTCCGTACCTGCTCCGTATCATCTCCGTATCATCTCCGTATCAGCGCTATTTCTATAGATACGGAGATGGTAAAGTTCAGGTACGGGGCAGACACGGTTTGGGTAATTTCTATCGGGTTCCCTGTGAAGCGGCAAATACGTCTGTCGGCAACAAATTATTCCTTTTCCGGATACTTCATATTCTCCTCTTTCATCTGTTCCAACACCTCGTGCAGGTATTTGGCCGACTCCCACCGTGCCATCGGCAGGTCGTGGAGCAGGTAGTTGCCGCAATCTTCCGGAGCGGCACCGGGGATTTCGCCTTCATACTCAGCCACAAAGCGGAAGGTGTCCTGCATCAGGGAGAGGATGTCTTGCGGCTGCAAGTCGCCTTTCATCAGTAGGTAGTTGCCGGTGAGGCAGCCCATGGGACCCCAATAAATGATTTTGTCCTGCCACTGCGGCTCGTTGCGCAGATAGGTGGCGGCAAGGTGTTCGATGGTGTGCAAGGCGCCTTGTCCTAAGGCCGGTTCGCGGTTGGGTTCCTTCATGCGGATGTCGAAGGTGGTGACAGTTTCTCCGTTCACCTCATCCTTACGAGAGACGTAGATGCCACGCAACAGACGGATGTGGTCGATGGTAAAGCTGGGAATCTTGTTCATTTTCAGATGTATGATTTTAGAGTTATGATTTCAGATGTATGATTTATAGACTGGTGGGGAGGGTGGAGAGGAACGTCCAGGTGGTGCGGAACGAACGCTCGGCCATTGTCCCCCAGAAGTCGGCATATTGTGTGGCATGGTCGTCCACTCCAGGCGTGTCGCTGATGATGCGGAAACTGAGGAAGGGTGTGCCGTACAGGTAGCAGACTTGCGCAATGGCGGCAGACTCCATATCGACGGCAAGCCCGTCGGGGAAGCGCTGCTTGATGGCATCCAGCTCGGCGCGGTCGGTAATGAAACGGTCGCCTGTGCAGACCAAGCCGCCGTGGATATGGCTCTCCAGGCCGGATGTGTTCAGAGAGAGGGCGTGCCTCAACAAGGTGGAACAGCCTTCGTAGGCGGCAGGAAGGCCTTGCACCTGGCCGTACTCGTTGCCGTCGCCACACCACACGTCGTGATATACCAGACGGGCGCTTGCCACTACGTCCGTCACCTTCAGGCAGGGGTCGATGCCGCCTGCCACACCGGTGCTGACGATGCAGTCCGGATGGAAACGCCTAACCAGTTCCGCAGTGCCTACAGCGGCATTCACCTTACCGATGCCGCACTGCGTCAATACCACTTGATTGGGGCCAAGTTGTCCCGTGACATAGCGGAAGTTGCCGTCGACCGTCGTTTCTCTGTTCTGCAAGCGCTCGGCCAGCTGGCGGTGTTCGCTGTCCATGGCGCTGATGATTCCTATGGTCATAAGTTCAGATGTATGATTTATACCTTTCAGACGGGCAAAGGTACGACATTTCAGCAGATTTATCTACCCGGCTGGTGCATAAATCAATATTTATGTCTAAGTTTGCCGCTAAATTCATAAATCATACATCTGAACTCATAACTCATACACCATGAAGAAGATTCTTCCCGACCTTATTGCTATTTTGGCATTTGCTCTCCTTTCATTCGCCTACTTCTTTCCGGCGGATATCGAAAACCGTATCCTCTTCCAGCACGACACTGCTGCCGGAGCAGGCAACGGACAAGAAATCAAGGAGTACTACGAACAGACGGGCGAACGCAGCCGCTGGACCAACGCGTTGTTCGGTGGTATGCCCACATATCAGTTGGCTCCTTCTTACGACTCTACCAAGACTCTGCAATGGGTGCAGAAGGCTTACCAGCTCTTCCTGCCCGACTACGTATGCCTCACGTTCATGCTGATGCTGGGCTTCTACATCCTGCTGCGTGCCTTCGGCATACCGGTGTGGCTGGCCGGACTGGGAGGCGTGATGTGGGCCTTCTCGTCCTACTTCTTCATCCTGATATCGGCCGGGCACATCTGGAAATTCATCACCCTGGCCTACGTGCCGCCCACGCTGGCCGGCATTGTGCTGGCCTATCGGGGGAAACTGTTGTGGGGAGGCATCCTTACGGCGCTGTTCGTGGCACTGCAAGTTACCTCGAACCACGTGCAGATGTCTTATTACTTCTTCTTCGTCATCCTCTTCTTCGTGGGAGCCTACTTCGAGGAGGCATGGCGCGGCAAGACGCTGGCGCAGTTCTTCCGGGCCAGTGCCGTACTGGTGGTGGCTGCCCTTGTCGGCATAGCGGCCAACGTATCCAACCTCTATCATACGTATGCCTACACCAAAGAGACCATGCGCGGCAAGAGCGAACTGGTGCAGACGGGCGACGCTGCCAAGCAGACCAGCAGCGGACTGGACCGCGACTACATCACCCAGTGGAGCTACGGCATCGACGAGACATTGACCCTGCTGGTGCCCAACTTCAAGGGCGGAGCCTCTGTTCCCCTCAGCCAGAGTGAGACGGCCATGGGCAAGGCAAACCCCATGTACAGCAGTCTGTACGGCTCGTTGACGCAGTACTTCGGCACCCAGCCCATGACATCGGGGCCCGTGTACGTAGGGGCTTTCGTGTTGTTCCTCTTTGTCTTGGGATGCTTCATCGTGAAGGGGCCGCTGAAGTGGGCTTTGGTAGGTGCTACCCTCTTCTCCATCGTCCTGTCGTGGGGCAAGAACTTCATGCCGCTGACCGATTTCTTCATCGACTACGTGCCGCTGTACAACAAGTTCCGCGCCGTCTCTTCCATCCTCGTCATTGCCGAGTTCACCATACCGCTACTGGCTGTCTTCGCCCTGAAGCGCCTGCTCGAAGAGCCTGAAATCCTGAAACGCGAGAAGAAGCCTCTCGGCATCAGCCTGTTGCTCACCGCTGGGGTGGCTCTGCTGCTGACGGTGGCTCCGGGTAGCCTCGGCTCCGGCTACGTACCTGCGCAGGAGGCGCAGATGCTGCAAAGCGCCGTAGACCAGCAGATGATACCTGCTAGCGAACTCTCCGGCATCCTGGCCAACCTGGGAGAGATGCGTGCCGAGCTCGTCAGCAGTGACGCCCTGCGGAGCTTCCTTGTGATAGGCATCGGATGCAGTCTGCTTGGGCTTTACGCCAGCGGTAAGCTGCGCAGTTCGCTCACTGTGGCAGGCATCGCCTTGCTCTGTCTGGGAGACATGTGGAGCGTCAACAAGCGCTACCTGAACGATGCCCAGTTCGTACCCAACTCCATCCGTACGCAAACCTTCACCAAAACACAGGCGGATGAGCTGATTCTGCAAGACACGGATGCGGACTATCGTGTACTGAATCTTGCCACCAATACCTTCAACGAGAGCAACACGTCCTACTGGCACAAGAGCGTCGGAGGCTATCATCCGGCCAAGTTGCGCCGCTACCAAGAGATGATAGAACGGCACATCGCCCCCGAAATGCAGACTGCCTACCGGGCCATCGCCATCGCCGGAGGCGAAATGGACAGTGTGGACGGCAACGGCTTTCGTGTGCTGAACATGCTGAACACCAAATATTTTATCCTGCCTGCCGGACAACAGGGGCAGACCGTGCCCGTGCTCAACCCCTATGCCTACGGCAACGCTTGGTTTGTGGACAAAGTGGAATACGTGAACAACGCCAACGAAGAGATAGATGCCCTGAGCAACCTGCTGCCTACAGAGACTGCCGTCGTGGATGCCCGTTTCAAGGAGGTGCTGAAAGGCGTCACGGAGCTTCCTAAGGACAGCCTCGCCACCATCCGCCTGACCAGCTACGCGCCCGACCGCCTGACGTACGAGACGGAGAACGCACAGGATGGCATCGCCGTCTTCTCCGAAATCTATTATCCGGACGGCTGGCACGTCACTATCGACGGACAGCCTGCCGAACTGGCACGTGCCGACTACATCCTGCGCACTCTATACATCCCTGCCGGACGGCACACCGTGGAGATGCGCTTCGACCCCACCAGCCTGCACGTGACGGAAGGCATTGCCTACGGAGCACTGGCGCTGTTGATGATAGGTATCATAGTGGCTGTACTGATGGCCAAGAAAAAGGTATCAAATTTGGGGAAATAAGTGACCGAAAATAAGTCAGGGACTGAAACCCGTTCAGTCCCTGACTTATTGTTTATTCGCAGAACTATGGCCGGCTATTGCTTGGCATGCGGATAGTCTATCGTGTAGTGCAGCCCACGGCTCTCCTTGCGCTCCATGGCTTGACGGGTAATCAGGTAGCCCACGTTTATCATGTTACGTAGTTCGCATAGTTCGCGAGTGGCCTTGCTGCTCTTGAAGAGCTTTTCCGTCTCCTCGTACAGGATGTCCAGTCGGTTCCAAGCACGTGTCAGGCGCGTGTTGCTGCGGACGATGCCCACGTAGGCCTCCATAATCTGGTTCACCTCCTTCATGCTTTGCGTAATGAGCACACGCTCCTCGTTGGAGATGGTTCCCTCGTCATTCCATTCGGGAATGTCCTCGTTGAAGTCGTAGCGTTCCAGCACGCTCAAGGCATGTTTGGCGGCTGCGTCGGCATAGACCACGGCCTCAATCAGCGAGTTCGAAGCCAAGCGGTTGCCCCCATGCAGTCCGGTGCAGCTACATTCGCCGATGGCATACAGGCGGCGGATGCTGCTCTGTCCGTCAAGGTCGACCTTGATGCCGCCGCAGAGGTAGTGGGCGGCAGGGGCTACGGGGATGTAATCTTTCGTAATGTCGATGCCGATGCTGAGGCATTTCTTGTAGATGTTCGGGAAGTGCTTCTTAGTCTCTTCGGGATCTTTGTGAGTGACATCCAGATAAACGTGCTCGTCACCGCGCTGCTTCATCTCATTGTCTATGGCACGCGCCACAATGTCGCGTGGGGCCAGCGAGAGGCGTGGGTCGTACTTCTGCATGAACTCCTTGCCGTCCATGGTGCGCAGCACGCCGCCGTATCCGCGCATGGCCTCGGTGATGAGGAAGGCAGGACGGTCGCCCGGATGGTAGAGGGCAGTGGGGTGGAACTGGATGAACTCCATGTCCTTCACGGCACCTTTGGCGCGATAGACCATGGCGATACCGTCTCCGGTGGCTACCAGCGGATTGGTCGTATTGCGGTAGACGGCCTCGCAACCGCCCGTTGCCATGATGGTGACTTTGGAGAGGAAGGTGTCTACTTCGCCCGTATGCTCGTTCAGCACATAGGCGCCATAGCACTTGATGCCCGGCGTGTAACGGGTCACGATGATGCCCAAATGGTGTTGGGTGATGATTTCTACGGCATAGAAGTCAGTGAAGACGGTGATATTGGGATGCTGCTTTACGGCCTCAATCAGGCTTGTCTGTATCTCTGCGCCCGTATTGTCCTTGTGATGGAGGATGCGGAATTCGGAATGGCCGCCTTCTTTGTGGAGATCGAAATCTCCGTTCTCTTTCTTGTCGAAGTTCACACCCCACTTGATTAGCTCGTTGATTTGTTCCGGGGCATTGCGCACCACTTTGTCCACCGCCTGACGGTCGCTTATCCAGTCGCCTGCAATCATGGTGTCTTCAATGTGCTTTTCAAAGTTGTCTACAGCCAGGTTGGTGACAGAAGCGATGCCTCCTTGTGCAAAATAGGTGTTTGCCTCTTCCAGGCCTGCCTTGCAGATAAGGGCTACTGTTCCTTTATGCGCCACTTTCAGCGCAAAACTCATACCGGCTATTCCGGAGCCGATAACGAGAAAATCGAACTTTCTTACCATAAGTTTCGTGTATTAAAACGTTGCAAAGATAGTGGAAACCGAACGTAGCGCAAAATAAGCCGACCTATTTTTACTTGTATCCCTGCACTCTGTGCAAACGGAGTTTACGAAAGGTACCGTTTCAGCACTTCATCCAACGATTGTTCCTTGGATAGTTCCATGTTCTTGCGCATGCGCGACCGGACTACATTCACACTGTTCCGGTTGATTCCCATGATGAGGGCTATCTCATCGGTGCTTTGGTTCATGCAGATGAGCATGGCCAGCAGCTCTTCGTTGCGTGTCAGCTGAGGGTATCTCTCGCGAAGTTTGGGCAGGTAGGAGGGGTGCAGGGTGGCAAACGAGCGGCGGAAAGCATTCTCGTCCTCCTTGCTGAGCAAACTTTGCACAGTCAACTGACGGACAGTGTTGAGGTTGTTGGTCGCCACGGCCTGTTCTATCTCTTTCGTCAGCTGCTCGTTGCGCCGGTTCAGGTCCTGCTGCCGGGTGATGAGGGCCTGTATTTCCCGTTCGTTGTTCTCGATAAGCTGGCGGTTGGCCTTCCTGCGGATGATGAAACAAGCCGTGGTAATGATGAGCAGCAGCAACAGGGCGGCGGAGATGCAGATGTTGTAGAACAATTGCTGTTGCTGCCATCGCACTTGTGCCGAGAGCATCCTGTTTTCCTTCTCCTTCTGACGGGCATCAAAGCGGATATTGGCTGCGGCCACAGCACGCTTCTTTTCGTTGTTGTCCAGCGAGTCGGCAAACTGCCGGTTGCGCAGGTAGCAACGGACAAAGTCGTTGTTCAGGCCCTTGTCCAAATAGTAGTCCATCAGTATCTCGTTGGCGGTACGTCCTCCTATAAGATACATGCCGATAAGGTTTTGTGCGGCAAGGTCTATCAGGCGTATGCCTTCCTGCTCCTTTCCGCTTTGCAGCAGGGCACGTCCCAAGCAGAGGTTCAACTGGTGTTTGGCCCATTGGGGCATCCGCACGGTGTCGGGGCAGATGCTCAGGGCGAGTTGCAGTGCTTTCTGTAGGGAGTCGGGGTAGTCCAGATAGTTGTCTATCATCTCCACCTTGTTCACGAAGATCCCTTTGAAGCTGTTCTGCTTCATGGAGAGCTGTTCGCCCAGCCTGAGGTAGTGGAAGACGGAGTCTTTCTGATTCGTATTACGAAAGATTTGGGCCCGATAGCGGTACAGGTCTCCCAGCCCATAGTTGTCCTTCAGTCTGGAGTAGTGCTGAGCCTTCCCGTTCATCTCCAGGGCTTGATCGTACATGCCCAGTTCGGCATAGAGGTTGGCTTGCTCGCCATAGGCAATCACAACGTTGGAAGGCGCTATGCTGTCGTTGTAGGTAGCTATGGCTTCTTGGTTGGCAGCTATGGCTTTCTCGTATTCGCCGTTGAGGTGGTAGTAGATGCCTAGCCGCGATATCAGGCGCAGCATGTTCGGGAAGTTTCCTCCCCTGCGGTAGGCTGCCATGGCCTGCTCCAGGATTTCGATGGCTCGGGGCAGGTTGTCGCCGGAGTACATGTAGACTCCGCTCACTATTTCCGCTTGCCGGATGAACTCGTTGTCATTGGTGCAAGTGGGTAGCCGGAGGTACTCGTCTGCCAGCCGGATGGCTTCCGCGTTGTTGCCATACAGCTGGTTCAGTCCGGCTTTGAAACTCAGCAGTTCGTGCGGATAGTGTTCCCGAATAAGGGGATGGCGCCCGATGCTGTCCATATAGTCGATGCCGGCTTTGTATTGTTTGGTATTTATGTAGTTGTTTCCACACAAGTTGAACATCTTGCGAAGATAGTAGAGCAGTGTATCCGTGGCTCCGTTCTTCTCGGCCGCCTCCAGCACTTCGGGCAAGGTTTGCTTGGCCAACTCCAGTGTCTGCTGTGCCTTTCTTTCGCGCAGCAGGGCATCGGTCTGCTTGAGGACATCGTCCCAACGTTGCATCTCGTCCTGTCCCGATAGGTTAGAGTGGTGGCTGCAGGCCGTTGTCAGGAGTATCAGTAATAGAAATAAAAGTTTTCCGGTATTCATATATTGTGGATTGTTTGTTTCTTCGGGCAAAGATATAATTTCTCCATTGAAAGCCTGTAACGGCAGGCTCGTTTTTTCTCTTCCGGTAACCGGTTGATACTAAATTCCGTATGGAATTGTATATCACATTGTATATTGCCATTTCATGGTTTGATGGGGTACATTGTGCAAATTTGTATCGAAACGATTGAAGACATGCAAACAAAGAACCCGATTCCGCCATTCGATATAAAGGAGATTGTCCGGGCCCTGTACGAGATGATTGCCGAAGACTCCCCCGATGCTTCGAAAGCGTTCTTGTCCGGTGCGCGCGAAGCCGTGTTCCGCGAGGTATTTCTCTTTCATTATCCTGCTTTCCGGCAAAGGCTCTACCGGTGTTTCCCGGAGTTGGACGAGGAGGAGGAACTGGTGTGTATGCTGACGGCTCTTGGGGCGTCTGTGGAAGAGATTGCGGAGTTGACCTGCTTTCCGCCCATACAGGTCCGGCAACTGTACACTTCGGTCTGCCGGAAACTGGATGTGACGGAAAAACGGAAAATGAGGACACTGATGAAGAAGCTGCTATCGTAAGAATCTTACCTTAACGTGATTCGATATAAGCGATAGCCCACAGACCGCATGTTGTTGAAGCTATCATGCCGCATGGTAATTCCCCTCCTCC
>CAMWRY010000025.1 GCA_947176775.1 uncultured Bacteroides sp.
TCGTCTATGACCTGAATTTGCCTTACCTATTTTTTGTCGCAGGAGAGATTGACTTTTTGGCACCCGATTATCAGGCATCTGAAAGGAATCGCATTTTCAATGACATGATTCGTCATATCAGTGATTTTATTCCGAATACCGCTTGTGTCTCTTCGGAAGGGCTGATGCCGCTGATTGATGCTTCGGATCCTCACTTCTGCACCGACAGTCAGATACTCTTAGGAGAAAGGTATGCACAGAAAGTACCGGAGTAGATAGGTGGATCACGTGTAATCAATTAGATATGAAGAATCTTTTTTTAAAGTAAATGCTGTTTACCGTTTGGCAATGTTTGTGCTTGCATTGTTTGTAGTGAACCAAGCAAACGGGCTGCGGACGAACCGGGAGCATGGATTGCATTTCTCACAAATACCTGTCTGTTGGGATGAGGCTATTCCGGCTTCACGTACCGCCCCTTTACGCTGGAGGGTAATTTTGCTTATGCTGTGAGTTCGATATAAGTGATTCACACATGCGGTATGATAGCTTTAATGCCATGCGGCATGTGTGAATCACTTATATCGAACTCATGTTAATTACCTCTATACTCTTGAGGCGTCTGATTGAAACAAGCCTTGAAGCAGTGTCTGAAGTAGCGTAGCGAGCTGAATCCCGTCTGGTAGGCAATCTCTGTAATCTGTAGTTCAGGACTGTTCTTCAGTAACTCTGCTGCCTGTTTCAGTCGGCTGTTCAGGATGAACTCGTTGGGCGTCATGCAGCTCAGTGCTTTCAGTTTGTTGTAGAGCGAGCTGCGGCTCACGGCCAGTTCCTTGGCCAACGCATTGACATCGAATTCCGAATCGGACAAGTGCTCCTTTACAATCTCTTCCAATCTGTTCAGGAATTTGGCATCCAGCGGATTCAGGGCCAAAGCCTGTATTCCCGTTTCCGTAGTGGGGGCAGTGGTGTCCATCTCCTTTCCAAACTTCTGTTTCAGCAGCTTCCGGTTGCGCAGGATGTTGGCGATGTGTCCCAGCAGCATTTTGTTGTTGAAAGGCTTCTCGATGTAGTCATCGGCACCACATTGCAGCCCTTCCATTTTTTTGTTGTCGGCAGTCAGGGCTGTCAGCAGGATGACTGGAATATGGCATAAGTCGAAGTTATTCTTGATTTTGGCACACATTTCCAGGCCGGACATCTCCGGCATCATGATATCACTCAGAATCAGATCCGGACGTTCATCTATGGCTTTCTGCAGTCCCTCTTTGCCGTTCATTGCGATGACTATCCGGTATAGAGGGGAGAGCAGGGAGGTCAATGTCTGTAACAATTCTTCGTTGTCCTCCACTACCAGCAGGCAATCCTTGTTTTCCGGGCTGCTCTCCGCAGTACCGCTCTCTTCTGTCGCATCTTTTTCCGGGGCGGCAGGTTCGCTGAAGGAGATGGCTGCTTCCTGTTCGTAGGCCTGCGGTTCGATGAACGTGACGTAGGTATCCTCTTGAAAAAGATTCTCTTTGGGCAGGTCTACGGTGAAAATGCTTCCGTAGTGTACGGCACTTTGTACCGAGATTTGTCCATGGTGCAGTTCCACGATACCCTTGGCCAGGGCCAGTCCGATGCCACTGCCGGGAGAAGAGACAGTGGTGTCCACTTGGTAGAAGCGGTCGAAGATGTAGGGCAATGCCTCTTGCGGTATGCCTTTTCCGGAGTCGATGACCCTGATTTCGATGCTTTCTTTCTTTTCACTGATGCGCAATTCTACCTTGCCCTGTGCAGGGGTATGCTTGAAAGCGTTCGACAGCAGGTTGGAGAACACCTTGCGCAGTTGTCGCCCGTCGCACCAACACATCAGGCTTTCTGCTTCCGAGTGGAACTCGAAATGCAGGTTTTGCAGTTGCGCCTGGTCGGTGAAGTCCTGATGGATTTGCTTCAGATAGGGAATCAGGTTCAGCCGGCATACGTGCAAATGTAGTTGGCTTCGTTCCATCTTTCTGAAATCCAGTAGTTCCGATATCAGTTCCCGGAACAGGAAGGTGTTTTTGTAAATCTTCAGCAACCTGGTTCGCAGGAAGGGGGCCAGATTGCCGGATTGCAGTAGGGCCTCAAGCTGGGAGATGATTAAAGTCAGAGGGGTGCGGAACTCGTGGGAGATATTGGCAAAGAACTGGAGTTTGGCCTGAGTCAACTCCTCGTTTTTTTCTTTTTCGAGCTTCTCTTGTGCCAGTGAGCTACGCAGGCGCATCCGTGCTCGCCAGTTGTTTAGAATCACATAAATCACGGCGGCTATGAGGGCTATATACATTAGGTATGCCAGCCAAGTAGCCCACCAGGGAGAGTGGACGATGATGGAGATTGCGATGGAATGTATCTTTTCCTGCGAACTTTGTGGCTTCTCGCGCACAACGAGCCTGTATTTTCCCGGATCCAGGTTGGTATATACGATGGTGTTGTTGCTGAGGCTGCTCCACTCTTTGCTGAATCCTTCCAGGCGATATTCATAATTTTTTTTGTGTGCGTTGTCGGTATAGTTGTTGGAGGCAACGGTCAATGAAAGATTGTTCTCGTTGTGCTTCAGATTAATCCGATTGGTAAAAGGCAAGGCAACGTCTATAATCTGGTTGGGTGTTTCGCAGGAGACCGGTTTGTCATTGACCACCAAAGACGAGAAGTACAGATTGTAGGGCGGAGATTGGGTCAGCAACGAACTATTCATGAAGGAGGTCATGCCCGAGGCGCCTCCGACGAATGTCTCACCGTCATGGCAGATCAGCAGGCCGCATCCATCGTTGATGGCGGACAGGTGCAGTTGGTTTTCGGCATCCAGCATCCGCATCTCTTGGGTCTGGGGATGATACAAGAGCAGTCCGTTTTCGTTGGAGATGCTCAGGTAGCCGCGTGGAGTCACCAGCATGTCATAGCAGTATCGGATGTGGAGCGGCGGACATGATTCGAAACTATCTTCTTGCGGATTGAACTTGCAGAGCCCCGTACCGTAGGTTCCCAAATACAGGGTACCGTCGGGATATTCTACCATTTCCAGTACCTGAAACTTCCCAAGCCCCTTTTCGCCATATTTATAGAGATGGACCTCGTCCGGATTTTTCATGTTGATGCGGACAATCTGTTG
Organism: uncultured Bacteroides sp.; assembly: GCA_947176775.1. GTDB lineage: Bacteria > Bacteroidota > Bacteroidia > Bacteroidales > Bacteroidaceae > Bacteroides. The sequence continues at coordinate 3,107 of CAMWRY010000025.1, forward strand.
ATGCTGGGCTATCCAGAGATACTCTTTGGAATCAATCAGAAAGGACGAGCCGCCTTTGTGGGTCTCCGGATTGGATGGATATAGTAGTCGGTACTCTCCTTCAGTACGCAGGTCTTTCACAAACATCCCTTTGATGGACAGCAGGTAAAGGCTGTCTCCTCGCTGTATGATTTTGGAAAGGCTGCTTCCCATCTCTTGTGTGTGGAATTTTATGCTCTTGCTGGGAATGTCGAAACAGAAGAATCCCTGTTTGTGGGTACCTACATAGAGACAGTCGCGCTTTTTGTCGTATTCGATGCACTTTAGGTTGTAGAACGGCTGACTCCGGTTCAGGTAATGGGTGAATTGCCTGCTTTTCCGGTTCAGATGGTTAAGGCCTCCTCCTTCGGTACATATCCAGATGTCTCCTCGTTTGTCCTCCACCATGTTGCCCACGAAGAAGAAACTGAGGCAGTCTGTCCGGTTGACATCCTCGGAGTAGTGCCTGAAAAAGTCCATTTTAGGATTGAAGTAGTGTACGCCTCCGTAGTAGGTACCTACCCAGACGGTTCCTTGGGAGTCTTTGTAGAGTGAGAAGATGGAGGAGTGTTTCAGGCTACCGGGACGTGTGTCTTTCTGGTAGCAGAAGACTTCGCCGGAGGCATCAATTTTGTTCAGCCCGTTGAAAGTACCTATCCAGATATTCCCTTCATCGTCTTCGACAAAACACCGCACGTCGTTGTCAGACAGGTCGAAATCTTTCTCGATGACGAACTTCTGGCTGATACCGTTTTCTACCTTATACATCCCTTTGCGATAGGCTGCTACCCACATCCTGCCTTTGGTGTCTTTGTAGAGTGAATGGACATTGACTTGAGAAATGACGCAGACAGGGTCGGGCTTGCCCAAATTGTCAATGCGATACAACCCGTTTTGCGTGCCTATCCAAAGGCATCCGTTGGAGTCCGAATGGAGGCAGGTGATGCGCTTGTCAGATTGAAGCTGATAAACGAAAACAAACTGCTCTTCGCGCGGACTCCACTTGAAGACGGAATCGTGCGTGGCCGTCCATACTTCATGCCCTTGTGCATGAAGGCTGCCGGCTGTCCGTAAGAAAGTGAATCGTTCACGGTACAGGTCGTAGCGGATAAGGGCATTGTAATCTGAGATGAAGAAGATGTTTCCCTGCTTGTCACTCACCAGATGGTGAATCTCGTTTCCCAGAAAGTTTCTGCCAGGTGCAGACGAAGGCTTGTAGACAGCCATAGAGTTGCCGTCGTAGCAGCTCAGCCCTTCCAGTGTACCGAACCACATTCTTCCCAGTTCGTCCTGGCAGATAGTCATTGCGGAGATTTGCGGCAACCCGTCTCCCTTGTCCAAGTGCTTGAAGTAGATATTCCCTTGAAGGGTGAAGGACAGGGCCAGGAACAAGCATAACAATACGTTTTTTTTCATCGGCATTAGGAGCATTTCAATGTTAGTCAATGTTTGGTGTCGACAAAAGTAACACTTTTTGTTTTAAGGGTAAAGCAATTTGCGGATTGGGAGGGGGAGATTGTATGCATTTCAAGTTACTATTCGGTGTAGGCTTTTGTAATTTGCATTTCTTTTTCGCCTTGTTGAGCGTAATGGTAAAAAGTCGTATATTTGCCCTCGCGATGAAAAAATTTGCCGACGTCATATTGCCTTTGCCATTATACAGTAGCTTCACTTACTCTCTGCCCGACGAGTGGGCGGATGAGGTGCAGATGGGGTGCCGGGTAGTAGTGCCCTTTGGGCGGAAGAAGTACTATACAGCCATCGTGCACAATGTGCACTATTGTGCCCCTACGGAGTATGAAGTGAAGGAAGTCTCCGCCTTATTGGACGCCAGTCCGGTGCTACTTCCGCTTCAGTTTAAGTTCTGGGAGTGGTTGGCCGACTACTACCTCTGCACGCAAGGCGATGTCTACAAAGCTGCCCTCCCTTCAGGCCTGAAGCTGGAAAGCGAAACCATCGTAGAGTATAATCCGGATTTCGAGTCGGATGTCCGCCTGTCGGAGAGAGAGCAGAAGATATTGGATGCGCTTTCTGCCGAACCGGAACAGTGTGTGACGAAGTTGGAAAAGGAGACTGGTATCAAGAACATCCTCTCTGTCATCAAAACCTTGCTCGATAAAGAGGCCCTCTTCGTCAAGGAGGAACTGCGCCGCACTTATAAACCTAAGACTGAAACCCGTGTGCGCCTCACCGTAGCCGCACGCAACGAACACCGCCTGCATATCTTCTTTGATGAATTGCAGCGTCGTGCTCCCAAGCAGCTGGACCTGTTGATGAAGTACTTGGAACTTTCCGGCTACCTTAGCGGACGGAGTGTGAAAGAGATATCCAAGGCCGAACTGTTGCAACGTACTTCTGCTACTCCGAGTGTTTTCAACGGTTTGGTGGAGCGAGGCGTATTTGAAGTCTACCAACAGGAAGTGGGCCGTCTGAACGTGGCGCTTCAGAAAGAGGTCATCCCTGTCAATCCGTTGAACGAGCATCAGCAACAGGCCTATCACGCCATTCTGGAGAATTTTCGGAGTAAAAACGTCTGCTTGTTGCATGGCGTCACGGCCAGCGGCAAGACCGAAATCTATATTCACCTGATAGAAGATGCTGTCCGGCAGGGCAAGCAAGTGTTGTATCTACTGCCCGAAATCGCTCTGACCACACAAATTACGGAACGTCTGCAACGTGTCTTCGGTTCCCGTTTGGGCATCTACCACTCCAAGTTTCCGGATGCGGAACGGGTGGAAATTTGGCAGAAGCAGTTGTCGGACGAAGGGTATGACATCATTCTGGGAGTCCGCTCCTCCATATTCCTGCCTTTCCGCAACCTTGGCCTGGTCATTGTGGACGAAGAGCATGAGAACACCTACAAGCAGCAGGACCCGGCTCCCCGTTACCATGCCCGTAACGCTGCCATTGTACTGGCCTCCATGTACGGTGCCAAGACCTTGTTGGGCACGGCGACCCCCTCCGTAGAAACTTGGTATAACGCCACTTCCGGCAAGTATGGGCTGGTGGAGCTGAAGGAGCGCTACAAAGAGATACAGCTACCGGAAATTATTCCTGTCGACATCCAAGAGTTGCACCGCAAAAAGCGGATGAACGGCCCTTTCTCTCCGCTGCTGTTGCAGTATGTCCGTGAAGCGCTGGAGCAGAAAGAACAGGTCATTCTCTTTCAGAACCGCCGCGGCTTTGCCCCCATGATAGAGTGTAACACGTGCGGCTGGGTACCCAAGTGCAAGAACTGTGACGTCAGTCTGACTTACCACAAGGGGCTGAACCAGCTGACTTGCCACTACTGCGGCTACACCTACCAGCTGCCGCGTGTATGTCCTGCCTGCGAGGGGGTGGACCTGCGCAACCGCGGCTTCGGTACGGAAAAGATAGAGGATGACATCAAACTCCTGTTTCCCGATGCCCGTGTAGCTCGCATGGACCTGGATACCACTCGCACCCGTACCGCCTACGAACGCATCATCTCCGATTTCGCGCAAGGCAAAACGGACATCCTGATAGGCACGCAGATGGTCTCCAAAGGACTGGACTTTGACCACGTCAGCATTGTGGGCATCCTCAATGCCGACACGATGCTGAACTATCCCGACTTTCGTGCCTACGAGCGTGCCTTCCAACTGATGGCACAGGTGGCCGGACGTGCCGGGCGCAAGAACCGTCGCGGCAGGGTGATACTGCAAACCAAAAGCATCGACCATCCCATCATTCCGCAAGTCATCGCCAACGACTATGAGGCCATGGTGGGCGGACAGCTTGCCGAACGTCAGATGTTCCATTATCCGCCTTACTATCGCCTGGTGTACGTCTACCTGAAAAACCGGAACGAAACTTTGCTCGACCTCATGGCGCAGACCATGGCCGGTAAGCTCCGTGCCGTCTTCGGTAACCGTGTGCTTGGACCGGACAAGCCGCCCATAGCCCGTATTCAGACCTTGTTTATCAGGAAGATTGTATTGAAGATAGAGACTAATGCTCCGATGGCACGCGCACGCGAACTGCTGGTTCAGGTGCAGAAGGAGATGTTGGCTGAAGACCGTTTCAAGTCGCTGGTGGTGTATTATGATGTGGACCCCATGTAGCGCTTGGATGGCTATTTACTGTCAACAGATGATATATTATAATTACTAAGGAATATTTGGAATAATAAATAAAATAAAGATTGTATGAAAAAGGTTCTTTTCGTCTGTTTGGGAAATATTTGCCGTTCCTCTTCGGCAGAGGGAGTCATGAAACGTCTGGTGGAAGAGGCCGGGCGTGAAGATGAGTTTTTTATCGATTCCGCAGGAATCCTGTCTTATCACCAAGGCGAATTGCCGGACAGCCGGATGCGTGCCCATGCCGCCAGGCGCGGATACAATCTGACACACCTTTCGCGTCCTGTGCGTACAGAGGATTTCTATAACTTCGATTTGATAATCGGTATGGACGACCGCAACATCGACGATTTGAAAGACCGTGCCCCTTCCACCGCCGAATGGAGCAAAATACATCGCATGACGGAATACTGTACGAAGTTCACCCATGCCGACCATGTTCCTGACCCCTATTATGGTGGTTCTGAGGGATTCGAGTATGTGCTGGACATCCTGGAGGATGCTTGTGCAGGACTATTAAATCGTTTGTCTGAAACGGACGGCTGTTTATAATCTTCTATTTCTTAAGTTCGGGATAACTGATGCGAGTATGATATATCGTCTTCAGTTTTTCCTTGAACACAGCCTTCACGGTGGCAATGTCCTTGAAAGTGACAGGGCACTCTCTGAAATAGCCTTCAGCCACTTGAGAGTCGATAATCTTGTTCACTAGGTTGCTGATACTCTCTTCCGTATATTCGGGCAGACTGCGCGAAGCCGCTTCGACCGCATCGGCCATCATCAGGATAGCCTGCTCCTTGGTGAACGGGTTAGGGCCGGGATAGGTGAATACTTCTTCGTTGGGCTCTTCGTCAGGATGCTCGTTTTTCCAGGATATATAGAAATACCTTGTTTTTCCCCGGCCGTGGTGGGTCGTGATGAAGTCCTTGATGACTTTGGGAAGATTGTTCTTGTCCGCCAGTTTCAGTCCGTCCGTCACGTGGCTGATGACAACCTGGGCACTTTGTTCATAGCCCAGATTCTTGTGCGGATTGACTCCGCCCGACTGGTTTTCGGTGAAGAACACCGGATTCTCCATCTTACCGATGTCATGATACAAGGCTCCGGTACGTACCAGCTGGCTTTTGGCCCCGATGCGGTTGGCCGCTTCCGCAGCGAGGTTGGCCACCTGCATGGAGTGCTGGAAAGTGCCGGGTACGGTCTCGGACATGCGGCGTAGCAGATTGTTGTTGATGTTGGATAGTTCCACTAAAGTGACATTGGAGGTGAAACCGAATGTCTTTTCCACCAAGAAGAGCAGGGGATAGGTGAACAACAGCAATATTCCGTTGATGACAAAATAGGTGTACATGCTTCCGTTCATTTTACTCAGGTCGTTTTCCGTAATCAGCTCGAAAGCAAAGTAGACGGCAGCATACGTCAGTATGACGAGAATGGCTGTCCGAAACAGTTGGGAGCGCTGAGACAACTCTCGCAGGCTGAAGATAGCCACCAGCCCGGCCGAAAGCTGCAAAAGGATGAATTCGTGCGGATAGCGCAGGCAAATGGAGCATATCAGTATGGTGACGACTTGGGCGATGAAAGCCGTGCGTGAATCGAGGAACACCCGGATGATAACCGGCAACATGGCATACGGAATGATGTAGACATTGAATATATTATTGGCAACCATGACGGCTGTCACCATGCAATAGAACATGATAAGTGCAAAAAGCAGCGAAAGGTTCCCCTTGCTCTTATAATAATCCTTGCGGTACAGGTCGAGATAGAGCATGAAACAGAGCATGAAGATGCCTGTAAACAGCACCTGTCCTGCCAGTATCAGCCGCTTCTGTCCGAGGGACTCACTGCGTTTGATGGATTCTTTCCGGAGGCTTTCAAGGATGTTGTAGGTCTCTTGGTCCACAATCTCGCCACGGTCGATGATTTTTTGTCCGCTCAGCACGATACCGTTGGCCCATGAGTAGTTGTCGAGCATCTCTTTCTTGGCGGTTTCGGTTCGTTGCTCGTCATAAGCCAGGTTGGGGAACAGGTACTCGTTCAGCGAGCATTGTCGCAGAATCTCCGGGCGGTAGTGGGTGGTATCGGCTGTGAGTATGTAGTTGTAGGCATCTTTCACCGAAAAGATGTTTTCGATATATTGCTGGTTGGCAATTTTGTCATGAATGGCCATGATGGCGGTGGCGCTGTCTTTGCGTAGCCGGTTCAGTTCTTCGGTGGAGACGATGCCGGTTTGATAGACTTCCGAGAGCTTCTTCTCCAGGAAACGGACATAGTCGGTCGTGGGAAGCAGCCTGCGCAGATGATTCTGGTAGTCGGTTCTCAATCTCTTGATGCTCTCTTTTTCTACGTTCTTGTCCAGTTGGAAATAGGGATGGAAGGCGGCCAGAATGCTGTCCTGTTCGCGCTTCACCACCTCGTCGGCTTTGTAGATGGGAAAGTCGAAGGTGGCCATCAACTGCCCGTACTTCCAAGGCTTGTCGATGTCAAATTGGTAGTTGAACTTGCCGTCGCGTGGCAGAAAGTAGACAATAACCCCCACAGTACCGATAAAAATCAGCGCTCTGTATAGCAAATCTCTGAGTGAATACTCTTTTTGTGTATGGAAATAACTCATATCAGCTGAAATTTTTGCGAAAAGTACAAAAAAAAACATTAGTGTGGAAAAAAAGGTTTAATTTTGCCATCTAAATATTCATAAGTTAAGGTAGATTATGACAGAAAGAAAGGTCAGAGTCCGTTTTGCCCCAAGTCCTACGGGGGCGTTGCACATTGGTGGTGTGCGTACAGCATTGTACAATTATCTCTTTGCGCGTCAGCATGGAGGAGATTTGATATTTCGTATTGAAGACACTGATTCCAACCGGTTTGTGCCGGGTGCGGAGGAGTATATCCTGGAGTCTTTCAAGTGGCTGGGCATTCCCTTCGACGAGGGAGTCAGTTTCGGCGGAGACCATGGCCCGTACCGTCAGTCGGAACGCCGTGAAATATACAAGAAATATGTCCGCATTCTGCTGGAGGCAGGAAAGGCCTACATCGCTTTCGATACTCCCGAAGAGCTGGAGGCAAAGCGTGCGGAGGTTGCCAATTTCCAGTATGACGCCTCTACCCGTATGCAGATGCGCAATTCGCTGACGCTTTCCAAAGAAGAGGTGGACGCACTGATTGCCGCCGGTAAGCAGTACGTGGTACGTTTCAAGATAGAGCCGAACGAAGATGTACATGTGAACGACCTGATTCGTGGAGAAGTAGTCATCAACTCTTCCATTCTGGACGATAAGGTGCTTTACAAGTCGGCCGACGAACTTCCTACTTACCACTTGGCCAATATCGTGGACGACCATCTGATGGAGGTTTCCCATGTAATACGTGGCGAGGAGTGGTTGCCTTCCGCGCCGTTGCATGTACTGTTGTACCGTGCTTTCGGCTGGGAAGATACGATGCCTGCTTTCGCCCATCTGCCCTTGCTGCTGAAGCCCGAGGGCAACGGAAAACTGAGCAAGCGCGATGGTGATCGCCTGGGGTTCCCGGTATTCCCGTTGGAGTGGCACGACCCCAAGTCGGGAGATGTCTCTTCGGGTTACCGTGAGTCCGGTTATCTGCCCGAAGCGGTCATTAATTTCCTGGCACTGCTGGGCTGGAACCCGGGTAATGACCAGGAACTGATGTCCATGGAAGAGCTGGTGAAACTGTTCGATTTGAGCCATTGCAGCAAGTCGGGTGCCAAGTTCGATTACAAGAAGGGTAGCTGGTTCAATCATGAATACATCATGATGAAGCCGGATGCGGAGATAGCCGAGCTGTTCAAGCCGGTACTGGCGTCCAATGGCATCGATGCTTCCAACTATAGCGATGAGTTCCTTACGAAAGTCGTTTCTTTGGTGAAGGGACGCGTCAATTTTGTCAAGGAGCTGTGGGACCAGACCCGTTTCTTCTTTGTAGCTCCCACGGAATATGCGGCAAAAGATGTAAAGAAGCGCTGGTCGGAGGATACTCCGCGTATCATGGCCGAGCTGATGGATGTGCTGCGCAGCATTGAGGACTTCGCTTCCAAACCTTCCGAAGATATCGTCATAGGCTGGATTACCGAGCATGGCTACCACATGGGAAATGTGATGAATGCCTTCCGCTTGGCGGTAGTCGGCGAGTGCAAAGGTCCGCACATGTTCGACATTACCGAGCTGATTGGCAAGGAAGAGACGCTGGCCCGTATACAGCGTGCCATCGAGCATATCAATTAAGAATAAGAGCCTGTTTAAATTTTCTTCAGCCTTCTTCTGAGAGTTCTTTTTGAAGAAAATTTAAACAGGCTCTAAAGAATTTTTCGGGAATGGAGCATTCTTTATTCCCGAAATCCTTCATTTTTCACTCTTCACTCTTCATTTTTATGTTATACGACCTAGCGATAGCCATCTACGATGTTTTGGTACACCTGGCAGCTCCGTTTAGCCGCAAGCCCCGAAAGATGATGAAGGGGCATTGGGTAGTCTACGAACTTCTCCGGCAGCAGTTGGAGAAGGACGTGCGTTATATCTGGTTTCATGCCGCCTCCTTGGGAGAGTTTGAGCAGGGACGGCCGCTGATGGAGAAAATCCGTGCCCAATATCCGGGTTACGGCATTCTGCTGACTTTCTTTTCGCCATCGGGCTATGAGGTCCGTAAGAATTATAGGGGAGCCGACGTGGTCTGTTACCTGCCTTTCGACAAAAAGCGCAACGTGAAGAAATTCTTGGATATAGCGAATCCCTGCATGGCATTCTTCATCAAGTATGAGTTTTGGAAGAATTATTTGGACGAGTTGCACAAGCGCCGCATTCCGGTGTATAGCATTTCCTCCATTTTCCGCCGCGGACAGGTTTTCTTCAAGTGGTATGGCGGTACATACCGGCATGTTTTGCGCAATTTCGACCACCTGTTCGTGCAGAACGAACGCTCCAAGCGCTATTTGGCAAAGATTGGCATCAACCGTGTCACGGTAGTAGGCGATACCCGTTTCGACCGTGTGCTTCAAATCCGTGAGGAGGCCAAGCAACTGCCCTTGGTGGAGCTTTTCAAAAACAATACGATGACTTTTGTGGCCGGAAGTTCCTGGCAACCCGATGAAGACCTGTTTATAGAGTACTTCAACCAGCATCCGGAAGTGAAACTGATTATTGCTCCGCACGTCATCGATGAAAACCATTTGGTGGAAATCATCCGTAAGCTGAAGCGTCCTTACGTGCGCTATACCCGTGCCGACGAGAAGAATATCCGTAAGGCCGACTGCCTGATTATCGATTGCTTCGGTCTGCTCTCTTCCATCTACCGCTATGGTGAGATTGCCTATATCGGAGGTGGTTTCGGTGTGGGCATTCACAATACCCTCGAAGCCGCCGTCTATGGCATTCCGGTGATTTTCGGTCCGAAATACCAGAAATTCCAGGAGGCCATCCAGCTGCTGGAGGCAAAAGGAGCATTCTCAGTGAAGGATTATGAAGAATTGAAGGCGTTGCTCGACCGCTTGCTGACGGATGAAGTCTTTCTGCGCGAGTCGGGACTGAATGCCGGCAGCTATGTGACCGGAAACGCAGGAGCAACGGACAAGATTATGAGCATGATAAACTTTTAAAAGTGTTGGCGGAGGCGTTTGTGGGGTAACTTCCATCTGCTCCCTGCCGGAACCGTACCCCGGGGTAGGAGAACGGTCGGAGCTTTTCCGGTAATGCTTCCGTTTTGTCCGACCGCCAATTACTTTACTTGTACCAGTCGGAATACATCAGATAGTTGTGCGCAATCTTCTGGTTCAGTTCCTTAGCCTGTTCCGGGTCTACCTTTTTGATGAACTTGGCCGGTACTCCTCCCCAGATGCTTCCCGGCTCGATGACGGTGCGGCTCAGCACCAGAGAACCGGCAGCGACGATGGCTCCTTCGCCCACTACGGCATGATCGAGGATAGTGGACCCCATGCCTATCAAAGCATAATCTTTAATGGTGGCTCCGTGGATGGTCACATTGTGCCCCACGGATACATGGTCGCCTATTTCGATGGTCGATTTCTCGTATAAGGTGTGGAGCACACTGCCATCCTGGATGTTTACCCCGTTGCCTATATGGATGGAGTTCACATCACCTCGCAGCACGGTGCTGAACCAGATGCTGCAATCCCGTCCCATCTTGACATCGCCGATGATGACGGCGTTGTCTGCCAAAAAACAGTTTTCCCCGATTTCTGGCGTAAATCCTCTGACTGATTTTATGAGTGCCATCTCTTTTTATTTTTTAGTGGTTAGCTTGCTGCATGCTTCTTTCAGCCATTCCTGCTCTTCCTCGTTCAGGCTTGGCGAGAGTTTTTCATATACTTGCTGGTGGTAATTGTCCAGCCACTCCCTTTCCTCGGCCGTCAGAAGTTCCGGAATAATGCCTTTCTTACAGATGGGGCAGAGGGTGATGGTCTCAAATTTCAGGTAATTGCCGAACATGCCCTCGCCTGCCGGTATGGTCAGCACCAGATTCTCCGTGCGTATGCCATGGCTTCCGGCTTTGTAGACACCCGGTTCGTTGGAAGTCACCATTCCCGGCCGGAGGGTAACCGGATTCTCGTTCATGCGGATGCTTTGCGGACCTTCGTGTACGTTCAGGAAGTGGCCTACGCCGTGTCCGGTGCCGTGCAGGTAGTTCATGTGGTGCTGCCATATCGGCATGCGTGCCAATACATCCAGTTGCGCTCCTCGTGTGCCTTCGGGGAAGACAGCCATGGCAAGGGCGATGTGTCCTTTCAATATTAAAGTGTAGTCTGTCTTTTCTTCCTGCGTCAGTTCTCCCAATGCGATGGTACGGGTGATGTCCGTGGTGCCGTCCAGATATTGCGCTCCCGAGTCCAGCAGCAGGAATCCTTCGGGTTTCAGCGGCACGTCTGTTTCCGGGGTGGCCTCGTAGTGGACGATGGCTCCATGCTCTTTGTAGCCGGCAATGGTGTCGAAGCTCTCGCCCATGTAGAGCGGCTGTGCGGCGCGGAATTCATGGAGTTTCCGGTCTATGCTGATTTCTGTCTCATTGCCTGTGGGTACAGTCTCTTCCAGCCATTTCAGAAATTTCACCAGTGCCACTCCGTCGCGCTGCATGGCGGCGTGGATGCCGGCTATTTCGCAGTTGTTGCGGATGGCTTTCAGCAGGGTGACGGGTGAAACGCCTTCGATAATCCGGCAATCGGGACAGATAGCCGAGTAGGCGGCATAATTCGTCTTGGCCGGATTCAGCAGAATATTGCGTGCCTGTAGAGTGCTGAGAAACGCCTCTATCTCCTTATAATCATGCACGGATACGCCAGATGCTTGCAGATGGGCGGCAAGCTCTTCCGTCACTTTCCGAGGCTCGATAAAGAAGTGGGCATCCTGTTCGCCTACTATCAGGTAACTCACTACTACCGGATTGCAGTGCACATCATTGCCGCGTATGTTCAGCGCCCAGGCTATTTCGTCCAGCGAGGAAACCAGCAGTGCTTCGGCATCTGCTTTCTTCATCTCCTGCCGGATGGCATCCAGTTTCTCTTGGCACGTTTTTCCGGCATATTCGGCTGCATAGACAAAGGCGGCTCCTTCCGGTATGGCCGGGCGATCTGCCCATATCAGTTCCATCGGGTCGGTAATGCTTTTCACAGAGATGTTCTTCTTGCCGAGTTGTTTTTCCAGTTGCAACGCTTCTTCTACGGAAAACACCTGGCCGTCTATGCCTACCGCTTCTCCCGGTTGCAGCGTCTCGCTCAGAAATGTGGGAATACTGGGAGTTTCCGGTAACATCTCTTTATAAAGCGCTATTCCAGAGCCTTCCAACTGCTGGGCAGCTTGCAGAAAATAGCGTGAATCCGTCCAGAGCCCGGCTTTGTCGCGTGTGACGACCACGGTTCCGGCAGACCCGGTGAATCCTGAAATCCACTCTCTTGATTGCCAGTGTGGTGCCACATATTCGCTCAGGTGCGGATCTGTGCTGGGGATGATAAAAGCGGCTATCTGCTCTCTGTCGAATGCGGCACGTAAGGCGTCGACTCTTTCTTTGATAATCTTCTTGTCCATATCTTGATTCTTGTTTAGAACACCCGACGGGTGACGGTTAATGTCAATATTTTCCCCAAAGTTATAGGTTTTCTTCCAATTTGCCGTGAATAATGTAGATGAATTTTCCCTCTTACTGGGGGAACACGCGCGTTATTGTGCATCGGATTATTTACATCCCATCTTTTTAATTTCCTTTCATCTGTTTCTCTGGTGGGCCGGATACATGCTTCAACTGCCTGTGCGTAGTTTCCGGTGGCTTGGCACACTTCACTCTGGTCTCTTTTCGCTTCGGTCAGTGGATTTTTTCGCAGAAAGTTTTGTAAATAAAGAAAGTATGTGTAATTTTGCCGCTCAAATTAATCGTGAGATTTTTAAACCATTAACACATAATTTTAAGAAAATGATTGTAGTACCTGTAAAAGAAGGCGAAAACATCGAAAAATCGCTGAAGAAGTTCAAAAGAAAATTTGAAAAGACTGGCATCGTTAAGGAACTTAGACGCAGACAACAGTTTGATAAACCGTCTGTAACTAAGAGACTTAAGAAAGAACGTGCTGTTTACGTTCAACAACTTCAGCAAGTGGAAGATTAATAATTCGTAAAATCCTTTGAGTTATTGAATTCTTTTTCATATATTCGTTGCATGATTTAGATATGTAGCGATATGTTGTTGACAGATTCTTTTCTTGACTATCTTTTGTATGAACGGAACTATTCCGTGGGTACGGTACAGTACTATAGAGCGGATATTCTTGAATTGCAGAAGTTTGGGGAAGAAATGCTGGGGAGTTTGACTCCGTCGGATGTGGATGCGGAACTTGTTCGTGAATGGATTGTTTCTTTGATGGACAAAGGGCTTGCACCCAATACGATAAACCGGAAGCTGAGTTCTATCCGGGCTTATTATAAATTCCTCTTGAGGAGAGGTGAGATTGCGGCAGATCCGTTGCGGAAAGTGACGGGTCCCAAGAAAAGGAAGCCGCTTCCTGTGTTTCTGAAAGAGGGTGAGATGGATAGGCTGTTGGATGACACGGACTTCGGTGAAGGATTCGAAGGGTGTCGCGACCGTATGATTATCGAAATGTTCTATGCTACTGGCATACGGCTTTCCGAATTGATAGGGTTGGACGACAAAGATGTTGATTTTTCGGCTTCGCTCATTAAAGTGACGGGAAAACGAAACAAACAACGCTTGGTGCCTTTCGATGAAGAGTTGAAACGTTCCATGCAAGAATATGTCGAAGTGCGGAACGAAGCTGTTCCGGTTCGTTCGGATGCTTTTTTTGTTCGGAAGGACGGGAGGCGGATTTGCCGTTATATCGTAGCATGTCTTGTGAAACGGAACCTTTCGAAGGTGGTGACGGTGAAAAAACGGAGTCCCCATGTGCTGAGGCACACCTTTGCTACGGCTATGCTGAACAATGGTGCGGATTTGGGTTCGATAAAGGAACTTCTCGGGCACGAGAGTCTGGCGACAACGGAAGTTTATACGCACACTACTTTTGAGGAGCTTAAAAAAGTGTATAATCAGGCCCATCCCCGGGCCTAATAAAAAGGAGGTAAGTATGGAAGTAAGAATTCAATCAATTCACTTTGATGCGTCAGAGCAATTGCAGTCTTTTATTCAGAAGAAAACTGCTAAGTTGGAGAAATTTTACGATGATATAAAGAAAGTAGAGGTGTCATTAAAGGTGGTAAAGCCAGAAACAGCCGAAAATAAAGAAGCCGGAGTGAAAGTATTGGTTCCCAATGGCGAATTTTATGCAAGTAAGGTTTGTGACACGTTTGAAGAAGCCGTAGATTTGTGTCTGGAGGCTTTGGAAAAACAGCTGGTTAAACACAAGGAAAAACAACGGAGCAAATAAATTTTTCCGCTAAAATTTTGCGGATAAAAAATAAATGCCTAAATTTGCAGCCGTTTCGCTCACACTACGAACGTGACGGTTGCATTTTAAGCCTGCCTCTTTAGCTCAGTTGGCCAGAGCACGTGATTTGTAATCTCGGGGTCGTTG
>CAMWRY010000026.1 GCA_947176775.1 uncultured Bacteroides sp.
AGATCTAGTACGGTCTCGTGGGCTCGGAGCTGTCTATAAGAGACCGGATATGGACGGAGCCTATAACTATACTTCTGCTGGCTTTCAGAATAAGAAAGGTTATTGAACATCAATGAAAAGTCACGATTTGCATGATTCAATACAATAGATGGTGTATAAACAATGCCTTGTGTAAGAATTGTCTGTCCATTTATACTTTTTCCGGTCTCTACAAGCTGGTTGTCCACCTCTAACCCTGTAATGACCACAGGATTGGATGCCGCAAATGCTTTAATGTTGTCCGGATTAAAATAGGTGAGGCTTTTATTGTTTCCCCAAAACAAAATATCACCGCAATGTAACACGGAACGATTGCTACCAGAAATATAATAATTGTAGAATAAGTGCTGATGACGACTATAACGTGAGATACCGGAATTGCTTCCCAACCAGATTTGCCCGTTTCCGTCTTCAGTCATACAACCGATAAAATTACTGCAAAGCCCATCTCGAGTAGTATATACATAAGTTATTGTATCTCGGACAGGAGAGAAAACTGCCAGACCGGTCATGTACCCCACGTATAGATTTCCGTCACTTGATGTCAACAACGAACGTATCGAACTTCCAGTCATACCATACTCTTTCTCGTAGCCGGACTGCAAACGATGTTCGTCCACAACTTTGCATAAACCATAATTGGCTGTACCCAACCAAAGAGTATGGTCATGAGTTTCAGCTATGGCACGGATATGAAGATAATTTGGTCCGGACGATTCAAAATCTATAAGTTTACACTTGTTGCTTTTAGGGTCAAACTTCAATAGCCCTTCTTGTGTACCTATCCAAAAATGCTTCTTACTATCAATAAACAAAGCCCAAACAGGTGCCCTATTGGGTGTGCCGTCTTCCAAAAGCAATTGCAGCACACTGAACACCTTCTTTTCCTTATGATAGCAAGTCAGTGAACCATCTTGATTTCCAAACCACAAATTCCCCTTTTCATCTTTCACACTACACAAGACGGTCTGTTGATTTTGGATTACCTTATCTTCCACTTGAAAGAAATCCATGTTTTCCGAGGCATCATAAGCTTTACAACTTCGCATTATTCCTTTGTGGAATGTGGTCAGCCAAAGATAATGATCGTCATCAGCCACAATGGAACAAATCTCATTGTGCCGATCTTGATAAAAACGATTATAAAACTGCATACGCAAATCCGACCAGACTACTCCACCACCATCCGTTCCAATCCATAAAATACCACGCGAATCGTAACATGCCGCAATCATTCTTGTTTCAAGATTGCGATGCACCATCGAAGAAGTATTACTATAAATCTCAGTCAAAACTTTATCCGGGTTGTTTTTGTCGATAGTCAATACCGTATATCCATTCCATGTGACAGCCAAATACTTATCCTCGTTCAGCCGGACTATACAAAAGACATCCGTATGCGAGAGTCCATTATCTCTTTGCCCTATATCATAAGTTAATTTCTTGATATTCCCTGTCTGCTCATTATAGCAGACAATCCCATCACCAGTCGTTGAAATCCATATCCGCCCATCGTCATACAGCACCGAATTGACAGCCATCTCTCTGGCGTATCCCAGATTTATTACCCGGGAAGATTTCAAGTCTGCTACATCTTGCAAAATGATTCTGCATTTTTCGTCAATCAGACAAATATGCTTTTTATCTGTTGAATATGCCATTGCAGACAATAAAGTATTGCCCGAATATATTTCTTCAACTTGGAATTGCAGCCGGTCCTTCTCCGACTCACATCTCTTCATCAAATACAATTTTGTCCCGGAAATAGTCCAAATGGAAGTGGAATCTTTCCACAACAGCCCTTGAGAAGGTATATTCTCTCCAGACAAAGAACTTACAGAAAGGAACAACCCTTTTTTCAAATCAAATGCCGAAAGTACGCCATTATCTACAAACATCAAAACACCATCGAATACCTCCTTCATTGATAATATATTGTGGTATTCCCCTTCCAACCTGAAATTGGTAACCTCTCTGCCATCATAACGACTCAATCCACCCCGAGTACCAAACCAAACAAAACCTTCTTTATCATAACAAATACTAGACACGGTATTATCTACCAGCCCATTCTGCATAGTAAGCAGATGCATATCCTTTTCCAGAAATGCATAACATACATTTGGTATCCAGATGCACAGCCCGACTATAAACAATGACCAAAACTTAAGATTCATATTCAATTCATTACAAAGGGCAAAGAAATAAAAACTCAAGGAAATTACAATCTAAAATCAAGGAAAAATATAAGAATGAATTAAACGTGCATATCAAATGAAAGAAACATGCAACATCACAATCCGACTGAGCATCATACATTTGCGAAAATTAATCTAAAAGTCTAATTAAAAACAAAAGAAGCATGAAAAAAATCTCAATTTTATTGCTAATCTTGCTTGGCAGTTGTACGTTCTTGTATGCTCAGCAGTTCAACGTTACAGGCAGAATCACGGACAAGAAGCTCAACGAGCCTATTATCGGCGCCAGTATCAAGATAAAAGGGACAGGCAACGGCACTGTGACAGATCTTGATGGAAACTTCACATTACAAGCATCAAAAGGAAACGTGCTGGTTATATCATTCATAGGATATACTCAAACAGAAATCACAATCGGTTCCAATCCTTCCCCTTACCATATCCAGATGTCTGAAGACACGCAAATGCTGGATGAAATAGTAGTGGTCGGATTTGGTACACAAAGGAAAGCTAACTTGACAGATGCCGTAGCAACAGTAGACACCAAAATGCTGGATTCACGCCCGGTTTCCAATTTAGGGCAATCGCTACAAGGTACTGTCCCCGGCTTAAACATGTCTGTCGGAGGTTTGGGAGGACAATTAGGACAAACGATGGATGTGAATATTCGTGGAACAGGAACTATTTCCACTGGCTCAAAAGCAACCACATTGGTATTGATAGACGGCATTGAAGGCAACATGAACAATCTGAATCCCGACGACGTGGAATCCATCTCCGTATTGAAAGACGCAGCTGCCAGTTCGATTTATGGTTCACGCGCAGCATTCGGCGTTATTTTGATTACGACAAAAAAAGGAAAAGTAGGAAAAGCCAGCGTATCTTATTCAGGGAATGCCCGTTATGCAGGCCCGAACCACTTGCCAGAGTTAATGGACTCCTGGCAATTTGCCAACTACTTCAACGAAGGCAGCCTCAACGGAGGAGGCAAAGCCATTTTCGACGAAGATACCATGAACCGCATCCAAAAATATATAAACGGAGAAATCACCACCACCACCATTGCCAATACCAATGGCAACTGGCAATTCCATGAAAAAGCCAACGATAATGTAAACTGGTACAAGACCCATTATAAATGGGCTTGGTCGCAAGAACACAACCTGAACATTAACGGAGGAAATGAGAAAAGCCAATATTATGTATCGGCCAATTATCTGAATCAAAACGGAAATCTACGCTATGGAAATGATACTTATGACCGCATTTCCACAAATGCAAAATTTAATGCACAACCTTTCCAGTGGTTGGATGTAGAAATCAATACTAAATATGTATATACCAAGCTGGACAATCCGCTATATAGTGACATGGGCGGCCTGTTCTACCATGATGTGGTGCGTATGTGGCCTACCATGCCATTCAAAGACCCCAACGGTTATTACATGCGCAATGGGAAATTGGGACAACTGACCAACGGAAGCCGTTCCATCACCAGCAACAACAACGTGTACCTGCAAGGGCAACTTGTCTTTCATCCATTAAAGAACTGGAATATTTACGCCAATGTAGGATTGCGGTTGATAGACCAGATACAAAGACAAAATCTGAATAAAGTCTACGAACACAATGTAGCCGGAGACGCATTAGAACTGGCTTATGGTGGTTCGTATGCTGTGGGACAGACCGGAGCCATGCAGCATTGGACAAAAGCCAACCACTTGACAACGAGTTTGTATAGTGATTATTCATTCTCGTTTGACGAGCATCAATTCAAGATTATGGCCGGAGTTAACACGGAAAAATACAACAATCGCTATTTGTCCGTAAAACGTATGGATCTGATTACCGAATCCGTGCCCGAAATCGGTGCTGCGACAGGTGAAGATAAAATCAATGAAGCTAGTGCCTATACATGGGCTACAGCAGGTTTCTTCGGACGTATCAACTATGACTATTCCAACAAATACTTCCTTGCCGGAAACCTACGTTACGACGGTTCATCACGCTTCCTTCGTAAAGACCGCTGGGGACTTTTCGGTTCATTCTCTTTAGGTTGGAATGTGGCTGCAGAAGAGTTTTTCCCCATAGACGAGAATATTGTCAATCAGCTCAAACCTCGTATCTCATGGGGTACATTAGGTAACCAGAACACCAACTCTTATTATCCCATGTACCTGCTACAATCCATTAAGACGAACGGGGGAAGTTGGCTGATGGAAAATTCCAAGCCGACAGTCGCTGGCATGCCCTCTACTTTGAGCAGTTCTTTGACCTGGGAAACCGTACAGTCATTGAATGTCGGTTTTGACTTGGGTATGTTCAGAAATCGGTTGAACGTGAATTTCGATTATTTTATCCGCAAGACATTGGATATGGTTGGTCCTGCATCCGAAGTCGCTTCCATCTATGGCATCGGCATGCCGGCAAGTAACAACACCGACTTGCGTACCAAAGGATGGGAAATTGCTGCCAGTTGGCGAGATAAGATTGGAAAAGTCAATTACAACATTGGATTCAACATTGCAGACTCCCGTACATTTGTAGACAAATATCCTAACGAGTCCAAATCGCTAAAAACCTATTATAAAGGTCAGGAATTAGGAGCCATTTGGGGATATGTCACTCAAGGAATAGCCAAAAGCCAATCAGAAATGGATGAATGGTTGAAAGAGAACAATCCCTCATGGGGCTCGGGATGGGGTGAAGGCGACATCATGTTCAAAGACCTCAATGGAGACAACGTCATCAACGAAGGAGCCAACACCGTAGACGATCCGGGAGACCGTAAGATTATTGGCAACTCTACCCCCCGTTTCCGGTTTGGATTAGACTTAGGCTGCGAATGGAACGGAATTGACTTCAGCATGTTCTGGCAGGGAGTTGCCAAACGTGATTTATGGCTGGACGGTCCTAGCTTTTGGGGTATTTCAGGCGGAGAATGGCAATCAACCGGTTTGAAAGAGCATTTGGATTACTACCGTCCCGAGAATACGGCTTCCGTGTTCGGCCCAAACACCAATGCTTATTTCCCCAAGATGTACATGAACAAAGACATGAACCAAAGGCCGCAAACCCGTTACTTGCAAAACGGTGCTTATGCCCGTCTTAAAAACATTCAGTTGGGATATACTTTCCCCACACAAATCATCCGCCAACTGCACATGCAGAAATTGCGCGTATATGTCAGTGCCGAGAATGTATTGACCCTTACCGGCCTGCCCAACGGCTTTGACCCAGAGACTACTTATTCAAGTTACACAGATGGGAATTCAGGCAAAACATATCCGCTTCAAACCACCATTTCTTTTGGATTAAACGCAACTTTCTAAAAACAGCAATACATTATGAAAAAGATTATAATATATGTACTTATAGCCGTAACCAGCATTTTCTACACCTCTTGCAATGACTATCTGGATTGCGAACCTATCACTTCCGTCAGCACCCATATCTACCTGAATGCGGAAACTGATCTAGCCGCTTATGCAGCCAAATTCTACAATGACAGTGAAAACGAAAATAACAACGAATATGGAAATATCCTCCCATCCCATGGGTCAGCCACTTATAATCTGGGACTGTTCCAGAGAGATAACGGAACTGATAACCAGACTGCCGACGAGCCTAATAAACTTTTTGTAAAAGGGTTATCGCATGTAGGAGACAATGATTTGTGGCACAAATATTTCCGCAAAATACGGGCGACCAATTATTTTATTCAAACCGTTACCGAGCGATATGCTGATGGAAAAATTGCCGGCAACGATGCAAATATCAAGCATTACATAGGTGAAGTCTATTTCTTCCGTGCTTATATATATTTCAGTGCCTTGCAAGATTTGGGCGATTTTCCAATCCTGACCGAAGTCCTGCCGGATGACTACAACACCATTCGAGAAGCTTCCAAGCGCCGTCCACGCAATGAAGTAGCCCGTTTCATACTGTCCGATTTAGACAAAGCTTATGAATACATGTTGCCCAATGCGCCAATGAGCAACCGACTAAACAAAGATTGCGCCGCTCTGATAAAAAGCCGGGTAGCCCTGTTTGAAGCGACTTGGGAGAGATACCACAAAGGGACGGCATTCGTTCCTGGTGGCCCCGGATGGCCCGGAGCATCAGCGGATTATTTAAAAGATTTCAGTATAGACATAGATTCCGAAATCAAATACTTCCTGCAACAAGCGATTGAAGCCGCCGACATCGTGGCAAAAGGACACAATCTGCACAATGACTATGCAGCCCTCTTCAATTCCGTCGATTTAAGTGGAATAGACGAGATTTTGTTATGGCGCAGATACAGCGTCAGTTCAGACGCAACCTCTTTTCATTTTGTCGTTAGCTACCTGCAACGCAATGGTGGTGGAAATACCGGTTACACACGCTCCATGGTAGAATCCTACCTGATGGCTGACGGCTTGCCCATCTACGCCAGCGAGAACTATCTGGGAGATGGCACATTCGAACACATTTTTGCCGGAAGAGACGGGCGTATGGGACAAACCATTCTGAAAACCGGAGACTTGTTGTCCGATAATCCGAACTTCGCCATTTGGATAAAGGAAAGCGATGGATACGGCTATTTCTACCGTCCTGAAATCTTTGAAGCACAAAAAGAAAACGGCAACCCGACCGGTTATTGCTTGCGCAAAGGTCTGAACACATCCGGTGATATGCAAGCTACCAAAGAGTCCTACACCGGATGCCCTGTATTCCGTGCGGCGGAAGCCTATCTGAATTACATTGAAGCCTATTATGAATTGAACGGGAATTTAGGTGGAAATTGTGACAAGTACTGGAAAGCTCTCCGCACACGTGCGAGCATGAGCACTGATTACCAGAAAGGCATAGACCATACCGACATGAATAAGGAAAAACAGGATTGGGGAAGCTATTCTTCCGGCCGGCAAATCAATGCTACCCTATACAACATCCGTCGCGAACGTCGTGTCGAATTGGCATCAGAAGGATTGCGTATGGCAGACTTAAAGCGTTGGCGTTCTCTGGACCAGGTAAAGAACATACACGTGCAGGGATTCAATTTTTGGGAAAACATGTACCAATTGTACACAAATCCTCAAGCGGAAGATGCCGCCAGCCCGATTGCAACGATTACACCCATAGAGTATGGAACTACCAGCGGAACTGCCAATATCTCGGCTAAAGCCGATCCGTATGCAGAAGGAAAGTATTTATTGCCTTACCGCAAAAATTCCGCGAACATCGGTTTCAACGGACTGAACTGGAATACAAACAAATACTTGTATCCCATCAGCAACAAACAATTTCGATTGACTACTTCCATAGCCGGTTCCAATGATTACGACACTTCCACCATCTATCAGAATCCCGGATGGAGCAAAAATGACGGAACTCTGCCCGATGGAGAATAAACGAGCGAGTTCTAAATAACAAAAAAACGCCAGAAAAAGGGAAAAGGAGACAGAAAAATTTCTATAAATATTCCTGTCTCCTTTTCATTCCCGGATAATATGGATATTTTTGCATACAGAAAGTTTTTAACCATGAAAAAAGTATTCTTATCCACAATACTGATTTTAGCAAATTGCGTATTGTGCTTGGCACAACAAGAAATAATTGTGCCCAAACCGCATCAGTTAAAATGGCACACTGCGGAAATGGGTGCCATATTCCACTACGACCTGCACGTGTTCGATGGAATTCGTTACGGACAAGGGAACAATCGCATTGTTCCCATTGAAGACTACAACATCTTCAATCCTACCCAATTAGATACCGACCAATGGATATTGGCAGCCAAATCGGCAGGTTGCCGATTCGCCATACTTACCGCCACTCATGAGACCGGTTTCGGCTTATGGCAAAGCGATGTGAATCCCTATTGCCTGAAAGCCGTAAAATGGCGTGACGGGAAAGGAGATATTATTCGCGATTTTGTCAATTCCTGCCGCAAATATGGCATCCAGCCCGGCATTTATGTAGGCATCCGGTGGAATTCACTTCTCGGTGTCCATAATTTCAAAATGGATGGTACCGGAGAATTTGCAACCTACAGGCAAGCCTGGTATAAACGCCTTTGCGAAAAAATGGTGGAAGAGCTTTGTACTCGCTATGGAGATTTATACTTGATTTGGTTTGACGGTGGAGCCGATGACCCACAAGGCGACGGTCCAGACGTAGAGCCTATTGTCAACAGACTCCAACCTGAATGCCTGTTCTATCACAATATACACCGTGCTGATTTCCGTTGGGGAGGTTCCGAATCGGGAACAGTGGGATATCCTTGCTGGTCCACTTTTCCTACCCCTTGTTCTCACAACAAACATGTTGAAAGCCAAAACAGTCAAATAGAATTGTTGAAACATGGCGATCCTGATGGAAAATACTGGGTACCGGCTATGGCCGACAGCCCCCTGCGCGGCGCCAACGGTCGCCATGAATGGTTTTGGGAACCTGATGACGAAGACAACATATTGCCTTTATCAAAGCTCATGGATATGTATGAGAAATCCGTTGGCCGTAATGCCACCCTGATAATGGGATTGACGCCCAATCCTGACGGATTGCTCCCCGAAGGAGATAAATTACGTCTGGAAGAATGGGGCAAAGAAATAAAACGCCGTTTCGGTGCACCGCTGGCAAAAACAAAAGGACAAAAGAAAAGCCTTACGCTGACTTTTGACAAAAAGCAATCTGTCAACTATTGCATCATTCAAGAAGACATAGCCCAAGGAGAAAGGATTCGCCAATACAAGATAGAGGCAAAAGTCAACGGAAAATGGCAGACCGTGTGCTCAGGAGAATCAGTCGGACACAAACGCATTGAGCAATTCAAACCAGTAGAGACCTGTTCGTTGCGACTGACCGTCACCCAATGTATCTCCTCACCAGAGATCATCAACTTTAGTGCATACAATGTGAGTAATAAATAATAAGACATGACAATCTATATCATTAATTGAATATGAGTAAAACTTTTCTTTTATCCTTCGCTTTCGCCTCGCTGGCAGGAGCCACAGTGCAAGCAAAAGAGAAAACAATTACGGAAGCAACCAAGCAACGTCCTAATATCATTCTATTCATGGTAGACGACATGGGATGGCAGGACACCTCATTGCCCTTTTGGACACAGAAAACCCATTACAACGAGGTCTACGAAACCCCCAATATGGAACGCCTGGCAAAGAAAGGCATGATGTTTACACAAGCCTATGCATGCAACATCAGCTCGGCCACCCGTTGCAGCCTGATAACCGGTGCCAACAACACAAGGCACCGAGTGACCAACTGGACCCTTCAGAAGAACAAAGCCACCGACCGTTCCAGCGAAACAATACAGCTGCCCGACTGGAACTATAACGGGGTGAGCCAAGTGAAAGGAACTCCCAACACATTTGTCGGGACTTCCTTCGTCGAATTACTCAGACAAAGCGGCTATCACACCATTCATTGCGGAAAAGCCCATTTCGGTTCCATTGACACTCCGGGAGAAAACCCCACGCATTGGGGATTTGAGGTAAACATAGCCGGACATGCCGCCGGCGGTTTGGCGACTTACCTGAGTGAACGGAATTACGGGCACACCCGTGACGGGAGCCCTTATTCGCTAATGTCCATCCCGGGATTGGAAAACTATTGGGGAACCGGCGTGTTTGCCACCGAAGCCCTGACACGTGAAGCAATCAAAGCACTGAACAAAGCTAAAGAATATAATCAGCCTTTCTATCTGTACATGGCACATTATGCCATTCATGTCCCCATTGATAAGGATATGAGATTCTTTCCTAAATACATCAAAAAAGGACTGAGCGACAAGGAGGCAGCCTACGCCTCGTTGATAGAAGGAATGGATAAGAGCCTGGGCGACCTGATGGACTGGCTGGAACAGAACGACGAGGCAGACAACACAATCGTCATTTTCATGAGTGATAACGGAGGACTAGCTGCCGAACCCGAATGGCGCGACGGACAGATTCACACCCAAAACTATCCGCTCAACAGTGGCAAAGGTTCCTTATACGAGGGTGGAATACGCGAACCGATGATCGTAAGTTGGCCGGGAGTAGTCACTCCTGATACTCGCTGCGATCGATATGTAATGATTGAAGACTTTTATCCTACCCTGCTCGAAATGGCAGGCATCCGGAAATACAAGACTGTCAATCCCATAGACGGTATCAGCTTCGTACCGCTATTGAAAGGTACCGGAGACCCGTCGAAAGGGCGTACATTAGTATGGAACTTCCCCAACATCTGGGGTAACGACGGACCG
Source organism: uncultured Bacteroides sp. (assembly GCA_947176775.1). Taxonomy (GTDB): domain Bacteria; phylum Bacteroidota; class Bacteroidia; order Bacteroidales; family Bacteroidaceae; genus Bacteroides. The sequence continues at coordinate 10,495 of CAMWRY010000026.1, forward strand.
GGCATCAACTTGAATTGTGCCATCCGAAAGGATGAATGGAAACTGATTTTCTATTATGATACAGGCAAAAAAGAGCTGTTCAACATACCCAAGGACATTGGCGAGAAGAATAATGTTTCCGAACAACATCCAGACATCGTAGAACGGCTTTCAAAAGAATTAGGAAACTACTTACGGGCGGCAGGAGGACAGCGACCTACATTCAAAGCTACAGGAAAACCCTGCCTGTGGCCTGACGAAATTTGAATTCCACAAGTAATTAACGTGAGTTCGATATAAGCGATAACTTACATGCCGCATGTGTGAATTGCTTATATCGAACTCACGTTAATAAGCTTAAGTTTTGCAAGTTTTCTATATTTTCATCTTTTCAAACAAGCCTTCTATATAGAAGAAGGTGTATGGTAATGCACGATGCACCTTCTTTCGTGCATTTGTATTATAAGTTACTCCGGTACAAGCAGTTTATAAGAGAAGGGAATAATACCTTTTCCCCCTCAGATAAAACCGTACTAACAGGCTGTACCCCGTCCGTTCTGATATCGCGTTGAGCGTTGCCTTCTGCAAATTCTCTTCGCGAGACGTAGCAAACGACGGACGAAGGGCAACGTATGCCCGACGGGCACGAAGTACTGCCCACGCATTAGCAAACTGCCCTTTCAGCACAAAGCTGAGTGCCGCCACATAGTCCAGACACGCACGCACGCACATCACCTGCCGCAACTCGTCTTGCGGCAGATTCTTGTAGAGCATCAACAGATTGTTACGGAAGTTGAGAAAAGTCTTGCGCGGATTCTCTTTTTTCAAGGTGGCACCACCCACATGATAGACCACACTCTGCGGTACACATACCAACTGCCTGCCACGGGCACGGAGCCGCCAGCACAAATCTATCTCTTCCATGTGGGCGAAGAAGCGTCCATCCAGTCCGCCGGCCTCCCGGTAATCCTTCAGGCGGATGAACAAAGCCGCACCCGTAGCCCAAAAGACCGGAAGAACGGTGTCATACTGCCCCAAGTCTTCCTCCACCACTCCCAAGATACGGCCCCGGCAGAAGGGATAGCCGTAACGGTCGATGAAACCGCCTGCGGCACCGGCATATTCAAACTGTTCCTTGTTGCGCCAGCTGCGTATCTTCGGCTGGCAGGCCGCCACCTCGGGATGGGTATCCATATACGCCGCCAAAGGCAGCAACCAATGGTCGGTAACCTCCACATCGGAATTGAGCAACACAACATATTCAGCCTGCACCTGCTTCAGTGCCAGGTTGTATCCGTCGGCAAAGCCATGATTCTCCTCCAACAGAATCAGACGTACGGAAGGAAACTCACTCCGAAGCATCTCCACCGAAGCATCCGTGGAGCCATTGTCAGCCACATACACCCCAACACCGTCTGCTTTCGAAAAGCGTACCACGGAGGGGAGGAACGAACGGAGCATGTCGCATCCGTTCCAATTCAATATCACTACAGCAATCTTATCCATGTTTTACAACCTCTTCACGTTTCCGTTTCCAACGCTTATGCGACCAGAACCAGCAAGACGGGTCGCGTCTTATGGTCTGCTCCAGACGACGGGCAAAGCATTCGGTTATCTCGCCCTCGGCCGTTTGCTTGGGAGTTTCGGTCACTAAGTCGAAGCGCACCTTGCAATATCCCCTGTAGGTGCGCTCCAGTTCACAATAGAAGACGGGGAAATCCATCAGCTTGGCTATGCGCTCGGCACCATCCATAAACACTGTATCTTGATTCAAGAATGTGGTCCAGTAATGAGCCTCGTTGCGATTGGGCGACTGGTCGGTAATCAAGCCGACTACAATCCGCTTGCCTGCGCGACGCAACTTTATCACTTCGCGTGCCGTGGAATGCTTAGGCACATTATAGCCGCCAAACCGAGCACGGATACGCTTGAACATCTCGTCCATATACTTATTGCTCAAGGGCTTATACACCTGCACAGGCAAGTCGCCGGGCTGCATGATGGCTCCCATGCCTATAATCCACTCGAAATTGGCATAATGAGGAATCAGCAGAATGATGCCGCCATGCTTCTCTACCATGGCAAGGAACTCTTCCTTATTGTCATACTCCATCCGACGGCAAAGCTCTGCGAAAGAGATGCGCAGCGTCTTCACCTCCTCCAACATATAGTCGCAGATGTAGTGATAAAATTTGCGCTCTATCTCCAACAGTTCGGCCTCCGACTTCTCGGGAAAGGAATTGCGGAGATTGTGGCGAACCACCTTCTTCCGGTAGTGCACAATGTGGCGCATTAAGAAGTAAAGCCCGTCGGAAAGGAGATACAACACCCGGAAAGGCAGCAATGCCACCAGCCACATACCGGCATAGGTCAGCCAATAAAGGATTTTCGATTTCATATTATCCAGTTTTATCCATTTACAACCAGTGCATTCAGGGCAAGAGCGTTCCCAAGAGTGCGGTACCATCGGCATTGAAGTCCCCCAAGCGCACGGACACCACCTGATTGTCCAGCGCATCATCATGAGGCACTTCCACCCGGATATAATTAGGAGTAAAACCATGCATCGGCATCCCCGGTTTAGGACGCTCCAGCAACACCGGCATCACCTGCCCGATGTGGCGTGCATAGAAGGCATGCGTCTTCTCGTCCGAAAGTTCCAGCAGTTGCTGGCTCCGGCAATGCTTCTCCTGAGGCGATACCACATGGTCTATCTTCAGCGCCTGCGTACCGGGACGCTCCGAATAGCTGAACACATGCAGCTGCGTCACGTCCAGACTCTTGAGAAAGTCGTATGCCTGTCCGAAATACTCATCCGTCTCTCCACGGGTACCTACAATTACATCTACCCCGATGAAAGCATCGGGCATCGTAGCTTTTATCTTCCTTATCTTCGAGGCAAACAGGGCTGTGTCGTAACGGCGACGCATCAGCTTCAGCACCTCGTCGCTGCCCGATTGCAAGGGTATATGGAAATGAGGCATGAAACGCCGGGAGCGAGACACGTAGTCGATGATTTCATCCGTCAGCAGATTCGGTTCGATGGAGGAGATGCGGTAGCGCTCGATGCCCTCCACCTCGTCCAGCGCTTTCACCAGGTCGAAGAACGTTTCGCCAGTAGACTTGCCGAAGTCTCCGATATTGACACCGGTCAGCACAATCTCCTTTCCACCCTCGGCCGCTGCCTGCCGGGCCTGCTCCACCATAGAGGAAATGCTGCCGTTGCGGCTGCGCCCTCGGGCAAAGGGAATGGTGCAATAGGAGCAGTAATAGTCGCAACCGTCCTGCACCTTCAGGAAGAAACGGGTGCGGTCGCCTCGCGAACAGGAGGGGGCAAACGAACGTATGTCCTTCAAAGCCGAGGTATAGGCCTCACCGGACCCATGCTTTTGCAGGTTGCCCAAGTATTGTAGCAGGTCTTTCTTCTGCTCGGCTCCCAAGACCACGTCCACTCCTTCTATCTTTGCCACCGTATCCGGTTTCAACTGAGCATAGCATCCGGTCACCACTACAAACGCGTCCGGATGCTGCTTCACCAGTTTGTGAATGGCCTGGCGACACTTCTTGTCTGCCACTTCCGTCACTGAGCAGGTATTCACCACACAAATATCTGCTTTCTCTCCCTTGCGTACCGTGCGCACGCCTGCTTCGCACAGGATTTTACCTATCGTAGAGGTTTCCGAAAAGTTCAGTTTGCACCCCAACGTATAGTAAACTGCCTTCTTGTCTTGAAATATATGGGTATCTATCATGAGCCTATAAACACATTTATGCGGCAAAGATACAGATTATTAATCTATTTTTCCTACTTTTGCACATTCAACTAAATTTTGTGCAATGATACAGGAAAATTTCATCAAGCTATACGAGCATAGTTTCCGCGAGAATTGGGATCTCCCCTGCTATACCAATTATGGAGAAAACGAAAGTTATACGTATGGCGAAGTGGCGCAAGAGATTGCCCGGTTGCACCTGCTCTTCAGACACTGCCAGCTGCGTCGGGGCGACAAAATCGCCATCATCGGAAAGAACAACGCACGCTGGTGCATCGCCTACATGGCTACCATCACCTATGGCGGCATCGTTGTCCCTATCCTGCAGGACTTCAATCCCAACGACGTGCACCATATCGTGAACCACTCCGAATCTACCTTCCTCTTCACCAGCGACACTATCTGGGAACACTTGGAAGAAGAACGGCTCACCGGACTTCGTGGCGTATTCTCCCTGAACGATTTTCGCTGCCTGTACCAACGGGACGGAGAGACCATCCAGCGTTTCCTCAAACAACTGGACCAGGAAATGGAAAAGGCCTATCCGCACGGCTTCCGCAAAGAAGACGTTGTCTATACGGACCTCTCCAATGACAAAGTCATGCTGCTGAACTATACCTCGGGCACCACCGGTTTCAGCAAAGGGGTCATGCTGACGGGAAACAACCTGGCCGGCAACATCACCTTCGGCATACGCACCGGGCTGCTGAAGAGGGGCCACAAGGTGCTCTCTTTCCTGCCCTTAGCACACGCCTACGGCTGTGCGTTCGATTTCCTGACCGCCACTGCTGTCGGTACCCACGTCACCCTGTTAGGAAAAGTCCCCTCCCCCAAGATTCTGATGAAAGCTTTCGAAGAGGTGAAACCGAACCTCATCATTACCGTCCCTCTCGTCATCGAGAAAATCTATAAGAACGTCATCCAGCCCATCATAAATAAAAAGCCCATGAAATGGGCACTCAATATCCCCTTGCTCGACGCACAGATATACGCCCAAATCCGCAAGAAACTGGTCGACGCGCTGGGTGGACGCTTCAATGAAGTCATCATAGGAGGCGCAGCCATGAATCCGGAAGTAGAAGAGTTCTTCCATCGCATCAAGTTCCCCTTCACCATCGGCTATGGCATGACGGAATGTGCTCCGCTCATCAGCTACGCGCCCTGGAACGAATTTGTCCCGACCTCCTCCGGACGGGTGCTCGATATCATGGAAGCCCGTATCTGCAAAAAGAACCCGAATGACAAGCTTGGCGAGATACAAGTGCGAGGCGAAAACGTCATGACAGGCTACTACAAGAATCCCGAAGCCACCCGAGAAGTCTTCACCGAAGACGGATGGCTCCGCACCGGCGACCTGGGTATGCTGGACGAAGACAACAACCTCTATATCCGCGGACGCAGCAAGACCATGATTCTCAGTTCCAGTGGACAGAACATCTTCCCCGAAGAGATAGAAGCACGGCTCAACAACATGCCTTTTGTCTTGGAAAGCTTGGTCATCGAACGGAATAAACGCCTGGTAGCCTTAGTGTATGCCGACTATGAAGCCTTGGATTCTTTAGGGTTGAACCAGCCGGACCACCTAAAAACCATCATGGACGAGAATCTCAAAAATCTGAATAACAGCGTGGCAGCCTACGAAAAAGTAAGCCGAATCCAGCTTTATCCGACAGAATTCGAGAAAACGCCTAAAAGAAGTATCAAGAGATATTTGTACGATAGTATCGCTGTAGATTAACATGTTGTAAAACATATAAATAGCGATAAAAACGGCCGAACCTCCCAAAAAAACATAAAAAAAGTTGGGGTTTCGAGAACAACATATTCAAAAAGTATCTACCTTTGCAGCGTTTTAATAAAGCAATTGATTGTATTACGTTT
>CAMWRY010000027.1 GCA_947176775.1 uncultured Bacteroides sp.
AGAAATCGAAGTAACGTGCATCACGGTTCAGCATGTCGGTACTGGTCTTCAGTCCCTCGTAGGTGTTGAACGTATTTTCAGGAGTAAAGAAAGAGAGCGGCTTGGGGTCCAGCCAGTCGGAACAACCGGTGGCAGTGAACATCACCCCCAGCATGCCGGCATATCCTAATGTATGTTTTATCAAACTTTTCATGGTCTGTTGTTATTATAATGTCATGTTAATACCAAAAGTAACTGTTCTCGGGGTGTTGCTGTCCGAGTTTTCGGGGTCGTAGGCAGGCCATCCGGTAAAGTAACCCAGGTTCTTCACGGTCAGGTTCAGGCGCAACGCTTCCAGCTTCACGGGCTTCAACAGGTTCTTGGGGAAGCTGTAACCTAATGAGAGGTTGTCGATACGCATGAAGGAGGCCTTCTTATAGATACTGTAACCGATGCCGCTCGGGCTCTTAGCGGACAGACGCGGATAGTCGTTGATGGGGTTCTCCGCCGTCCAGTAGTCACGTTTAATCTGGTTTACCGTGTTCAGCAAGGCATTGTTGTTGGTAAAGCGGTCTTGCTTCTTGATGTGTCCCAAGTAGGAATACATACTGAAGGAGATGTCGAAGTTCTTGAAGAGCGTGAACTCGTTGCGCATGTTCCAACGTACCTTCGGAGTCGTATTGCCCAGGAACACTTTGTCATCGTTGCCATACTTATGGTTTCCGTCCTTGTCGTAAATCTTCGGGTCACCCGGAATCTGGCCGTACTTGGCAGCCTCTTCGCGTTCGTTCTCCTGCCATACGCCGATGAACTTGTAGCCCCACACTTCATCCAGTGCATGGTCTATGAAGTAACCGTTAGCAATATCGTCTGCCTCTCTCTGTCCGATTACGTTGCCGTTCTCATCTTTTACATCCTCCATGATGCCATACAGATGCTTGATAGTGTTCTTGTTGTAAGCCAGGTTGAAGGTAGTACGCCAAGTCAGCACATTGTTCTGGATGTTGGTAGAGTGCAATGAGAGTTCCACACCACGGTTCCACACCTCGCCGATATTGGCTTTCACGCTGGTGTAGCCGATGATGGTAGGCAACTGACGGTTGTTCAGCAGGTCGGTTGTGCTCTTGTGATAGACATCGATGCCTCCACCCAGGCGACCTCCCAATGTAGTAAAATCCAGACCGAGGTTGTAAGAGGTAGTCTTTTCCCATTTCAGGTGAGCGTTTGCCATGTTTTCGCAATAGAAGGTATTGGCGTTTATCAGTTCACCCGTCTTCTGGTCGATGTAGAGGTATTTCATGGCGCGCAGCTTCATCAGGGCGGCATATTCACCTACCGAACGGTTACCGTTTTCACCGTAAGAGAGGCGCAGCTTGGCATAGTCCAGCCAGCCGATGTTCAAGTTCTTGAAGAAAGGCTCTTCGGTGAAGACCCATCCCAATGCCACGGAAGGGAAGGTAGCCCACGGATTTTCCTGACCGAAAGCGGAATAACCGTCGCGGCGTACCGTGGCCGTCACCAGATAGCGGTCGGCGAAAGAGTAGTGCAGACGTGCCATCATGGCAGCGCCGGTGCGGTAAATGTCGTTGGAACCTACGTTGGGCACTGTACCGAAGTCAATGCCGTGGAATCCCAGGTTGTCGCTCGGCTGGAACGCTTCGTTTGTGGCTTGCGTTTTCCAGCGTTGGAACTTCTCCCAATTCAGCAATCCGGTGAAGTCCAGTGAGTGCTTGCCGAAGCTCTTGTTCCACTTCAACATGTTGTCCCACTGCCAGTAGAAGTCTTTCTGCGCCCAACGGTTAACGTAACCGCCTTGCGCACCCGAACCGGGATGGTCGGCATCCTTGTGGAACATGTAGTTCACCCACTCAAAACGCGGAGAGTAGGTAGTCTGCAAGGAGAAGCCCAGCGGCAAGTCCAGCTTCAGGTAGAGAGAAGCGTTCAGGTTTTCGTAATCCTTCTGCTTCTCGGTATAAGTCATGTTCAGCAAAGGATTGGTCGCATTGTTGTTAGAGTTCGGATAGTAAGTCAGGGTTCCGTCTTCATTGTACACATTTCCGTATGGTGAAAGCGTTGTACTCCATACAGCATACGGACCTCCATCATCACCAGCCATCTTGCCTTCGGCACGTGAAGTGAATTGAGCGTTTACGCCGTAGGTCAGGAAACCTTGTACCTTATTTTGCAAGTTCACACGAGCGCGGATAGCACTATATTCGCTACCGATGTTATTACTCTCATTCTTAAGGTAGTTAATAGAAGAATAATAGGACATCTCTCCCTTCTTGCCCGATACGCTCAGCGTATAGTCTTGGCGCAGTGCGGTTTGTTGTGTCAAGTCTCTCCAATCCACGGTGCGGCCTGCCATGTAGTTGTCTATCTCCACACTTTCCATTCTCAAACGAGTCAGCCATACCCGTGTGGGGTCACCGGTATCGGAACCCATCCATTCCGCCAGTTCGGTATTGCTCATGTTGGCAGGGTTGTCAAAGTAACCGGTAGCAGCCTGTTCGTACTGCTGGCTCTTCATCACTGCCTGACGGAAGTTGACGAAGTCCTGTCCTTCATAGACCTCCGGGCTGGAGTGTACCATCGCCCATCCCCAGCTACCGTTGAAGTTGATGGTAGGCTTGTCGCCACCGCCCTTCTTGGTGGTAATCAGCACAACACCGTTGGCTGCCTGCGCACCGTAAACGGCTGTGGAACTGGCATCCTTCAACACGTCCACACGCTCGATGTCGTTCGGGTTGATGTCGGTCATCTGTCCGCTGAAAATCACACCGTCCAATACCAACAGCGGAGCGGTACTGGCGGCGATAGAGCCTTTACCGCGAATCAGCATCGAAGTGTTGCCTTTGGCATCCGTCTCCATACCTACCGAAAGACCGGCTACGCCCGTGCGGAGCATGTCTTGGATAGTCTGGCGTTGCTCTTTCTCCATGTCCGTACCCTTGATAGAGGCAACGGCACCGGTCAAATCGGACTTCTTCATCGTACCATAACCGACTACGACTACTTCTTGCAACATCTCGCTATCTTCCTTCAACACGATTTTCGCCGGAACAGCTTTTGCCTTGAAGGTTTGCGACGTGTAACCAATAAAAGTGATTTGTATTTCCGACTTGGGATTGACCGACAGCTTGAAGCGTCCGTCCAAGTCGGTGATAACTCCATTCGTGGTACCTACCTCGAGGACATTGGCACCAATAACCGGTTCGCCCAAGTTATCCACCACTTCTCCCGAAACGGTGACCTTTCCGTCTTGCGCCGATAGCGGCAAGCAAAGAACCAGTAGCAACAAAAAAACTACGTACTTTTTCAAATTCATGTGTCAATTTTAGATTAGGATTTAGAACAATTGTGTTATTTACATCTTTTTAAGGCGTTTTAAAAATCATGATTTACGCCTACAAAAGTAGATAGTATAATAGGGGTTATATTACTATATTTGTTTTTTATTTTATCTAAATCACCCACAAAAAGATAACAAATAGATTATCAATAAGATGCCATCATCAGAAAAGAAAGTAAGATGTTCAACTGAGGAATTTAAAACGATTTGAACAAAACTTTTGGACGCAAAGCAAGGGGAAAAAAGAGGTAAAGGGAGTAAAAAGCGAAAAAGCACGAAGCATATTCACCAGTCACACAAAATATTTGTATCTTCGCCCACGGATAAATAACAACTAATAAAATAAAGAGCATGGAAACTGTAGAAAACAAGTACATCACCGTAGCTTACCAGCTGTACACAATAGAAAACGGAGAGAAAGAGTTTACCGAAGAGGCGCCTGCCGAACACCCCTTCCAGTTTATCTCCGGACTGGGACTGACCCTTGAACCTTTCGAGGCACAGATAAAGGACTTGCAGGCCGGAGAGAAGTTCGATTTTACCATCCCTGCTGCCGAAGCATACGGCGAGTATGACGAAGACCACGTTATCGACCTTCCCAAAGAGATTTTCATCATTAATGGGAAGTTCGACAGTGAACGCATCGTCGAAGGCGCAGTGGTCCCTCTGATGACGAATGAAGGCCAGCACATCAACGGCAGTGTGGTCGAAGTGAAAGAAGATGTCGTAGTGATGGATATGAATCACCCGTTGGCCGGCTGCGACCTGAACTTTGTGGGCGAAGTAAAGACTAACCGTCCTGCCACCAACGAGGAAGTGTCCGAACTGCTACGTATGGCCAGCGGCGGTTGCGGATGCGGATGCGACAGCTGTGGCGGTGGAGATTGCGGCAGCGGATGCGGATGCGAAGGATGCAATTGAGAATTAAAAATTAAACCTCGGTTCTAATATCCAACCGAGGTTTAATTCTTTCAATTTTCCTTGCTTGTCATGATTTCAAGTACCAGCTTATCAGTTTCGTTCATGCCCTTGGAACCGATTCGGGTCAAGTTGCGGATACTTTGGTCTACATCTTCATCGATAATGCCTTCTACGGAGGTCACACAACGGTTTTCCATGGCCATGATGGCAGAAAGAACGGCGGTAGATACGCCAGTGGTGACTTTCAAGGCGCAACTGGGCTTGGCACCGTCGCAAATCATACCTGTCAGATTGGCAATCATATTCTGCACAGCATAGGACACCTGTTCGTAGCTCCCTCCCATCAGCCAGGTGATGCCGCAACTGGAACCGGTAGCAGCCACCACACAACCGCAAAGGGCGGACAAGCGCCCCAAGCTCTGCTTGATGTAGATGACCGTCAGATGGCTCAGCATCAGGGCACGGATAATCTCTTCTTCCGACTTACCGTTTTCCTCGGCATAAATCAAGACCGGCAACGTGGCGGATATGCCTTGGTTGCCACTTCCCGAATTACTCATCACCGGAATCATGGCACCTGCCATACGCGCGTCGCAAGCCCCGGAGGTATAAGAAAGAATGTGTGAAAAGACGCTGTCGCCCATCACCCGATGCTCGTAAGTGCCGCGAAGAATCTTTCCCAGACCATGCCCATAGTCGCCCTCGAAAGAACGCTCGGCAGCGGCCTTGTTCAGACGGGCGGTTTCAAGGATAAAACGTATCTCTTCCAACGGGGCGGTCAACGCAAAATCATATACCTTCCGTAAGGTCAGGTCGAGTGCAGCCTCCTCTTTCTCGGCGCTTGCTGCGGCCTGCTTGTTTAGCAGCACTTCGCCGTTGCGCGCTATATATAAAGGTAGTGTGTCCGCCGGCAATGATGGCGGTCGACTTCTCCTCTCCGGCTTCGCAACAGACCTCAATGTATAGTTTCTCCTCGATATGCTCTTTCAGCGATATGTGGATACGCTTTTCTTCGATGAAGCGTTTCCCCTCTTCCACAGCCTCCGGTGTACTCTCTTTCAGCACTTCCAGCTGGTATTCGGACTTGCCTATCAAGGCACCCAACGCCACAGCGATGGGCAACCCAATCATCCCTGTGCCGGGAATGCCTACCCCCATTGCGTTCTTCAGGATATTGGCACTCAAAAGCACCGTTATCTTCTGCGGACGCTTGCCCAATACTTCCGCGGCCTTAGCCACGCACAATGCCACGGCAATGGGCTCCGTACAGCCGATGGCCGGTATCACTTCCGATTTGACTAAAGCAATAATCTGTTGTCTTTCTGTCTCTTTCATAGCTCAAAGCATCTCTATTTTTCATGAATAAATTTAGGAGATACAAAGCTAACAATTTTATCTCTAACTCTTTCCTTTTATGGTATGGTTTTCGACGGATAAGAGAAGAAAAAACGCCCGGCGAGGCTCACAAGAGCTTGCCGGGCGTCCTCCCATAGCCTATGGGACTATCTTATTCGTTTCCTACCTGAGTCTTATCGAATTTCCGTAACAGAGTGTCGAAGGTCTGTTGCAGATTATTCATTCCGCCCACATGCATGGCATTGCGAGCAGCTTTTTCACTGTTCTCAGTTTTGAAGTTAATACCCAATGTAAATTCATCCGTATTGTTTTTCCAGATAGTTCCCAGGTCTTCAAATTTCTGAATACCCAGCAGCATAGTAACAAAGCCCATCATCGGATTCTCCGCAGCCAGTTTATCGAATTCCTGTTGTAACATGGGCAGGAAAGAGATTACAATGTCCATGAAAGGTCTGGCCATCTCTTTGTCAATATAAAGATTGAGTACACCATTTTCAGCCGTGTATTTCAAAGGAACACCCGTCTTGAGCCATCCCAAAATAACGCGGACAGTCTTTACATCAATCGCGCTGAGGTCAACACCCGGAAGTAGTTGTCCCAACATGCCGACCATTTGCATCAACTGTTCGTCTGTAGCAGTTTCAAGGCTCCGGATAATTTCAAGAATAGGCGTTACATCAATGTTTTCGCCCTTGTCGGCCAGTGCCTGTTCGATGATACGGGCTACATTGGGGATCACATAGAAATAGCCATCTCTTACATACCAATAAACCAAATCCTTAGGAGATCTCTGCCAATCGCGAGGATAAATGTCTACGCTATAAGAACCCAACTTGGTCATCATCCACATAGTCGTTTCATCGTAATAATCTCCCATACCGGACTCTTCGAGGTATTTCTGTGTTTCCACCCATTCACCGGTAGTACCATCACGCATCATGGATGTATTGATGCCGGAATAATAGGCGGCAGTCAGGTTTCCATCAGCCTCAAGCGTAATATCCGAAAGCACTTCTCCAAGAATGTGAGAACCGAAAAGAGTACCCAAGTTAGCAAGTTGCTGTCCGTTCATCTGAGAGTCATCCAAAGCAGACCATACGAAATGTACGGCAGAAGTAGGCAGCATAACCGACTCCCAAGTATCATCATCGTAATATGCGATGTCAGTAGAAAGCTTCCATGTTCCGGCAAGTCCGCCCTGCAGAGCTTCCTTCAAGGTTGCTGTCAAGTTGAGCGACAGCACTTTGTTTTCACGTTTACCGGATACCTTTATGGTATAAAGCCCTGTTTCTGCTGTACCTTGGAAAGTATCATTGCTATAAGCGATGTTTTCCAGAATGGCTTCATCCTCTCCCGGTACTACCCCTTGGAGCAAGAAACTGGCATTATCACCAGCAGTAGCATCTACCACTACAGTCTTTCCGTTTTGTACTGTTCCGTTGTAAGTAAGAACAAGGGTTTCAGCAGCATAAGTTCCCAGACTAAGTCCAAGTCCTGAAGTCTTTATGTTAAGTGTAGCAGCACCCGTTTTGGCAATCGTTCCGTTCAGTTCCACAACGAGGAAAGGAGCCGGAGTCGCATCTACACGAGTGACAGGCTTTGTTACAAGCTCTTTCCTTCCGCTAAAAGCGAAACTACCGTCAGCTTGCGCTTCCATGACAACGTCAACCTGTACATCGCTATAACCATCAATCACATTCTTCAATCCTACCTGAGCGGCTTCAGAACTAATTGCCGTAAACGACACTTGGCCATCTGTAGCCTCCCCATTCAGTTCAATTTCTGTTTTGTCAGATACAAGCTCCCCTTTGGGCAAATCTTTCCAAAGCTCATCATCATCACTACAAGCCGTGAACAAACTCATTGAACAGATCAATGCAAACAAATAAAATAAATTCTTTTTCATACTTTTATGAGTACTTGTTTAGTTAATAAAAAGCTTCCTCAAGAAGCCATTAATCTCCTATTTTTAATTCAAGGTGCAAAGTAACACTTTTAAAGAACACAGAACAAGGTCTTTTCTAAAAAAAGGATGTTCTTTTTTTAAGATTCGGCATCACGTCGCACATCTTCCTCCGCCCTCGACTCTAATTGCATAAATCGTGACTCAGCAGGAAAAACACCTGGTCCCGGCAAGAAAAACCATTACTCCGACAATTACCTCCATCCGCTTGATACAGTGGCCGTCATACCTTTCCTTTGCTTCTGACAACCGGTCAAAGAAATACTGCGACCATAGTATTAACTCTAAATTATTACACACTATGTTTAAAAAGAAAACATTTATGGAAAAGGAAGCAGATAATCGAAAAGAGACGATGCAATGCCCGAGCCATTCAAAACAGGTAGAGAACACGATTTTCGCCTTCATGCAGGAAGTTGTGACCAATCTTAAAAAACTGGGAAAGATACGAACCTCGGAGACCTACACTGCTACCCTCAACAGCTTCCGCCGCTTCCGGAAGGGCAATGATGTCCCGTTGGACAAGATGACTTCCGACCTGATGCTGGCCTATGAAGCCTATCTGAGAAAAAACGGCATCACTCCCAACAGCTCCTCGTTCTACATGCGAAACCTGAGAGCTGTGTACAATCGTGCTGTAGAAAAAGAGATGACACCGCAACAGTTCCCATTCAAGCATGTCTATACCGGTGTGGACAAGACCGTAAAGCGAGCCGTCCCGATAAAGGTCATCAAGAAGCTCAAAAGAATGGACCTGTCGCTCACCCCTCCATTGGAATTTGCCAGAGACATGTTTCTTTTCTCATTCTACACCCGTGGGATGTCGCTCGTAGACATGGCTTATCTGAGAAAAAACGACCTGGCAAACGGCATCCTCTCCTACCGCCGCCGCAAGACCAAACAACTGCTGATTGTCAAGTGGGAGAAACCTATGCAGGAAATAATAGACAAGTATGATACTTCAGACAGCATTTACTTATTGCCTATCATCAAGAACTCTCGCACGGAAGAACGGATGCAGTATATCTATGCAGGACACAAAATAAACCGGAACCTGAAGATTGTCGGACAGGGATTGGGACTCCCCATGCCTCTGACCATGTATGTGGCCCGGCACGCATGGGCCAGCATCGCCAAAAGCAAAAACATACCGCTGTCTGTCATCAGCGAAGGAATGGGACACGATTCGGAAACAACAACACGCATTTATCTGGCCTCATTGGACAACATTGCGATAGATAATGCAAATAGCTTGATTCTAAAATCACTATAAAAGATAGAGTTGTTGAGCGAATGAATTTTCTCTTTGTAAAAGAAGTAATTATGTTCACAAATATAAGTAGATTGAAACAAATAATCAAATATTTGCCAAAGAAGTTCAACATAAATATTCTTTTCTTATAGTAAGAAGCGGATTGCTGTTGAGCAAATGAATTTAAATCCGAGTATTTAATTTGCTTATCCTATAAACAGCCTTAACAAGTGCCTATAATTCATTACCTCATACAATCCGCCTCTCAACATAGCGAAGCATCTCTTCCCCTACCCATATCACAGAAGCAGATTCTTCGCTATGCTGAATGGCAATAATTGTCAATATTCTATTCCTATTCTCAAAAAAAAGTGTATTTTTGCACAAACGAAACTCGATAAGTGCACCACTGCTCCCTTCCACCGCCTGATTTGCGCTATACCTTTACCCACCCATCTCCGTAGTATCTCCGAATGATCTCCGTAGTATCTCCGGATCATCTCCGTACCTGCTCCGTACCTGCTCCGTACCAACTCCGGATCATCTCCGGATAAGCTCCGTTCCCATGGATCCGGAGATACCCCAGTTCGGGTATAGCTCGGGTACGGTTCAGATGCTCTTCTCCCCCTCCCTCTTCCTCTTTTTCCACAACTGATAACTATTGATAATGTTCTGCCACAGCACATACGAGCCTGGGCCTACGGAAGACAACGGATTCAGGTAGGTATAGGCCATCCAAATGGCAAGCACCGTATTCTTCTGTCCCAAAGCCTGTCCGCCACTGATGCGCTCACCATAGTGGCCGCCAATCCGCTTGCCCAGATAGAACTGTATGCAGCAAGCCGTCAGCCCGGCCAAGGCTATCAGGACTTCGACAAGCACCGGAGCATCGCTGTGGGCCAGCGAACGCACCGTTTGCCCCGAAACGATGGCAAGCGCCACCGCCCACAGATAGAAGGCCACATCGCGGAAGCTCAAAAGAAACTGATGTGCCCTGGGCACAAACGCACGCAGGAACCATGCCAGAAAGAAAGGACAAAGCAGCAACGGGAAGACCTTGCTCAGAATCTTCAAGAAGGCTGCAAAAAACGTGATGTCGGCATGAGGCTCCACCCAAGGGAAGACCAAAGGCACAGCCACAGCCGCCAGCAGATTGGACAACAAGGTATAGGTAGTCAGGCTGGATGCGCTCCCCCCCAGCTTGCCGGTGATAACGGCGGCCGCAGTGGCGGTGGGGCAAATGAGGCAGACCATCGCGCCTTCAAACACCTCGCGATAGACTTTATCCATAGGACAGCACACCAGCAAAGCCGCAACCGCCAGGCAGGCAACCGTTTGGAACAGCAACAGCCACCCGTGCCACGGCTTAGGTTTCAGCTCGCGCACCTCCACCTTGCAGAAGGTCAGCAGAAGCTGGGCAAAAATCAAAAGTGGAGTCAGAAAGGCTACCAGACTGTTCACATAAGGCTTGACAGGCGCCACAAAAGGAATGTCTGCAAAGAAAAAATATCCCAAAGTACCGGAAATCATCGCCAAAGGCAATGTCCAGTTCTTGATAAAACGAACCAACATACTTGATGTGCTATTTAAAAAATCCGGCCGCAAAGTTACGCATATTATCGATACATTGAACCGCCAACCTACCCGAACACCGGCATTAATTCCACGAAAAATGCCAAGAAGAACAATAAAACGGAATATAAATTATCAGTTTTCTATAAATTTCCACTACATTTGCCAAGTGAAAAAAAGAAAGCGCTGTCTTTGCTACAATGATATGAGACCATACAGACGATACATACTATATATAGGTATATGCTTAGGGTTGCTTACATCTCCCCTTTGCAGCGGCAGTGCTGAAGCCAAGGACTTTGTGGTCGTCATAGACCCCGGCCACGGCGGACACGACCCGGGAGCCGTGGGAAAAATCTCCAAAGAGAAGAACATCAACCTGAACGTCGCCCTTAAACTGGGCCGGCAAATCAGGAAGAACTGCCCCGACGTGAAGGTCATCTATACACGGGAACGGGACATATTTATCCCACTGGATCGGCGTGCCGAGATTGCCAACAACGCCAAAGCGGACCTGTTCATCTCCATCCACACCAACGCTCTGGCCAAAAACCGGACGGCCAAAGGGGCTTCAACCTGGACACTGGGTCTGGCCAAATCGGACGATAACCTGGAGGTGGCCAAACGCGAAAACGCCGTAATCCTCTACGAAAGCGACTACAAGACACGCTATGCCGGCTTCAACCCCAATTCGGCAGAGTCTTACATCATCTTTGAATTCATGCAGGACAAATACATGTCGCAGAGCGTACACCTGGCCTCCCTCGTACAGAAGCATTTCCGCCAGACCTGCAAACGGGCGGACAGAGGTGTGCACCAAGCCGGATTCCTGGTACTGAAAGCCAGCGCCATGCCCAGCATATTGGTGGAACTTGGCTTCATCTCCACCCCGGAAGAGGAACGATACCTGAACACTGAAGCCGGAACCACCTCGCTGGCCAACGGCATCTTCCGCGCTTTCCTCACCTATAAACGCGAGCAGGAAATCCGACTGAACGGAAGCAGCAACACCCTCCTGCCGGAAGAGGTACCGGAACCCGTTCAGGAAGAGCGCGTCACCGCCACAGCTACGCCCGAAAAGAAAGATGCACCACAAACCGTAGGCAAGCCCTCCTCTTCCCAACGTCCCCAAAGGGTGGAAAATGCAGCGACCGCCCAGACAGAAGAGAGCGGCATCGTGTTTAAGGTACAGATACTCACTTCCTCACGTCCGCTGTCCCGGAACGACCGAAGACTGAAAGGGCTGAAAGACGTGGAGTATTACAAAGAAGGCGGAATATACAAATATACATACGGTGCATCGCCGGACTACAACAAGGTGCTACGCAACAAACGCACCATTACGGAGAAATTCAAGGATGCCTTCATCATCGCCTTCAAGGACGGAAAGAAGACAGATGTCAATGCCGTCATCAGAGAATTCAAGAAAAACAGAAACAAATAACTAAAAATACGTCATGAAGTATATTACAAAAGAAGTAAGAATAGGAATAGCAGGCATAGCCGCACTTTGTATATTGGTGTACGGCATAAACTACCTGAAAGGAATCAATATGTTCAAGCCCTCCAGCTATTTCTACGTGAAGTTCGAGAATATCAACGGACTGACCAAATCCAGCCCAGTCTTTGCCGACGGCTTCCGCGTGGGCATCGTCCGCGACCTGTACTATGACTATACCCAGCCGGGCAAGGTCGTTGCCGAAATAGATGTCGAACCGGAACTGCGCATTCCCAAAGGAAGCACGGCAGAACTGGCCGCCGAGATGCTGGGCGGCGTGAAAATGAACCTGCTGCTTGCCAACAATCCACGGGAGAAACACCAAATCGGAGACACCATCCCCGGTGTGCTGAACAACGGCATGATGGAGAAAGTGTCCGCCATGATGCCGCAAATGGAGAAGATGCTCCCAAAACTGGATTCCATCCTCGCCTCCCTGAACACCATTCTGGCCGACCCGGCCATCCCTGCTACCCTGCACAATGTACAGGACCTGACAGCAAGCATGGCGGTCACGAGCCGCCAGTTGCAAACCCTGATGAAGAACGACATTCCGCAACTGACGGGCAAACTCAACGCCATCGGAGACAACTTTGCACACATCTCCAACAACTTAAAAGATGTAGACTACGCAGCCGCCATGGAGAAAGTGGACGCCACCCTGAACAACGTGAAGATGATTACGGACAAACTGAATCAAAAGGATAACACCGTCGGACTCTTGCTGAACGACCCCTCTTTCTACAACAATCTGAACGCCACTACTGCCAACGCGGCCAGTCTGTTGGAGGACTTGAAATCGCATCCGAAACGGTATGTACACTTCTCGCTGTTCGGCAAGAAAGATAAATAGGAGATTATTCTTATATAGATTTTGTCTAAATAGCAAGTTTACCATTCTATCAGAAAAAAGCCCCCTTGCCCTTCATATAAGAAGTACCAGAGGGCTTTTTCAGGCCCCAGTTTCAAAGAGGAACAAAGATTAAACCGAACATAAACAACTACATAACAAAGCATTAGACAAATGCAACATACCCCATATAAGAAGAACAAACACAAAAAATGATAAATAACTGAAAGTAAAGCGTTTACTTCTCTCCTCAAAAAAGCAAGAAAAAAGAGATTTGTTTTTCTCGAATAAGATTGCCAATTTTGCAAGTGTAGAAGTTATGCTTAATTAATAAATGTATTATAGCCGTTATGAGTGAGACAAATCATGTCGGGCTGTGGAATCGCTGTCTTGAAATCATCAGAGACAATGTTCCGGAGCAGACATACAAAACATGGTTTCTTCCCATCATACCTTTAAAATATGAAGACAAAACGCTGGTAGTACAAGTACCCAGCCAATTCTTCTATGAGTTTCTGGAGGACAAATTCGTTGATTTGTTACGTAAGACTCTTTATAAGGTCATCGGTGAGGGAACTAAATTGATGTACAACGTGATGGTAGACAAAAGTTCACGGAAGACCGTCGACTTGGAATCTACACAGCGTACCATTATACCGCAGAAACAGTTTGTAGACAAGAGAATCCCACAGATTCCCGTACCGGAACTGGATCCGCACCTGAATCCGGAATACAATTTCGAGACTTTTATAGAAGGCTACAGCAACAAATTGTCACGTAGCGTGGCAGAAGCTGTCGCCCTTAATCCGGCTAAAACGATTTTCAATCCGCTGTTCTTGTACGGAGCATCGGGAGTAGGCAAGACTCACCTTGCCAACGCCATCGGAACCAAAATCAAGGAACTATACCCGGAAAAGAGGGTATTGTATGTGTCTGCACACCTGTTCCAAGTGCAGTACACCGACTCTGTACGCAATAATACGACTAACGATTTCATCAACTTCTACCAAACTATTGACGTATTGATTATTGACGATATTCAGGAATTTGCCGGTGTCACCAAAACGCAGAACACCTTCTTCCATATCTTCAATCATCTGCACCAGAACGGCAAGCAACTTATCCTCACCTCCGACCGTGCACCGGTATTGTTGCAAGGTATGGAAGAGCGCCTGATTACGCGTTTCAAATGGGGCATGGTGGCTGAACTTGAAAAACCCACCGTAGAGCTCCGCAAGAATATCCTGCGCAACAAGATACACCGTGACGGCCTACAATTCCCCCAAGAGGTGATAGACTATATCGCAGAAAACGTAGGCGACAGCGTGCGCGATTTGGAGGGCATCGTTATCTCCATCATGGCGCATTCCACCATCTACAACAAAGAGATAGATTTGGAACTAACACAACGCATTGTGCGCAAAGTGGTGAACTGCGAGAAGAAAACAATAACCGTGGACGAAATCATCAACACCGTATGCAAGCATTTCGGACTGGAGACATCGACCATTCACACCAAATCCAGAAAACGGGAAGTAGTACAGGCCCGGCAGATAGCCATGTTCCTGGCCAAGAGTTATACGGAGTTCTCTACCGCCAAAATCGGTACGATGAGTGGTAACAAGGATCATGCTACCGTGTTGCACGCCTGCAAGATTGTCAAGGAACTGAAAGAGGTGGACAAATCGTTCCGGGCTGAAATTGACGAGATTCAGGCAGCACTGAAGAAACAGAATTAATTCGGTTTAAGAGGTTATTCAAGTTTCGCAAGTCTTGAATTTGCTTTCAGTGTGCAAGTAAACAAGTATAAAAATATAAAAGTAAACAAGTGTACAAGTGAACGAATGAGATGCCGGAAAGAATCCGACTCGCTTCTCCTTGTTGCCTTGTTAACTTGTTTACTGACAGCATATCGAAGATATGCGAAACTTAAAATAATATTGCTTATACGGCTAAAAGCCCTGTTCTTTCATGACCTTCCAAAGATTCTCCGACATTGCCTCGCTGTCTTTCTTGGTATAGCGTACATCGGTGAAAACTTGAGCCAGCGTTTCCTTGTTGTTTTCCGCCACAAAACGAAGATTTTCGGGCAATGATTCCTTATAGGCATACAACCGGTCGATATCTTCGGGGGTATAATCGTGGTAAACCTCCTCGTGCACGATGGCTTCCAGGGGCAAGCGGTCCACCTGTGGCGGCTGCTCAGCAGGCCATCCCACGGTCACCGTTGTGATAGGGAAAACCAGTTCCGGCAGTTCCAGCGCCTCGACAATCATCTGCGGATTGTAGGTTGTGGTTCCCAAATAGCAGATGCCCAGTCCCTTTTCCTCGGCAGCCACGCAAAACGTCTGCGCCACCAACAAGGTGTCGACAGCACCCGTCACAAACCATTCAAAATTATTGTAGCCCGGCTCGGCCTTACGCTGCTCGCACCACTTGCTGAAGCGACGCAAATCAATGCAGAAAGTCAGCACTACCGGCGCCGTCCGAACCATCGGCTGGTTGAAATGGGCAGGCGCCAGTTTGGCCTTACGCTCTGCATCACGCGTTACCACTACACTATAGACCTGCATGTTCCCGACTGTAGAAGCCCGAAAAGAGGTTTCGAGCAAATCATTTAACAAATCAGCCGAAATGTCTTTCTGCTGATATTTTCGGATTGTTCTTCTTTGTTTCAAGCTTTCCATACCTTTCTTTTTGGGGCAAAGATAATGCAATCTATGAACAATCCCTCCAAGTGCTCTTACTTTTTTTATCTCCATACCTATCCGAAGCAACAAAGAAGTTTTCAACAGGAAATGAACAGTTGCCGCCTTCACAAGCAACTCGAATTAAGCGTAAGTTTCACCAAATGGATTACCTTTCCAGCAGATAAGCTGTTAATAAATTCCATTTTGGAAAACTTATCTATTCACAAGAATAAATAACAAGCTGTAAAACAGGATATTAACAGAAAAATAAAGAAACCCGTCCGACTGTTAATAAAAACATTCGTTTTAATTTTGTCAGGTTGAAAAACATTCATAGCTTTGCAAACACATTCGTTAACGGTAAGTATAACTTCTACATCTTTACTTATTTGTTACTAATCTTAAGAGATACAGAC
>CAMWRY010000028.1 GCA_947176775.1 uncultured Bacteroides sp.
AGTTGACGAGTTGACGAGTTGACGAGTTGACGAGTTGACGAGTTGACGAGTTGACAAGTTGACGAGTTGACAAGTTGACGAGTTGACAAGTTAACAAGTTAACGAGTTGACAAGTTAATGAGTTGACGAGTTGACAAGGAAATGCCTTGTAGCCTTGTTAACTTGTCCCTTCTCCCTTCTCCCTTGTCCCTTCTCCCTTGTCCCCTTAGTTAACTATCCAATTGTATGGTTAGCCAACAGTTCAACAATCAAATCTTCTACATCCTTGTCGCTGCCTGTCAGCGTCTTGCTCTCTTTGGCTTGGAACGAAATGTTTTGGATGGTCTTCACCTTGGTGGGCGAACCGCTCAGGCCACATTGTGCCAAGTCGCCGCTTACGTCGGCAACACTCCATTCCGTGATGTTCAGGTAGGAACGTTGTTCGTAGAGTCCGGCATAGGCCAGTTCGGCACCCTCTTTGGTGATGGCAGCTTTCTCCTGTGCACCGAGGGCACGTTTGTATTTCTGCACCAACTTGGCGTTGCGCGGACGGCAGGGAGCTGCGCTTCCGTTTACAGTGATGACGATAGGCAGCGGACCTTCTACGGTCTCTACACCTCCGTCAATGTGGCGCTTCACGGTGATTCGCTTGGCAGCTTTGTCCACGTTCAGAATCTCTTCGGCATAGGTAACCTGTGTCAGCCCCAACTTTTCAGCAACCTGCGGACCTACTTGTGCCGTATCACCGTCGATAGCTTGGCGTCCGCCGATGATGATGTCGTAGTCACCGATTTTTCGGATGGCGGTGGCAAGGGCATACGAAGTAGCGAGGGTATCGGCACCGGCAAATGCGCGGTCGGTCAGTAGGTAACCGTTATCGGCGCCGCGGTAAAGTCCTTCACGAATAATTTCGGCTGCGCGTCCCGGTCCCATAGTCAGGATGGTAACGGTGGAGCCCGGGTGCTCATCTTTCAGTCGGAGAGCTTGCTCAAGGGCATTCAGGTCTTCGGGGTTGAAGATGGCAGGGAGTGCCGCGCGGTTAATGGTTCCGTCGGCTTTCATGGCATCTTTCCCGACGTTGCGTGTGTCGGGAACTTGTTTTGCCAATACAACAATTTTCAAACTCATGCTATTTTATAATTAGTATTAGTATTCTTTCCTTGTCAGTACCGAGAATAAAAGTAGTAGAACCCTGCTACTGAAATTGTCCGGTTAACTCATTATCAGCGTGCAAATTTACTGAAAGTGTTGGGTTTGGCAAGAAAAAGGGGTGAAAAATGCACAAATCGGGCAATTTTGAGCAATAATCCGGGTGCCGTATGCAGTAATAAAGGTTATAATATCCGTAATTCGTCTACCTCTCTGATACTCTTCCTTCCGTAATTTTGCAGTGTCTTTTTTTTGAATAACTTAAAACTATAGAATCATGTATATCGAGAAAGTGAACGCTCCTGCCGATCTGAAGGTGCTTCGGGTGGACGAATTGAAAACATTGAGTAGTGAGGTGCGGCAATTGCTGCTGGACAAACTGAGTGTGCACGGTGGGCATGTCGGCCCCAATCTGGGTATGGTAGAGGCTACGGTTGCTTTGCATTACGTGTTCCAGTCGCCTGTGGACAAGATTGTTTACGACGTTTCCCACCAGAGCTATGCGCACAAAATCCTGACGGGGCGCAAGGCAGCGTTTATGAATGCGGACGAGTATGATGCTGTATCCGGTTATTCCGAACCTTCGGAGAGTGAGCACGATTTCTTCGTCATCGGTCATACTTCCACTTCCGTCAGCCTGGCGAGCGGCCTTGCCAAGGCACGCGACCTGAAGGGAGAGCGTGGCAATGTGATTGCCGTTATCGGCGACGGTTCCCTGAGTGGCGGTGAGGCTTTCGAGGGATTGAACGTGGGTGCCGAACTGGATACGAACTTCATTGTCATAGTCAACGACAACCAGATGTCCATCGCCGAAAATCATGGTGGGCTGTATCGCAATCTTCAGCTGTTGCGCGAGACAGACGGCCAGGCACCCTGCAATTACTTTAAGGCGATGGGTTACGATTATCTCTACGTGAAGGATGGTAACGATGTGGAGCAGCTGATAGAGGCTTTCCGACAGGTGAAGGATATTGACCATCCGGTGGTGGTGCATATCAATACTTTGAAGGGCAAGGGTTACCGCTTGGCAGAAGAGCAGAAAGAGCGTTTCCACTACAGTGCACCTTTCGACCTCGTGACCGGTGCCCCGACCGTCTCCTTCGGCAGCGGCGAGGATTATGCCGACCTCACGGCCGACTATCTGCTGCAGGAAATGAAGAAGGACCCGACGCTGGTGGGTATCACGGCAGGTACTCCCACCGTTTTCGGTTTCACGGCCGAACGCCGCGAGGAGGCCGGTCGGCAGTTCATCGACATGGGCATTGCCGAGGAGCAGGCGGTGGCGATGGCTTCCGCCATTGCGGCCGGAGGCGGAAAGCCGGTATTCGGGGTCTACAGCACCTTTATCCAGCGTGCCTACGACCAGTTGTCGCAAGACCTCTGCATCAACCGCAATCCTGCACTGATTCTGGTCTTTTGGGGCAGCCTGTCGAGCATGAACGATGTCACCCATCTTTGCCTGTTCGACATTCCGCTGCTTTGCAACATTCCGAATCTGGTCTATCTGGCACCCACTTGCCGCGAAGAGTACATGGCGATGCTGGAGTGGGGTATCCGTCAGACGGAGCATCCGGTGGCTATCCGTGTGCCGGCCAATGGGGTGATTAACCGTAATATTATTCCGGAGAAGGATTATGGCAAGACGCTGAACCGCTACGAGGTGTCGCATCGCGGTTCCCGGGTGGCAGTATTGGGACTCGGTTCTTTCTACCAGTTGGGCGAGGCGGTAGTGGCCAAGCTCAAGGAGGAGAAGGGGATAGATGCCACACTCATCAGTCCTCGCTACATCACCGGTGTGGACGAGGTGCTGCTTGATGATTTGAAGCGCGACCATACGTTGGTAGTCACCCTCGAAGACGGGGTGCTGGATGGTGGTTTCGGCGAGAAGATAGCCCGTCATTACGGTCCGTCGGACATGAAGGTGCTGAATTTTGGGGTGAAAAAGGAGTTCATCGACCGTTACGATGTGAATGAGCAGTTGAAGAAGAATCACCTGACGGCTCCACAGATTGTGGAAGACATCTGTCGGTTGCTATAAATTTTGCTGTTATAACTTGTTGGCAGAATTAAATCAGCAAGGAAATTACTTCTGTAATTCCCCCTATATTCCCTGGTTTGACAGACACTTGTGTCTGTCGTCTCAAACACTTGTGTCTGTCAGCTTGAACACAAGTGTTTGTCACGTTGAACACAAGTGTCTGTTAATTCATCTTTCAGTATTTGATAATCAACA
Organism: uncultured Bacteroides sp.; assembly: GCA_947176775.1. Lineage (GTDB taxonomy): Bacteria > Bacteroidota > Bacteroidia > Bacteroidales > Bacteroidaceae > Bacteroides. Next base: position 3,362 of record CAMWRY010000028.1, read on the forward strand.
TATTAAGTAATACCGAAGAACAGGCCTGCGAATTAATTCCGCCAACGGGTTGTTATACTGTTTCTTTTACTCCTGTTTTTTTGCTACGGTTTTTTCGTCGTACATCGCTACCGCACGAGGATAGGTGGCAATAATGAATAGGCTATTTACAAAAAAGAGGGAAGTTTCTGCTTCCCTCTCTCTTATGAGTACCTTTTGTTTATTTGATGCCCAGTTTCTTAGCAATATCTTTCGGCAGCGCGTCCTTGTGGACTACGATATTCATTGTTTTGTAGCGGACGAAGGCTTTGGAAGCATACCATTTGCCGTCATATTTTCCGGCCTTGCCCCAAGAGTTCTTCACCATGTAGTATTCGTTGCCGGCCTGGTCCTTGGCGATACCGTAGATTTGCATGCCGTGGTCATCGGTTGTTTCCCAGTTGTCGTATGCTTCTTGGCGTTCTTCCTGGGTGCACCACTTCTGCGGTTGAGGCTTGCTGTTCAGTTTCTTTTCTTCGGGTTTCATCTTCAGCCAGTGTGCCATGTCCGAACCGCTCAACTCCTGTGCTTTTTCAGCATCGGGCAGTACGGCGATACCGTCGCGTGTGAAGCCTTGTTCGCTCACGTCACTACCCCAAGCGATGGTGAAGCCCTTGTTGATGGCATTGTCGAACACTTCCATCAGTTCGTCGATAGGCAGATTGTAGGAAGTGCCCCAACGCCAGTTGTCCTGAATTTCCAGTACAAACGATTGGTAGAAGGGATGGTGCGTGTAGGAAGTCAGCGAAACATAGTCGTCGGCATTCAGTCCGGTAGATTCGTAGAAAGATTTCGGAGTATATTCCTTGCCTTTGTAGGTGAACTTTTCGGGACGTTCGCCCAAGTAGATGTCATGGATGGCTGTGATGGCTTTCTTCCAGAGCGGATTTTTATCCTTGTCTGTTTGCAGGCTGCGCAGTTTGCCTTTGGCGATAGCCTCTACTACGGCATTGGAAACAGCAGTCAGCTCAGTGTGGTTGCTCAGCGTGTCGCCATACATGACACCCGGACGCATCTCTTCTTCGGGCACCAGGCCGAAGGTCTTCATTCCGTAGATGACATCGTAGAACGAACCGCCTTGTGAGAAGGAAACGTCACCGTGGGTACGTACAGCTTTGTCGGCACGATCCAGGTAGGTATTGTGTACGATGAACATTTCAGAGAGGTCGTATTCACCCTTGCCCATGCGTAGCAGTTCGGATTCGATGAATGCAAGGCTGGAGTAGCACCAGCATGTACCGGCACGGCTTTGGTTCTTGATAGATGTGATAGGATTCTCTTTCACGGTAGTGAAGATGAAACCTTCCTCTTTCGGAGCGTCTTGTGCCATCGCGTTTAAGCTTAGTAAGCCCAGTGTGGCCATCAGTATTGATTTCTTCATCATAATTTTGAGATGTTATTGATTTATAGTTGCTGCAAATATAGGTAGAATCTCGTAAATAAAAGCTATCTTTGGGGCGTTAATTCTATTGCTCATGAAGAAAATGGTCATATTGGCCCATATTATCTGAGGCGTACCTGCCCCATACCCGAACCCTGTCATCTCCGAATCCATGGGGACGGAGCCTATACGGAGCTGATACGGAGCAGGTACGGAGTTGATACGGAGATACTACGGAGATTATACGGAGATGGTGAAGAAAATGATACATATAGACAGCTTTAGCAGTCTTGTGCTGGAGGGTGGCGGCATGCGCGGTGTCTTTACTTGTGGCGTGCTGGACAATTTTATGGACCGTGGCATTCGTTTCCCTTATACCATTGGGGTCAGTGCCGGAGCGTGCAACGGGCTTTCGTATATGTCCGGTCAGCGAGGGCGTGCCAAGTTCAGCAACATTGACTTGCTGGAGAAGTACCGCTACATCGGACTGAAATATTTGCTGACAAAGCGCAACATCATGGATTTCGATTTGTTGTTCCATGATTTTCCCGAACGTATCCTTCCCTATGACTACGAGGCCTATTTCCATTGTCCCGAACGCTATGTGATGGTGACTACCAACTGCCTGACTGGAGAGGCGAACTACTTTGAGGAGAAGCGGAACGAGGAACGGGTGATTGACATTGTGCGTGCTTCGAGCAGCCTGCCGTTTGTCTGTCCTATTGCGTATGTGGATGACATCCCGATGCTGGATGGCGGCATCGCGGACAGCATTCCGCTGATGCGTGCCCGTCAGGACGGGTTCACGAACAACGTGGTGGTGCTGACCCGTAACCGTGGCTATCGGAAGAAAATTCAGGGTACCAAGGTTCCTCCCTTCATCTACCGGAAATATCCTGCCCTGCGTGCTGCCATCAACCGTCGCAGCGTGCTCTACAACGAGCAGCTGGAACTGGTGGAACAGCTGGAGGAGGCAGGCGAAATCACGGTCATCCGTCCGCAGCGGCCGGTAGAGGTGGACCGCATCGAACAGAACATCCGGAAGCTGACGGAACTGTATGAAGAGGGGTACCGGTGTGCGGAGCAATTTTTCCGCTGACTCCTTACACCTCTTCCATCCGCTCCAGTTCCCATCCGCGGAACTGCATGACGATGCAGTGCAGTTCGGTGCCTTGCACCATTTGCCGCACTTTGGCTCCTTCGGCATATCTTTTTATCTGCTTCACGGCTTCTTGCCACTGTGTTTCGGTTTTTGCATCCGTCTCTTTGGCAGAGAGGTATTTCAGTTCGATGATATAGCTGTGCTTCACATCGTAGCGCATCAGGTCTGGCATCAGGAACAGGTCGCAGAAGCCGTGATTCAGCTCCACTTCGGGTGCGGTAAGGTAGTAGGCGTTGGTGCTCAAGTAGGCGGTGAAGAATCCTTGCAGGTTGCGTTCCCCCTCAATGCTGCTACGCACGGAAGAGTTCTCTTTGTAGGCGTGGGCGATGAATTCCAGCGTCTCGTGCCATTGGCCTTCGTAGGCCATGTCGTAATACATCAAGCCAAGGTCGTTCAGATTGATGTGGCGTTCGTTCTGGTATTCTTCCAGCAGGTATTCGTAGTATTGTTTGCGTACGTTGTTGTTGGGAATGCCCAATACTAAATAGTTGCCTCGAGTTGCCGTAATGGTTAGCATTCCGTAGTAGAAGAGCAGGCTTGGAAAGATTTCCGGTTTGGTGATTTCCGTGGCCGGAAATGTCGGAATCAGGGTGGTGACAATCTGCCCCTTCTCGGTGATTTCTCGCAATACTCCTTTACGGTTTCCGTCCGGCTTGTCCAGCCGGATAAGTTTCTTCATCTTGTTGTAGTCGGTACGGGTATTGGGGTCTATCATCTCTTTGGGAGATTTGCCTAAAGTGATGTAGTGGCGCAGGAAATAGAGTACCATGTCACAGTTGAACATCTTAGGGTCGCGCTCCAAGCTCTCTTCGGCAAAGCAATAGTTGTCATACCAGGGGCGCATTTCCTTTATCATTTCCTCTATGTCCACTTGGGATGGCAGTTGTCCGGCATCTTTGTAATACTGGAGCATCTCCCTAACGTCCGTTTCGCTGAATCCCAGCATCATGTTGAATTGGAAGTCGGTACTGATGTTCCATCCGATGTTGAAGCCGCTTGTCAGGTCGTCCAAGGTCACAGGGCTGACTCCTGTCATGAAGATACGTTCGAACATTCCCTTGAACTTCTTGAAGACTTCACGGTAGAACCCACTGGCGTGTGTCAGCGCATGATAGACTTCGTTTCCCAGTTCGTTGAGCACTACGTTGGTGAAGTTGTCGTATTCATCCACAATCAGGTATAGTTTTGCCCCACTGTTGCGAGCTTTCCGGTCGAGGAAGTTCAGTTTGTTGGTGGTTCCGTACTGGGCTTTCATCTCCTGTTCGAATCCGGGATAATAATAAGGTTCGTAAATGGAGGCGAAGTCGTCCAGTCCTCCGCAGCAGTAATCATCGAAATTCTCCGCCAGTGTCCTGTTGAGTCCGCCCACCCGTGAGAAGTCGAGGAAGAGAATCTGGAACGTCCCTTGCAGGGGTGTGGGCCGGCTTCCTATCCAGAGCTTTCCGAAGCGCTTTTCGAACTTCTCCTTTTGGGCGATGTCATAGTAGGCTCGCAGCATGCTTAGGAAGATGCTTTTGCCGAAACGGCGCGGACGGATGAAGAACAGGTTGCTGGGTTGCTTTTCCAGCAAAGGCAGATACATCGTTTTGTCCACGTAATACTGGTTTTGTTCCACAACTTCCACAAAGTTGGAAACGCCGTAAGGGATTCTTTTTGCCTCTTCCATGTTCGTTCCTTTTTTCTTTTATAATATAGTGAGATAATGCAAAAATAATACATTCCGGCAGAAAGAACAAAAGAAGGGGAGTAAAGTTGCCGTTATTCTAAAAGCAACTTTTATTTTTGCAACAGACAATATATTGCCAGTATGTGAATAATCAGTTGGCTTATGAATGATATCTTATCACTTTGGGATAACTATAGTATTTCATGATGGAAGAGTTGATGCATATAAAAAAAACAGCCTCAGAACACCTTCTGGAAGGGATGGTATCAAAAGTACCATTCTTTGTAACAAATGTTATAGTGGCAAATAACCGCATCGCTTACCTTTGCCGATACAAAATCAATTTCGGAATAGGTTTATTATTTAATCATGAATCAAGGTTGGTTTTCAACTTCAACTGTAGGTTCGCATTATTAACTTTAAATTAGAAAATATGTTGAAAAACTTTGGTCTTAGGTTTTGCACCTTCATGGTGCTTCTCTTGGTGGGCATTGCTTCGTTTGCCCAGCAGATTCAAGTAAAAGGTACAGTGGTCGAGAAGTCAAGTGGTGAAACGGTTATCGGCGCTTCGGTCATGGAAGTGGGTTCTGATAACAATGGAACGATTACGGACATTGACGGAAACTTCACGTTGTCGGTGGCTTCCGGTGCCACATTGTCCGTGTCTTATATAGGATATAAAGCGGTCACTGTAAAGGCGCAGCCGACATTGCGCATCGAGTTGGAAGAAGATTCCCAACTGATAGACGAGGTCGTGGTAGTGGGTTACTCAACGGAAAAGAAAGCCGATTTGACCGGCTCGGTATCAGTGGTGAAAATGAAGGATGTGGCAGACATCCCGACCGGAAATGTCGTTCAGGCTCTCCAAGGTCACGTCGCAGGTATGAATATTACGACAGACGGCACGCCGGGCGGTCTCAGCACAAGCACTTCCATCCGTGGCGCCTCCTCATTCCGTGGCGATGCCAATGGTCCGCTCTATGTGATAGACGGGGTAATGACCCGTGAGAACCCGGGTACGATTCTGAGCAGCAATGATGTAGAGTCTATTCAGGTGCTGAAGGATGCGGCATCGGCTTCCATCTATGGCGCGCAGGCGGCCAACGGTGTCATCATCATCACCACCAAGCGAGCCAAGAAGGGTGAATGCCGCGTGACATTCGATGCCACACTTACAGCGCAGACTTATCAAAGCGGCCTTCACATGATGAACGCGGACCAATGGGGCGAAACCTATTGGGCGGCTTATAAGTACGCATACGGGACAACCCCCACATCCGAACTCTATGGCAACGGGACAACGCCCAAACTTCAGTCCTACATCAATCTGAACGGAGTGCCGGTCAATCCTCAAAACACCAATTGGGAGGACGAGATTCACCACACAGCCCTCATGCAGACGTATAGTATCGGTCTTTCCAAAGGGGAGGAAAACGGCTCATCTTCGCTTTCGCTCAGTTATCTGGACCACGACGGTATTATAAAAGGCAGTGACTTCCAGAAAGCGAATGCACGTTTCAGCTCCGACTATGGCTTTATCAATAATCGCCTGAAAGTAGGTGGTAATCTGACTCTTAACTGGTGGCGTCAGCATAATGCTCCCGGCGGCATAGAAGAGAACGCCATTAAGATGCATCCTGCCCGTACCGTTTACGACTCGGAGGGCAATTACAATGACCAGGTCGCATTCGGACTTAACGATACACCGAACCTCGTGAGGTTAATCCATGAAGAAGCGGCCAACAAGCACGAATACTGGCGTGCGTTCGGCAATGCCTATCTGTCGGTAGAGCCCATCAAGAATCTTGTTCTCAAGACGAACTTCGGCCTCAACTACCACAACGGTTCCGACAAAAACTTCACTCCTGCCAATCTGCGTGATCAGACCAACAACCTCTATCAGTATTCAAGCAAGACGGTGGACTGGGTATGGACCAATACCGCCCAGTACAATATCGACTTGGGCAAAAGCTCCCTCATGGCACTTTTGGGTGTCGAGGCAAAACGCAATCATTTCGAACATTTGTCCGGTGAAGGTAAAGGCCTTGAGATAGAAGACCCCAACTATCTCTATCTCGGTAACGTAACCGTTAACAAAAACACCGGTTCGGGCGCTTCGAATTACTCCATGTTCTCTGTCTTCGGAAAAATCAATTATTCATGGGACAGTAAATATCTCGTGTCGTTCACCCTTCGCCGTGATGCTTCCTCGCGTCTTTCCGACAGCCACAACTACGATTGGTTCCCGTCGGTATCCATCGGCTGGCGCCTATCCGATGAAAAGTTCATGGAAAATACGCGCGGCTGGTTGAATGAACTGAAAATACGCGGTGCTTACGGTGTGAACGGCAACGATCTTATCGCCAACGATGCTTTCTATGCCAAATATTCCATGGACCTTGACAGTGCCGCCTATGCGCTTGGCGGAGACAACACCCTCTCGCCCGGTGCCCTTCGCTACCGCACCACCAACCCTGACCTCACTTGGGAAAAGACTTATCAGACAAATGTCGGCTTCGATGCCTCTTTCCTCAACAACCGGTTGCTCTTTACCTTCGATTATTTCTACAAGAAGACCAATGACATGCTCGTGGAAAAGCCCTATATAGCCACCATCGGTGAAGGCGGTTACTGCTGGTATAACGGCGGTTCGATGGTCAACAAGGGAGTGGAACTTACGGCTGAATGGCGTCAGACCCTTTCCTGTGGACTCAGTTATAACATCGGCTTGAATGTCACTGCCATGAAGAACGAGGTCACGGGGCTGATGGATGACATTTACTATACTTGGGGTGGAGGCAACGGCATTGACAAGACCATTGTCGGCAACTCGCTGGGTTCATGGCTCGTGTATAAGACGGACGGAGTATTCCGCACGCAGGAAGAAGTCGATGCCTACAACGCAAAATACCAGGTGGATTTCGGTCGTCCCGGTGTAGGCCGTGTGCGGTATGTGGATGCCAATGGCGACGGGGTGATAAACAACCGCGACCGCGAGTGGGTAGGCTCCGACCTTCCCAAAGCCCAGTTCGGCCTTAATCTCGGTGCCAACTGGAAGGGATTCGATTTGAGCCTGTTCTTCAACAGCATCATCCGCGACGCATGGAACAATTCGAAGTATTATACCGATTTCTTCCCTCTCTGGACAGGCAACCATGGAACACAGCTTCTTGGTGCGGCCAAGGCATACGAAAATTATCTCCAGACCGGCTACTATGCCTCAGATGTGCCTGCTCCGAGTGTTGACAATTCCAATAGCGAGAATGAGGGGTCGCAGTACTACATCGAGGACGGTTCTTTCTTGCGATTGAAAACGCTGACATTGGGATACACGCTGCCCAAGAAGATTCAAGGCAAACTTTCCCTTAAAAACGCAAGAGTCTATTTTCAGGCTCAGAACGTGTTCACCATCACCCGGTATAGCGGTGCCGACCCCGAAGGGCTCGGATATCCCTACGCCCTTCCGCGTCAGTACACATTCGGTATTCAATTCGGTTTTTAAAACTTAAATCATCACATTATTATATTATGAAACTCAAAAATACAATCTCAGTAATATTCGCTGCCATCAGCATCAGTTCGTGCAGCGACGACTTCCTCCGCAATGAACCGCAAGGACCGCTCTCGGAGGCAAACATGAATGACCCTAAGGCTGCCGACCTTCTTGTGTCGGGGGCATACGCCACTTTCGGATGCCGTTATGCCGATTCCAACGACCCTCACTTCTACTCCATAACCAACTGGAGCCATGGTGAAGTCCGTTCCGACAACGCCTATAAAGGCGGTGGCGGCGAAACGGACATCTGGGAGTTTCACGACATGGAGACTGCCAAACTTCTGCCGAACAACGGACTTCTGGACGGTAAATGGTTTAATGTCTATTGCGGCATATCGCGCTGCAACTCTGCGCTTCGCGCTCTCCGTAAGGTGGATGAAAGCATTAACAAGGATGTCAAGTCGCGCAGGGCCGAAGTAAGTGTTATTCGTTCGTTCTGGTATTTCGACCTTGTACGTCAGTTCAACCGCATCCCCTATATGGACATCGACCTTCCCGAAACGGAATACATCAATGTCCGCAACGACGAGTTTACACGCGAGCAGCATCTTGACAGAATAGCCGGTGAACTCATGGCGGCAGCCGACGACCTTCCCGACCGGCAGCCCGAGGCAGGCCGTATAAACCGCCGTGCCGCACTGGCACTGGCTGCCAAAGTAAAGCTTTATCAGGCATACGAGGAAGACCCACAGACCAATGCCGTCGTAAACATCAACAGGCAACTGCTGCAAGAGGTGGTTGATATCATCGACCGGATTGACGGCTATGAACTTCTTGCCGATTTCCAGCAACTCGACTTGCTTGAATATGAGAATGGGGCGGAATCCGTGTTGGCGGTACAGTTCTCCAAGAATGACGGTTCCGGCAGCGTCGGCCGTATCAACTGGGGCAATCTGCTCAACTCCATGACGGGGCCCGGATGTCCCTGGCAGGGCGATGGCTTCTTCCTTCCCTCGCAAGACCTTATCAATGCCTATCAGACGGATGAAAACGGCCTGCCGCTGTTTGACTACCAGAGCCGTCCCGACTATGGAGTAGTGGAATTTGACGCGGACGGAAGCTATCACCTCGCCAATGTTGATGGCCATGTGGACCCTCGGCTTGACTTCGTTACCGGCCGCCCGACCATCACCTACAAGACCTACAAAGGCAGCCCCTGTGGACTGTGGGTGCGCAATTCCGATACCTACGGCTACAACAATACCAAACGCTTCTGGCTGTCGCCCGAATCACCCGATGCGCAGCAAGGATGGCCCTGGGGAGCATCGGCCCTCAACTGGCAACTCATCCGGTATGCCGACCTTCTTCTTTACAAGGCGGAAGCCCTCATCGAACTGGGAGGAGAAGGACTTGAAGAAGCTCGCAACCTCATCAACCGAGTGCGCTCCCGTGCGATGAACAGCGAATATGTGAAGGACTTTTACGATTCATCAAAAGATGCCGCCAATTATAAGATTGGTCTCTATCCTGCAACCGGCTGGACGCAGGAGTATGCCCGTCAGGCACTCCGCACGGAGATGCGTCTTGAGAAGGCGATGGAAGGCGAACGCTTCTATGACCTCGTGCGCTGGGGCATCGCCAAAGAAACCATGAACAATTACTTTGCCGCCGAGCGCGACAACCGGATGTATTATCAGAATGCTTCCTTCGAGACCGGTGAGGAATACTTTGCCATACCTACCGCGCAGTATAATTTCTCGGGAGGCAAGTATGTGCAGAACCCCGGTTATGCGCCATTCTGACGACGGTTTTATCCGCAATGTAACATTTGTGCGAGGTTTTGAAACATAAAAGATAGCCTCCAAGCCCTTGGAGGCGTATCTTTGCACCAGAGAAAAACATCATTTGAATTTAATACCAACAGAGACATGATTCAATTAAGAAACTTCTGGCAGTCTATGAAAAGGAGATGTATGCTATTCGTAGTGGGAGGTGCGATAGCGGTCCTGACTTGCCAGGCAACGAATCCTCCTTTTGTAATCAAACACCTGGGCGAGGGACAGAGCATCGTCCAGATAGAGGAAGCAAAGAAATATTTGTTGTTGCCGATAGAAGAGGCTTCGCCGGAGGCCAAACTCTATATGATAGCCGACAACGACGTGGTGCGCTTCATGAACGTGCGGCTTGCCGTCAACAAGGTGGACTATTTCGTTCCGGTAGACTTGACCGGCTTCGACAGCAAGCACCTTTCGTTCAACTTCCAGCTCATCCCGGAATCGGCGTTGTGCTGGAAGGAGATGAGGCTGTCGGACGAGTTCGATACCGCCAACCGTGAGAAGTTCCGTCCGGCCTATCACTTCACTCCGGCTTACGGCTGGATGAACGACCCCAACGGAATGGTCTATAAAGACGGTGTCTACCACCTGTTCTATCAGTATAACCCTTACGGCTCTATATGGGGAAATATGCACTGGGGACATGCCACCAGTACCGACCTCGTCCGCTGGGAGCATCACGGAGTGGCTATCTCGCCCGATGCGCTGGGTACCATATTCAGCGGTTCGTGCGTGGTGGATAAGGACAATACTGCCGGATTTGGTACCGGAGCCATTGTCGCCTTCTATACCTCGGCAAGCGACCGCCAGGTGCAGAGCATGGCCTATAGCCTCGACGGTGGAAAGACCTTCAAGAAGTATGCACGCAATCCCATCCTGACCTCCACGCAGCGCGACTTCCGCGACCCCAAAGTGTTCTGGCACGAGGGAACGAAGCGGTGGATTATGGTTCTCGCCGTAGGGCAGGAGATGGAAATCTACGCTTCGCCCAACCTGAAGGAGTGGACGCTGGAGAGCAAGTTCGGCGAAGGCCAGGGTGCCCACGGTGGTGTCTGGGAGTGCCCCGACCTGATAGAACTGCCTGTAGAGGGTACGGAGCTGAAGAAGTGGGTGCTGGTCTGCAACCTGAACCCGGGAGGACCTTTCGGTGGCAGTGCCACACAGTATTTCGTGGGAACGTTCGACGGCAAGACGTTCGTGAACGAGACTCCCGGCAAGACAAAGTGGATGGACTGGGGAAAAGACCACTATGCCACGGTCACATGGAGCAATGCCCCCGCCGGACGTGCCATCGCCTTGGCATGGATGAGCAACTGGCAGTATGCGAACGACGTGCCCACCCGGCAGTTCCGAAGCGCCTATTCCGTTCCGCGCGACTTGTCGCTTTATACTTCGGAAGGAGAGACGTATGTCAAAGTCACTCCCTCGCCCGAACTGCTGAAGCTGCGAGACAAGGGCAGCCGGAAGCGTGCCTTCAAGGTGGACCGTGGATACAACCTGAACCAACTGCTGAACGACAACCCCGGAACCTATGAAATCGAAATGACCATCCGGAACAAGGATGCGGACGTCATCGGCTTCCAGCTGTTCAACTCGAAGGGTGAAGAGGTGGAGATGTACTATGACCTGACGGCAAAGACGTTCAGCATGGACCGCACCAAGAGCGGCGAGACGGCCTTCAGTAAGGAGTTCCCGGCTGTGACCACGGCGCCTATTGAGGGCGGACGTGAGATGAAGCTCCGCCTGCTGGTAGACCGGTCGAGCTTGGAGGTGTTCGGCAACGACGGACGTTTCGCCATGACCAACCTCGTCTTCCCTTCGGAGCCTTACAACCGCATCAGCTTCTATGCCAAGGGCGGAAGCTGCCAGGTCACTTCATTCACTGTGTATAAACTCGGAATCAATTAAACAGACAATTATCTTCAATATGGAAAATACCAAGAAATCTCCGCTGGCAAAGCTTCTTCCTGTGCTGCTTTGCTTCTTCGCCATGGGCTTTGTCGACCTGGTGGGCATTGCCTCCAACTACGTGAAAGCCGACCTCGGCCTGACAGACGCGCAGGCCAACATATTCCCTTCGCTGGTCTTCTTCTGGTTCCTCATCTTTTCCGTGCCCACGGGCATGCTGATGAACCGTATCGGGCGGCGGAAGACGGTGCTGCTCAGCCTTGTCGTCACCTTCGTGTCGCTGTTGCTGCCCCTCTTCGGCGACGGTTATGTGCTGATGCTGCTCTCGTTCTCGCTGCTGGGCATCGGCAATGCGCTGATGCAGACGTCGCTCAATCCGCTGCTTTCCAACATTGTCAGCGGTGAGCGGTTGGCAAGTTCGCTCACCTTCGGGCAATTTGTCAAGGCCATTGCTTCGTTCCTTGCTCCGTACATCGCCATGTGGGGGGCCACGCAGGCTGTGCCGACATTCGGCATGGGGTGGCGCGTGTTGTTCCCCGTCTACATGCTGGTGGCGGTGGTGGCCATCCTTTGGCGGGGGGCTACTTCCATCCACGAGGAGAGGGAGGAGGGGCGTCCTTCCAC
>CAMWRY010000029.1 GCA_947176775.1 uncultured Bacteroides sp.
TCGTAATTTATAAGTCATGTTATATTGCCACCTATCAAGCTGTAAACCTGCAACTGCACTGAAAGGGAGAAGTACATATAGCACACCCCGGAACGTATATTATAGATATGGAAAGTGGGGAGAAGAAAGGAAATCCCTTTGTGCTATAAAAGAAGAAGCAGCGAATTTTATTCGTTAGACAGCTGTTTACTTTTCGTTAGACAGCCGTTATCCTTTCGTTAGACAGCTGTCTACTTTTCGTTAAACAGCTGTCTAACGAATAAAATTCGCTACTTCTTTGCTTATTCCTGTGCAACCGGTCGGATAAAAACGCCGGACAGATGCTTTAATCAAAGCCTTTTGCTACTCATCCGCACCGTCACCTTCCCTTTCATCCCCTCAAACGGACACTCCGCCTCAAGCATCGTGATGCCCTCGATAGGTTTCTCCCCTTCATACGTGTTCCGGGCAGGATAGGTCTTGAACACAGCATTGGCAGGAGCGACAATCTGCATATAGAAGTGCTTGCCGTCTCTCGTCAGGTGGGCTTTATTGCCCTTCACTTCCACCTGAGCCTTCGTGGCTGCTACCCACGATACCATGGATTGGGCATCAAGCAGCTCCACTTCGTCCTCCACCTCCATGGTACGGTGATCCAGCAACGTAAACTTGCGATAGGCGCTTTTCGCTTTCTCTTTATAGACCTCACACAAATCCAGCTTGGCAAAAGGCTGCTTGGACTCGGGATGCTCCTCGCAGACAAAGGCGTGCCCGTTGGCATACTGCAAGCTGTGGTCTATGTTGATGACATTGTGCGAGAAGTTGTTGTTACGGAAATACTTCCAGCGCTGTCCGCCGGGCTTTCCGTCCCAGAAGCCGGGAAGGTCATAGTCGTCGGCACCAAGGTCTTCCGTCCAAAGTACTCCGTCACTCTCTATGATAAACGTGCCGCAATCCATCTGCTGATGTGCCTGATTGGGCAGTCCGCCTTTAGCCGCCAGATAGACGGAGCCTTTCTTGCTACGGTCGCCGTTGAACACTACAATGTCGTTTATCTTATTGTGATACACCTCCATAGGTGGAACGGCACTTGCCCCTTCCGAAGAAGCGTTATCGAACCAAGGCAGAGAGAGGAAGAAAATCTGGTCGAACATTCTGGCCCCATGCAGCGCTTTGGCCACCTCGTTACGGTTCCATGCCGCCACTTCGGGCTGGCCGAACAGCTTGCTGTAGAAGAAGTAGGCAGGACCGCCGAAAGACTCATGTCCGATGCCTGCATTTCCGAAATAGAACGGATGTCCCGAGGGCGTCAATGTACGTATCTGGTAAAGCGCTGTCCGCGAAATACCCGGCAGTTCTGCAATCTTTCCCTTATCGCCTCCATTGTCCATCACCGCTTTCAGGTACATGGCCAAGTAACGGTTGGTATATCCCCAATAGGCCGGTCCCTCGTAGCAGACGCCGTCCGGAGCAAAAAGTTTCAGGCAGTTGGGCATGTACTTGGCGGCATTCTCCAAGATGGTCTCGGCTTCCTGCGGATAGTCTTCGGCCACGGCAAGCGCACCCAGCACCATACCGGTGTTGCACACCACGTTCCAGTTGGTCTCACGCTTTGCCCAGCTTCCCGGTCCTCCCTTTTCGTATTCGCGCAGCACGCGATAGATGGCATTCTTGTAGATGCTTGCCTTCACCAGTTGCCGGGTGGCATGAGGGAGTTCTGCAAACAGCCAGTCATAGGCGATGGCCACGGCCGCGGTCATCTCTGCGGTATCCAGGTAGTGGGCCGGATGCCAGTCGGGAAAGTTGCACACCCACACCAAGGTTTCGTTGGCAGCATCCAGGTATTTGCGGTCGCCATGGAGCCGATAGGCCAGTGCCAAGGTTCCCAGCCGATAGACGTATGCACGCGAGGTCCACAACAGGGCACCGTATTTGTCCAACTTATTGGGTAGCTGCGGTGCCTCGGCTATAGAGTCGGCCTGCTGCTTCAAATAAGAAGCCAGTTCGCCGGCCAACGGGTCGGTTTCAATAAGACGCCTCACTTCGGAAGTCTCGACATCGGTAAACAATAGACGCGGATGTTCTTTCAAAAAACGTTGTTGCCCATAGACCGTGCAAGCGGCAAACAACACACACAGAAACACCAAACTTTTCCTCCAAGACAAGGAAGCCTGAAACACATGTTCTAATGCGACAGGGAGAAATTTATAATTCATGATATAAATAAAATTAGGTATATTCAATAGCACAAAAATAGGCATATAATATGAATGCCACGAACATATATCATCTATTTGAGGGGAGTTTCCGTACATCCTATGGAATACAAAGCATGTTTGGCAAGTGTGTTTGCAAATTTGCACTATGGGCAGTGCAAATACTGCAAATATTTGCAGTCATAAAGCAAAGAACCATGGAAAAATTACAAGCAAGTTTTGATGCGATATTACGTCCCATAACGAACCTGTTTCATCGATATATGTTCGATCGTATTAATTGGAACAACCGTATGATAACGTGAATCACTTATATCGAACTCACGTTATTTTATGGGATCCTCCATTCTGGATATCAATAAAGAAAACGAGACAGCCGAGTTGAAGCGAAATAAAAAAACTGCCTATTCCAACAGGGCATGTTGCAATAGGCAGCCTTTTTTCAGGAAACGATTCTATTTCTATTTGACAGAGGCAGCAATGCGCTTACCGTCATATTGCACCGCCATCAATTTATATCCATTTTCCCATGCAGTATTCATCTTATAAGAGGTCTTGGTACTTTCAAATGCACCGATAAGTTTGCCTTCGGCATTGAGTACTTCGAAAGCCACTGCATTTTGCCAGTTATTAACAGTGATGATAGAAGTTGTGATGCCCTTATCATTGGTCTCTTCTTCATGCGAAGCGATACCGGCAACCACGCTTTTCTTCTCCTTATAGATGTCCACAGTCGTATCTATGATATATTCTACGGCATCCGTGCACTTAGGCAATCCCAAAGCGGTGATACGTTCCTTCACATTGGCAATCTCGGCTTCGGTGATGGTGAATTGCTTGCTGGAATAATCGTCAATCTGCATATCAATGGGCGACAAGAAGCCCCACTTCTCGAAGAAGTCCGTCAAGTCCATGCCTGCCGATACGCAGCTGTTATAAACAAATTCCAACTGGCACAAGCCATCGGTTGCCGGATTGGCCGTGGAACGCACTTTCTCATAGATGTCTGCATAGAAGCCTCCATGATCCGGTTGCTTCATCGGGGTATTTCCCTTCACTTCACCGAAGTAAAGTTCCAACTGCCAGAACGGAACCAACTTGTTGAACACGTCGCTTTCGGCATTATGAGACTTCCGGTTTACCAGAATGCTGTTGAAAGCCGATACATAACGGTCTTGAGCGATTAGGCGCGAAGGTTCGTTGTAAACTTTGGTTTGCACGTAAATGGCTGTGATGTTGTTTGTCACCTCCGTCATGCCATGCCATTTCAATCCCGGACGAGTCTGATGGATGTGTCCCAATTCGTGCGCAGGCCCCCAGCACTGGGCAGCCAGCTTGGTTTCATCAGCCAGATAGTCCAAAGAACTTTCAATGTAAGCTGTATGATAATCGGTAGCATACATGAACGCATTGCCGTTATAGTGGACATGGAAATAACTGCGATTGCGGAACATACGGTTGTACTTTTCTAATCCCAAGAACTCTTGCTGACGATAAATCATATCATCATAAAGGCTTATCAGAGCATCTACATCTTTGGTGTAATTCAAGAAGCCGAGCGTTGTAAACGTAAGATGTGCATATTTGCCCAACACGTCAAAATGGGTATCCACACTCTTGCCGAGCAACTCTTTCCAACGCCCTTTCAGCTTCGGATTCTGGCTGTCGTAATATCCGTTCACCTTACCCGATGCGAAATGCAGGGTGATTTCGGGCGCGTTTTCATAATCGTCTCTGTGGTACATCACATATACAAGCCCCTTTTCTCTGATGTTAATCACATTAACCCCATTGGTGATGGTGTATTCCGTTCCACCAAATCCATCTTGTCCGGGCTTGTCAAGATTCTGCACGCGGATATTTACCTTATCCAATCCGTTTAAGTTTGCCATCACCACCAAGTTCTCGCCGGCAGCTGCAAAAATGCCTGTCGGATTATCGAGCAAACTGTATTTTGCTGTCTTATTGGCCGCGGCATCAAGGTTGGGATGCGGATAAGCCTTGTAGCCGGCGATGCGGAACTCGCGTTGGTACTCATTGTTATACATAAACCAAGCCAAAGTCTTGTAGAAAGAGCTCTTGCAATTCAAGATATCCTCCTCGGTAACAGAAGGCTTCAGTTCGGTGCAAGCGATATCGGTAAACAGTTCGTCATATCTGAAAGCATTGGGGTCTTTTTGGAAAAACTGCATTTCTTGGCAACGCAACGGTTTGCTCATATTGTAACAGGTGCTGATAGTGAATTTCACCTTTGTCACACCGCTTTGAGAAGCGTTGAAGTCGGCACGTGTAGAACTGGCATTATCAAATACACCTTCGTATACAGTCACGTATTCCGCGCTACGCGTTTTATTCACATCGGTCAACACCTCAATCTTCACATCCTTAAAGCGGTTGTCGGTATAGGTACAATGATAAATGATATAATCCAAATCTACCGGTTCGTCAAAAGTATATTCTATATATTGCGGATATATCAGTCCTAACGGTGCTTTCCAATTGGCTTGCCATTCGGTGGTCAGGTCATTGTCGAAAGTTGCGTTATAATTACCGCCGGGCACGCCGCCATCACCTTCCGCACTATTGGGGAACAGTTGGATGTCATTGCCCTCTTCGGGCGCAACAGGTTCGTAAGCATCCAGTCCTTTTTGCACTACATTGATAATGACCGGCTCTAATTCAGACTTTTCATCGCTGTCGGCAAACATGATTTCACCCATGCGTTTTGCACCTTTGTTACTTTTTATCGTAAACAAGTATTGCTTGGTAACAATCTCTTGCGGAACGCGTGTATCGGGGTGTTCCTCTTGGGTAATCCAGTCGGGAAGGGTGATAACGTAGTCCACATTGGCAGTCACCTCTACTTGTACTTTATCGCCGGCGGCATCAATGTTCATGCTTTGGGGAGATACCAAGATGGTTTGTTCGTAACCTAATTGTGCCACACGCACGGTATCGGCTTGCGAAAGAGCCTTCACGTAAAACTCTCCTCTGCGTACATATTTGCCTTCATTCAACGCCACGCTTACAACAAGATTGTTATCTTCGTTACGGTTCACACTACACCATCCTTGCAGCTCTTTGCTCAATTCCACCGTCCACTCTTCGTTGCAACGAACTTCCAATACTCGCTCTCCATTGTTTTCGTCAAAGTTCATATCGTGACCGTCCAACTGCAAAAATGGAGCAAGCGGCCTGTCAAAATCGTAATTGTCACAACTTGCCAGTGCAACTAAGCCTAAAAATGCCGTTACAATCCAGTTGCTTATTTTGTTTGATAAATAATTTTTCATGGTATATTTTGGTTCTATTTATTAAATGCTCTATTTATATTTTCCCTCATCTTTTTGATTAAGATGAGGGAAAACTATCTCATTAATTATAATAAGGATTTTGCACAATGTGCGGACATTTGTTGATTTCCTGATAAGGAATAGGCATCAAATACTGTCCTTTGTGGAAAGTTCTCGGCAAAGGAAGATCTACCGGAGTAAAGTCTTCTATCCTGGTAGCATTGGTGTTCAGGCCGCGATCCGGCATTCCGCAATGCTGCTCTGCGATTTTCCAACGACGGATATCAAAGAATTTGTGACCTTCCAGATAAAGCTCGTTCATGCGCTCTGCTCGCACAATCTCTCGCATGCCCTCTTGCGTGTTCTGATAACCGGGGTTGGTGGAATATTTGTCCCAAGCCTCGTCTACACCGGGAATACCGGCACGCTCGCGTACTTTGTCCAAATAGGTCTTCGCCTCGTCCAAACGGTTCAATTCCACCAATGCTTCGGCATAGTTCAGATAAAGTTCGGCCAGGCGGAATATCGGGAAAGGATACTCTATTACATTCCATGAGGCGGAGGGCACCACTCCTTTCTTGTTACCAAATCCGGAGATAGAGAACTCTTGCTCAGTACGGTTACCACGGCCGTGAGGGTCGTTTTTCAGCAAATGCACTCTGATGGCACGCTTTGCCGGGTCGGCACTAATGACCGCATTGTTGTATTGACCGAACTCAAAATAACCATTGTGATAGGTGGTCCATGCGTAGAATCGCGGTTCACGGTCGGCGCAAAGACGCATTACCTTGTCACTGCCGGGAGTAAAATTGGCGTGCTTCACCAAATCTTCGTAATTGTTTCCGTCACAATTGGGAGCATCGATATACTCGTAACGTTCACCATAGTTATAGGTCTTATCCTGGCTGATGGGAAGCCCATTCTTGGTATAGAATGCTTCCATAGTCTGCAATGTAGGACAGTTTGTCATACTGATGCCATCGAATTTACCACCGATGGTCTGACGGGGCGGGCAACGGCGCTGTATACCGTAATAGTCATCATTGCGTGTATCAGCCCAGATTATTTCCGGATTATTCCCACTCTGATTGTCGATGTTGGCATATCTCAACCTGCGTTGCGCCTTATTGGGAAGTCCCGGCTTGGCATCGCTCGGCTCACCTGCATCCGCATCGTGATAAAGATGGAATTTAAATTTCTCGGCCTCGTCAATCGCATACTTTGTCAGTGTGGCACATGTTTCCCATTTTTCCTGGCTCTTCTCTTGCGCAATCAAAGGACGGCCGTCCAGCGGACTGCGGAAAGCGGCATACATTTCAGAGTTTCCGTTATAAAGCGGCGAAGCGGCATAGAGGGTAACCCTCGATTTCAACGCTAAAGCGGCAAGGCGTGTGGCACGACCATACTCTTTTCCACTCCATGTGGCAGGCAGTCCGCCTTCCGACATGGCTTCATCCAGTTTCTCGTTGATAAAGGCCACGACTTCATCAATGCTGCTGCGCTCGGGAAAATTACTGATGGGTGTTTCCAAATCAATGGCGTTGCGGATAATCATGGTCGGGCCGTATGAACGCATGGACAGGAAATGATAGTAGGCAATCAAGAAATTGGTTTCCGCCAAATATTGCTTCTTCATCTCTTCAGTTACATACTCGTTGTGTACCTGCTTCAAGCTCTCCTGAAACAGGTAGCACTGGTGAATGCCATTCCAAATGGTAGCCCATGTATTGCTGGTATATCCCAGACTGACGGGACTGTAATAACCATATTTGAATGTGGTGAACAGCTCTTTGGTAACAGCGGTCAGTTCTTCCCAGAGCCAATAGCTTTTCCCAAAATCCCGATTATCAGGTAAATAGCCGTAGCAAGAGTAGAGATAGCCTCTCACTGCACTTTCCGTTTTCCAGGTATCCGACTCTTGCGCACGCTCATCGGGCACGATATCCAGATAATCGCATGAGCAGAATTGCCCCATTATTCCCAATACGATTAAAAATTTTGTTATCTTTTTCATATAGAAATTCTTATTTATTATTAAACGTTACTTGAACACCAAAGTTGATGACGCGCTGAGTAGGATACTTCATACCGCTACCACTGCCCATTTCAGGATCCCAATAATCAAAGGGAGAGAACGTCAACAGATTCTGTCCGCTTAAGTAGAAGCGCCAACCCTTGAATGTATAACCTATCTCGGCGTTCTTCAGCTTCAAGAACGAACCGTTACGCAACCAATAGGTCGAAGCTTGCGTATTATTGCCGTTGTTCTCTATCGTCAAGCGCGGATATTTGGCATTGACATTGGGGTTCTCTACACTCCAGTGATCATCGGCAATATACTTGAACAAGCCACGGATACGCGCTTCGCCGAACGGATGGATACCGCTTATCAAAATAGAAGTCTTGGCCGCTCCTTGGAAGAAGAAAGAGAAGTCCCATCTTTTGTACTTGATGGAAGGACCAAAACCATACACGATTTCCGGATCTTGCGGATTGCCCACATAGCAGCGGTCGTTGCCGTCAATGACGTTATCATATTCGCCGCGGTAGTTGGGGAGGTTATGATACCAGATGTCTCCCGGTTGTGGGCTGTATCCCAGCCCTTTTTGGTCAGGGTTGTTGCGGATGGTCTCATCGTCAGGGAATAGCCCGTTGGCGATGTAGAGCAGGTATTGCCCCATTGAGTGACCTACCGACGACAAGTTGGGATATTCTTGGAAAGGCGGTTCGTCCCGTTCCAAAATGGTATTGTGCGCATAGGTGAACGTACCTTTGAAAGACACGAACAAATCTTTGTTTATCTGCTTGTTATAGTCCAACGACATATCCACACCTTCATTCTTCATCTTACCCAAATTGGCGTAGACAGTGGTTCCTCCCAAGCCCAAGAATTGGGGGATTGTGCTGCTGCGGCTCAAGAAGATGTCTCTACGGATTTCTTTGAACACTTCGGCTGTAAAATTGAGGCTATTGTAAAGCTGGAGGTCGAGTCCCACATTGATCTTTTCACCGATTTCCCATCCCAAATTCGGGTTATAGAAACGTTTCCATGTGGGACCTTTGTAAGTCACGCGGTTGCCACCCGTACCGGTGGTATATCCGGGGCTACCACCCAGACTGATGTCTTCCAGATAAGTGAATCGTCCGGCTCCGGTGTTGTCGTTACCTACCAATCCCCACGACCCACGCAACTTCAAGTTGGAAATCACGGGACGGATGTTATCCCAAAACTTTTCATTGGAAATGTTGTAGCCTACGGCGATGGAGGGGAAGAAACCGTAACGGTTGCCCGATGCAAAGTTTTCCGAACCATTGTAACCGAAGTTGGCTTCAGCCATATAGCGTCCGTCGTAGGCATACGAGACACGTCCTGCGATACCCTGCTTGCGCTCAGGCAGTGAAGAGAACAAATCGGTCACATTATTGTTATTGTATTGCTGACGATTGAACAAGAACATGACATTCACGTCGTGTACTTTATTGAAAATCTGCTTATAGTCCAAAGTGGCTTGCAGATAGAGCTTGCGGTTACCGCTATGCGAGCCTTTGGTATTAATTGCCGTACCACGTTCCTTACCGGTTCTGCGGAGGGTGTATTCTCCGGTAGCATCGTCTTTGGAAGCGATTTCAAAAGCGTTATAGTCACTCACGCGAGTGGCGGTGCTGCTTGAATTGTTCTTATAAGAGAAAATTCCGTTGAACGTCAATCCCTTTAAGAACATACTCAAATCTTGCTGCAACTTGAAGTTGACGGTAATGATACTGGTATGGTTTGTCTTGTAACCGGTTACATAGTCAGCTACAGGGTTCAGATATCCACCGGTTCCAAACGGGCCACCGCTCTTATCACCCCACATAATGTCCTCGGTGTCGTAACCGTAACCGGCCGGGAAGACAACGGGATAGTCTACCGGGTTGTGTTCCATCGTCGATGCGAACAAAGTGGCTGTACCGGTATTCGGGCCTTTCCAATCTTTGACAGAGGCATTCAAGCCCAATGACAATTTAGTGGTAGGAGTGGCTTGCACATTCAGGTTGTTGATGAAATCGTAGTTGGTCACATTAATGTTGTTGTCGTAGCTAAAACCATATTTCTTGCTTAACGATTTCAAGTTACCGTCGCTGTGCTTTATGCCCACGCTCATAAAGTAGTCCATCTTTTTATTGCCACCGCGAATATTGAAGTTAGCGCGTTGGGCGAAAGCGTTCTTCTTGAACATCTCGTCATACCAATCCACATTCGGATAAAGATAGGGGTTGAGTCCTGCACGTGTATTTGCTATCTTCTCTTCGCTATAGGGAGTGGCAGGCGAAGTGGGACGGCTTGCCGCTTCATTGTATGCCTCCATATAGGTGACACCGTCGGCCATCTCGGGCACTTTGGTCAGTGAAGTCAGAGCGCCTTCCATACGGAAGTTGATAACGGGTTTGTCGTAATCTTTACCGCTCTTGGTGGTGATAATCATTACACCGTTGGCGCCACGTGTACCATACAATGCAGTGGCAGTGGCGTCTTTCAAGATAGAGAAGCTCTCGATCGCTTCAGCATCGAGCGAGTTCAATTCGGTGCTGCTGATTTCCACACCGTCCAAAATAATCAACGCGCCGGTCGCACCACTAAATGTGGACTTACCGCGAATCCAAAAGCTGGCACCATCGGCACCCGGCTCACCGCTACGTTGCACTGCGATGACGCCTGCTAAACGTCCGGCAAACGAGGAGGACAAGCTGGCAGAAGGAACTTTCAGCTCATCCGGTTTGATTTGGGTTACCGCTCCCACCATACTCTCTTTTTTCTGGCCCACGCCGAAAGCAGTTACCACCACTTCGCCCAGCATCTCCGTCGCTTCATCCAGTTCTACGGTATAAAGTTTCAGGTTTGTAATTTTCAGTTCCTTGGTCTGGTAGCCCAAGTAGTTGATGACAACAATATCACCGGGCTTGCAATCCAAGACAAACTCACCATCGATATTCGTTGTGACACCTATCGAGGTATCTTTAATCATGGCAGTAGCACCAATGATAGGCTCCTGCGTCTTGCCATCTACTACAATTCCCCTGACCTGATCCTTGACTTGTTCCGGAACCAAAAAAGAGGCTTCCGCAACACGCCCTGCCGTTTTGTCCATACCGGACCCCGTCGCATACAGCGGAGTTCCACAAAGGCACAATGACAAAAACGGAATCAATCTTGAGATTGAAATCTTTCTTTTTTTCATATACTCTTTATTAAAGGTTAATAAAAATTTAGCGTATCTTTTCGGCAAAAGTAGATAAGATTATTCATAGACAGAGACCTCTTTTTTCCAATATAAGGGGAGAGATTTTCCAATCCAACTCTAAACGTGTATTTTAACAATATGCCCTTACAATACCTTCAGGAGGTGTTTCTCTTGTTTTAAGCAGACCTATTTGTCCAAAAAAGGAAAGTGAACCGTTAAAAAGCAAAGGGTGTAAATATTCTCCCTCGCATAAACACAAAAACGCCCCCACTTGATAATTTTTCAGCCTAACTTTGCAATAAAAACTTTAAAAGTCCAACAACAAGAAAAAAGGAATTATACACATTTAGTTTTATATAGTATTATGAAGGTAAACAAGATTCGTTTCATGGCAACACTCCTGTTCGCTTGCGCCTTTGGAAATACCCAGGCGCAAGAAACAGAGAAGTCGTTCATCCGAGAGAACATGGAATTTGCAGCCAAGCAGTATCACCTGATGATGAAAACGCCTGCACAAGGCAAAGAAAGAAAAGGACTCATGCCCCACAGCATGCGCAAGGACGGTACAGTCTCCAAAGGCAGCATCTACCTGTGGACCTCCGGATTCTTCCCCGGTAGCTTATGGTACCTCTCCGATTTCCTCGGCGACAAACCCCTGCAAGATTCCGCATTGGTCTATACCCGGTACATGGAACCGGTGAAGACCTTCACCGACAACCACGATATCGGCTTCATGATGTATTGCAGCTACGGCAATGCCAACCGCTTTGCACCCAAAGCTGCGTACAATGACATCCTGATAGAGTCGGCAAAGTCGTTGTGTACCCGTTTCAGCCCCGTGACCGGCGTCATCAAGTCCTGGAACTCCTGGCGTTCGTGGAACGATGAGACCCGTTTTGAATATCCCGTCATCATCGACAACATGATGAATCTGGAGTTGCTGTTTGCCGCTTCCCGTATCTCCGGCGATGACACCTATAAGAATGTAGCCGTGTCTCATGCGCTCAAGACAAGCAAGTACCATATACGCAAGGATGGCAGTTTCTACCACATCGCCATGTACGACCCCAAGACCGGCGACTTCATCAAGGGCGAGACTTCGCAGGGCTATTCCGACAACTCGGCCTGGTCCAGAGGACAAGGATGGGCCATTTACGGCTTTACCGTAGTCTATCGCGAAACCGGCGACAAGCGTTTCCTCGCCACGGCGGAGAAGGCGGCCGATTACTACATCAACCATCCCAACCTGCCTGCCGACAAAGTAGCGTGGTGGGACTTCAATGCGCACCAGGAAGGCTTTACACCGGGCATCCGCTCCAACGCACGCAAGCTGACAGCCAACTACCGTGACGCTTCGGCCGCAGCCTTGGTGGCTTCCGCCCTCTTCGAACTGAGCGGCTACGTGAAGGGCAAGAAGAGTGAACTCTACTTGGAAACCGCCAAGAAGATTCTCCACTCCTTGGGTAGCGAAAAGTATCGTGCCAAGCTGGGCGAGAATGCCAATTTCATCATCATGCACTGTACCGGAGCCATTCCACAGAACAGTGAGATTGACGTGCCTCTGACGTATGCGGATTATTATTTTATCGAGGCGTTGCATCGCTACAACAAAATCCTGAACCACGAACCACTTTTCTAACCCGTTGACAGAGCCTGTTACGGATTGGGTCCTAACCCGGGCCGTATCTGCCCCATACCTGGGCTACGGCTACTCCGGATCCGCTCCGCTCCGTATAAAGTCCGCATAAAGGCGCTTTTATACGGAGCAGGTACGGAGCGGGTACGGAGCGGGTACGGACCAGATACGGAAAATCTGTCAAAAGGCTATTCTAACCCTATTGAATCTAAACGAAAATCTCTATATCTTTGTTCCTGCCAGTCCTCGTCCTGCATGAAGGCTGGCAGGAATTGCAAAAAAGCGACTATTTATTCTGAAAACCAATAAAGAAGAAAAACCATGAAACGATTCAATTATCTTATCCTGCTGCTGATTGCAGCAACGCTGCTGCCCGTATCTTCCTTGCAAGCCAAAGGCAAGAAGGAGAAAGCGAGCAAAGAACAAGTGACTACCGGCGCACAAGACCGCGCCACTTGGGTGAAACTGCTGTGGAAAATCTCCTACCCCGTCATTCATAACCTGGCAGAAGGTACGCTGCGCCAGAATATGCCGATAGAATCTCCGAGCGGAAATCCCAAAGGGTATGACGAAATCACCCATCTGGAAGCCGTGGGACGCACACTGGCCGGCGTAGCCCCTTGGCTGGCACTACCCGATGACGACACGGAAGAGGGAAAACTGCGCAAACAGATGCGCGAAGAGGTGCTGAAAGGGCTGAAGAACGCCGTAGACCCGAACTCGCCCGACAGACTGAACTTCACCAAGCAGCCGCAACCCATCGTAGATGCCGCCTACCTGGTACACGCTTTCCTGCGTGCCCCCAAAGCCCTGTGGGAACCTCTGGACGACACAACCAAACAACGCTATATAGAATCGCTGAAAGCCCTGCGCAACCGCACGGGCGCCTACAATAACTGGCTTATCTTCACCGGCCTGAACGAATCGTTCATCAATTGGGCCGGAGGCGAATGCGACCCCTTCCGCCTGAAAATAGCCAAGAATAAAATCAGAGAATGGTATGCCGGCGACGGCTGGTACAGCGACGGGCCTAAATTCAGCATGGACTACTACAACTCCTACGTACTGAATCCCATGTATGTGGCCATGCTGGAAACCTTGGCCGCCAAAAAAAGAGCAAGCCGGAAAGAGGTGGACGAAGCTGTTCTCCGCATGATGCGCCATGCCGAATTCTGCGAACGTATCATCGGCCCGGATGGAACTTACCCGGCCTTCGGACGTTCCGTAACCTACCGCACGGCTGCCTTCCAATCGTTGGCCGACGTGGCCTTGCGCGAAAAACTGCCTGCCCACGTCACCCCGGCACAAGTGCGCTGCGCGCTGACCGCCGTACACCGCAACATGTACGAGGGAAACCAGAACTTCGACGAAAACGGCTGGCTCGTTCTCGGATTCAACGGCCATCAGCCCGAAGCTGCCGACGGCTACACCTCCACGGGCAGCCTGTACATGGCCACCCTGAGCTTCCTGCCCCTGGGACTGCCTGCCGACAATCCTTTCTGGACCGACGCACCGGCCGACTGGACTACCAAGAAGGCGTGGAAGGGAGAAAAACTGCCTAAAGACTACAAAGTGGAATATTAAATAACGTGAATAAAATGCTTATGCTACTGGAAAGCCTGCTCCTTGCAGGCTATTCCCAGGCAGCCCTTTCCCTGACTGTTACCGAGAAACAGAAAAACGCTTCAAAAAAATCCATCACAAAGGCTGCCACGATATCCTGCGTAAACAACTGGAATTCAAAGGACTGCTGATATCCGACTGAACCACCTTCAGCCATGCCGTGCTGGAAGCCCGGCGTCCGGGAACATGGGCGGAAAGGCCATCGCCTTGCTGCTGAGCGGTAAAGAGAACCCATTCGCAAGAATTATCTGAGAAAAAGATCACAATAAACTAAAGAGGAAGGATTGGCGTGTAATCCGCGAAAGGGTGTGCCGTCCTTTATGCGTTTGGCACACCCTTGAAATATAAAACTCCTATAAAAATCAGAAGAGATAAGCCGCCGAAATCTGCCAGGTCTTGGTCTTGGCCTTGCTGGTGACTCCGTCGTATGCATTCTTCCAAGTAAAGCTGTCGCCCATCGGGATGTTGTAGTTCACACCTATCTGGAGATGCTTGATCAACTTGATACCTGCACCCACATTGATGCCTACCTGAGACTTCTTTCGGTCGATATCCGCTCCGTCAATCTGCTCCTTCTTGGAAAAGTCAAAATAAAAATCGGGACCGGCGGCGATGAAGATGCCCAGCATGCTGCCTAAACCAAACGTATATTTCAGGTTGACGGGAATATCCAGACCGTACTGCTTCGTAGCATCCATATCAGAGTTTATCCCCTTTTGGGAAAACAACAGGGCACCATCCACACCAAGGCCGACAACCGGAATGGTGACTTCGGCCATTGGACCAATGAAGAATCCGCCCATCTTATCTTTCTTGAAGTTGTCACCGGGATGTTTTACATCAACTTTGGCAACATTCACACCACCTTTGACACCCCACTTCAACAATTGAGCCTGAACAGGCATAGCCACAAACAGACAGCATACGGCTATCATGAAGGCACTAAAAATCTTTTTCATAAGCAATTTTGTTTAATATTACGGGACAAATATATACAAAATTTTCCTAAACAAACAATAACGATGAAAAAATGTTCAACAGCAGGAGGGGGCGCCCTCTTTTAATATGTATCATAAGAATGAAGTATCTACCATTTTTCTACAATCACTGAATTGATACATTTAATATTCTGATAATTAGGAATAATTGAGAAATATGCAAAGTTCCTTTAGAACTTGTACTTTTTGATAAATTTCAGGTTAAACGGAAGCTATTCTATTAAATATTAACACATTAACACTTTCCCGATGAAGTTATAGTCGTGCAGCGGCATTCTAAGATAACATTGCGATAG
>CAMWRY010000030.1 GCA_947176775.1 uncultured Bacteroides sp.
GACGAGGCCCTGTATATGCTGTTCGACGACGGGATGGCCTACCAGGAACTGACGGATTCGGTGGTGAACATCGTACCATGGGACATCCGGCAGCATGGCAAGTTGCAAGGAATACTGTCCGGCACCCTGTACATCGCCAACGACGACAAGAGTGCTTTCCAGCCGCTTCTCCCCGACAACGGGCATTGCCTTGTATACAATGAGCAGGGAATCATCTACGAAGTAGACAAAGAACTGAACATCTGCAACACCTATAAGGAGGAACACATCTACGCCCCCAGCATTCACCTGAAAGACTACTTGTGCATCGGCAACGGCAGGGACTACTGGTTTATCCACGAAATAGGAATGCCCGTGGCCCACCTGGAGACAGACTTCAAAAAGGGGCAAGTCATCGGCAACAAATTGCTGCTACTGACCGACCAAAACCAATTCCTGTTCATTGATTTGGACGAAGCCATAGAATAAACATCTAAATACCAGAAACAATATGAGAACCATCTTCCTCTGCCTCCTGTTCCTGATTTCGGGCACACTTAGAGCACAAATTATCGAAAGCCCCACGTTCAAGACCCGTAACGGGAGCATCCGCAACATCACACGCATCGAGCGCACCGACCAATACACCAAAGTCTGCATCCACGCCATCTTCCGCCCGCATTGGTGGATTAAGGTAGAGGAGAACAACTACCTGGAAGACGCCGCTACCGGCCAACGCTACGCACAGACAGGCGTAGAGGGCATCGAACTGAACAAGGAGGTCTACATGCCCGACTCCGGAGAGAAGGATTTCGTGATGCTGTTCGAGCCACTGCCCCGGGAGGTGCGGAGCATTCACCTCATTTCCCCCGACAACAACGAAGGCAGCACCTACGACATCTCGCTGGTGCCCTCCGACGCACAGCGGCAAGCACCCCTGAAGTCGGTAGAGGGCAACTGGTTTACCGACGACGCACACGGCCGCTGGGCGTATGGCATCTACGACTCCCTCGTCATCCTGAACAACCGGATTTACGCGCCCGTGGCATGCCGGAAGAAAGGCAAACGCCTTGTACTGACCGTCCAAGAGCGCACGGACGGCTCCACCGCCACCCTGCAACTGACGCCCGGCAAGGAGGGCTCCTGCCTCATCGCCCTCAACGATGAAAAGGCTAAACGCTACGTCCGCACCCGTCCCGACACCCCCACCATCGGAGGCGACAACGGTTACGGCACCGACTTCTTCTGCCCGGACAGCGTCTGCCTGCAAGGCTACCTGGACGGCTACGACTCCCGGCTGGGCTTCGACAGCGGCATCCTGTACAACGAAGATGAAATCACTCGCAAGGACTATCCCACAGTGGTGCCCATCCGCCCCGACGGCAGTTTCCAGTGTAAATTTCCCCTGCAACATCCCATCTGCCAGAACTTGACAATAAAAAACACATGGATTCCCTTCTATGCCGAACCGGGAGATACCGTCACCCTCTACATCAGTTGGGAGGACCTCATGGCACGTAGCCGGGCACGCGACATCTCCTATCCGCTCACCCACACGGCCTACATGGGAGGAACGCCCCACCTCTCCTACCTCGCCGTGACGCTGAGCAATCACTTCAACTACCCTTACGGCCAACTGAACAAGGCGCAGAAGACATTGACGCCCAACCAGTTTCAAGAGCAGTTGAAACCCACATTGGCCCAATGGAAGCAACAGGCCGACTCGCTCTGCCGGCTCTATGCCCCCTCGCTGAAGGCCGTCGCGCTGATACGCAACCAGATGGCCATGCAGACGGGAATGACCTGCTTCGACTTCCAGATGAGCCGCAGCTACTATGCCGCGCAGGACAGCACCAACCAAATCCTGAAGGTACAGCCCGACGACTCCTACTACAGCTTCCTGAAGGAGATGCCGCTGGACGAGCTGTCCGCCCTGGCTAATCCGCGTGCCAACCTCTTCATCAACCGCTTCGAGTACATGGACCCCTTCAGTTCGGCTTACCGCAGCGCCGAGCAAATACAACACACCGAAGCCTTCAAGGCCCTGCCCAACGAAGAGAAGCTGATACGGTCCGAAGCAAAACTCTACGAAGCCAAAGACAGCATCGTCAACAGCCTGTGCGCCGTCCGCTCCCCTCTGCTCTGGCAGGTGGCGTGTGTACGCAGCCTGCGGTATGCACTTTCCAAGAGGGAACGGCACCAGGCCGAACGCCTCACCGACTGTGTATTACAAAACGTGTCGCACCCCTACCTGCAAACCGCTGCCCGGGAGATGCTGGAAGAGCTGTGCCCCGTCACCCGGCAGGCTTCGTACCAGCTGCCTGAAGGAGAAGCCACCGACATCTTCCGCCGCATCATCGCGCCCCACGCAGGCAAGATACTGTTCGTAGACTTCTGGGCCACCACCTGCGCTCCCTGCCGCTCGGGCATACAGAGCACCGCCCGGCTGCGTGAAACCTACCGCAACCATCCCGACTTCCAGTTCGTGTACATCACCAGCGAGAGCGAGTCACCTGAAAAAAGCTACACAGGGTATGTGGAGAAACACCTGAAGGGCGAAGCCTGCTACCGGCTGAAAGATACGGAGTATAAATACATGCGCCAGCTCTTCCGCTTCAACGGCATCCCCCATTATGTGGTGGTGGAGAAGGATGGCAGCATCTCTACCGAAGAGGTCAGCGCCTACGGCCTGACCGACTTCCTGCAACGCCGGCTCGGCGACACGCAGCAGGCAGAGGAGGCTTCCGAAACAGTACAGCCGTAGGAGCACTCAACCGAAATCCAACGACAGCTGCCCGTCGCCCAGCAGATTGAACGTCAGGCGATGATAGGGCGTGGTGCCCCGTTCGGCAATGGCGGCACGGTGTTTCCGGGTGGGATATCCCTTGTTACGATTCCAGTCGTAATAGGGGAACTCCTCGTGCAGGCGGTTCATGTAGTCGTCACGGTAGGTCTTGGCCAGAATGGAAGCGGCAGCAATGGAAAGATACTTGCCGTCTCCCTTCACCACGGTGGTGTGCGGCAAGTCACGGTACGGCTTGAAGCGGTTGCCGTCTATCAGCAAGTGCTGGGGACGCATCTTCAGCCCGTCCACAGCACGGTGCATGGCCAGGAACGAGGCGTTGAGGATATTGATGCGGTCAATCTCTTCGGGAGAGACGATGCCCACCGCCCAGGCCAGCGCCTCCCGTTCTATCACTTCGCGCAGGGCATAGCGCTGCTTCTCGGTCAGCTGCTTGGAGTCGTTCAGCAGTTCGTTTCGGAAGTTCTGCGGCAGAATGACGGCGGCGGCATAGACCGCACCGGCCAGACAGCCGCGACCGGCCTCGTCGCAACCGGCCTCTATCAAGTCTTTGTTCAAATAGGGTAACAACATATATTAACGTCAGTTCGATATAATTCACGCTATATTACTCTCTTTCGGGGTACAAAGATAACCCTTTTCGGAAATTCAAAGCAAGTAAATCAAGGAGGAAGCCATCCGTTTCCCCGCAAAAGCCTATCTTTGCCTCATCGCGAAGACAGGCTGCACCTCAGCATAAAAAATAAACAGGTTCATTTTATTCTGCATCCGGTCTGCACTATCTTTGCCCCATAAAGCAACACGAACTATGTTTATCATCATCGGACTGATGCTCACCGGTATGCTGGTGGGCTACTTTTTACGGAAAAAAGAGCTGAGCAGGATTCAGGCACTCATCACCCTGCTTATCTGGACACTGCTTTTCATCCTCGGCATCGAGGTGGGCAGCAACGACACCATCATCAGCGGACTGCACACCATCGGGCTGGAGGCGCTGCTCCTCGCACTGGGGGGAACGCTGGGAAGCGTCATAGCCGCCTGGGCCTTGTGGCGGCAACTCTATCCCGACATGGCAGGGCGGAAGAGACGGAACAGTTCCGGCAGAGCGGACAAAACCGGGGACGGAGCCTTACCCGACACCGGAGAGACAGCCGCCACGCTGAGCGCCCTGAAGGGGAGCCTTATCATTGTAGGCTTCTTCGTCCTGGGCATAATGTTCGGCCTGAGCCGCCCGCTACCCTTCGACATCGCACAGACCCCTATCAGCTTCTGCGCCCTGGCCGCACTGATGTTCAGTGTAGGCATCAGCGTAGGAAGCGACCCACAGACCCTGAAAAACTTCCGGAAGCTGAATCCCCGGCTGGCACTCCTGCCCGTCATGACCATTGCAGGCACACTGGCAGGCTCGGCCGTTATCAGCCTCCTTCTGACGCACCGCTCGCTGACAGACTGCCTGGCCATAGGCTCGGGCTTCGGCTACTACTCCCTCTCCAGCATCTTCATCACCGAGTACCGGGGAGCGGAACTGGGCACCATCGCCCTGCTGGCCAACATCAGCCGGGAGATACTGACCCTGCTGGCAGCCCCGTTGCTGGTACGCTGGTTCGGGAACCTTGCACCCATCTCTGCCGGAGGCGCCACTACCATGGACACCACCCTGCCCGTCATCACGCGCACCGCCGGACAGCAGTTCGTGGTGGTCTCCATTTTCCATGGCTTCATCGTGGACTTCAGCGTGCCGTGGCTGGTGACGCTGTTCTGCTCGCTGTAGCCCATCCCCCCAAAGGCAGGCAGGTACAAAAGGATATCGCTCCGCACGAAGGGAGCTCCCCCTTCACACGAAGACCGATTCAGCATTGACCACCAAGGAGAAGCGTTCAAGGATATTTACCGATATTCCTGCACCGGGAGTTCCCCACGCAAAGCCCCCAGCGCATTCAGCGCCAATGCCTCCAGCTCGTCCTCACCGGGATAGACGTGGACGGGAGCCAGGAAAGAGACACGCTCCTGCAACCGGGAAATGATGTATCCGGAATGCGCCATGCCCCCCGTAAGCAGGATGGCATCCACCTTGCCATAGAGCGCCACGGCAGCGGCACCTACGCTCTTCGCCGTCTGGTAAATCATGGCATCAAGCACCAGCTTGGCATGCTTGTCCCCCTCCTCTATCCGCTTCACGATGGTGGGAACATCCGTTGTGCCCAAATGGGCCGCCAGTCCGGCATGACCGGAGATGCGCTTCTTCAGCTCCTCTTTCGTATAACGGCCGGAGCTGCAAACGTCTATCAGCTGTCCGGCAGGCAGGGTTCCGGCACGTTCGGGCGAGAAGGGGCCTTCGCCGTCCAGCGCATTGTTCACGTCGATGGCGCGTCCCTTGCAGTGTGCCCCTACGGAGATGCCGCCGCCCAGGTGGCAGATTATCAGGTTCAGGTCCTCGTACCGGGTGTGGCGTTCGGCGGCATACCGCCGGGCGATGGCGCGCTGGTTCAAGGCGTGCCAGATGGTGATGCGCGGCATCAGGGGCGAACCCGTGATACGGGCTATCTCGTCCAGCTCGTCCACCACGCCGGGGTCGGCTATGAAGGCCCGGCAACCGGGAAGCAGGGCGGCCAGTTCGGAAGCAATCAGACATCCCAGGTTGCATGCATGGCTGCGCATGGCGTGGGCAATGTCGTCCAGCATGGCATCGTCTACGGCATAGACACCTCCCGGGATGGGTTTCAACAATCCCCCACGTCCCACGATGGCATCAAAATCGAAAGGAATCCCATTGCCCTCCAACGTCTCCAGTACCAGATTCTTGCGGAATTCAAACTGGTCGATGATACGGGGAAAACGGGAAAGCTCCTCCACCGAATGCCGGATGTTGAGCACCAGTCGGGGAGTTTCGTCTTCATAGACCGCTATTTTCGTTGAAGTAGAGCCGGGATTTATTGCCAGTATTTTCATGGATTACCTATTAACAAGTACAAAAAAGTTATTCTCTATCACCTTATCACCTATCCCTCAACTCGTCATGCAAGATATTGCTTTGCTGTAATACTTCGACAGGCCCGAGTCGCTGCGCGACGGCAGCACCACCGGACACGTAGGCCCTTGCAGCAGTCCTGCCATATCGGCGTGGGAGAAGAGGGAGACCGCCTTGTAGAAAGCGTTCCCCGACTCGATGTTCGGGAAAATCAGTACGTCCGCCTCTCCGTCGATCGGCGAGACGATGCCCTTGATGTTGCCGCTCGTCTTCTCGCAGGAGGTCTTCACATCCAGCGGCCCGTCGATGATGACGTTGCCAAACTCTCCGGCCTCGGCCAGCTCCACGATGTTGACGTAGTCCAGCGAATGGGGGAACTTGGCGCTCACCTTCTCCGTGCAGTGAATCAGCGAGATGCGCGGTTGCTCGATGCCGAAATGACGGCAGGCGCGGATGGCATACCATATCATCTCGATGCGCTGTTGCAGCGTGGGCCGGGGGATGACTGCCGCATCGGAGAAGAAGAGCAGTTTGTCGTAAGTGGGTATCTGCATCACCGCCAGGTGGGTCAGAATCTTTCCCTTGGGCAGCAGGCCGTGTTCCTTGTCCAGAATGACCCGAAGCAGGTTGTCGGTATTGATGATGCCCTTCATCAGGATGTCCGCTTCCCCCTTGCGCACGATGCGCACTGCCTCGCGTGCCGCCTCGTCGGGGTCTTCGATGTGCAGGGTTTTGACGTATTGGGGATATTGCTTCAGGGTGGGATATTTCTCCAAAATGGCCGAATCGCCAATCAACAGGAATTCCGCAATGCCCTCTTCCAGGGCGCGGGCTATGGCATATTCGGTGTTGGGGTCGTTGGCACAGACCACCACAATGCGTTTCCGCTTGTTCAGGGTTTTCAGGTGGGCTGTCAGTTGGTCGAAGTTCCGTATCGGTTCCATAACGTTAGATTTTTAGCAAATATCTAAAAAAATGTCGAGAAACATGGCATATTCCCGGCTGAATTTTTATATGTTATATATCATTTTGACGGTTTACCGCTGAGGGAGAGGGGTGGAGATACTAATTGCCTCCGCCTCCCAACCCGAAAATTTATCGGTGCGAATCGGTGAAATCTGTGGTGAATTGTGTACTTTTGCGCAAACATAGATTGCAAACAAGTATGGATAGTCTTATTTTCCCCCCTTATCTGCAGGAAGGCGACCGTGTGATTATCCTCTCTCCTTCCAGCAAGATTGACAAGTCTTTTCTGGAAGGTGCCGGCCGGCGCCTGAAGTCCTGGGGACTGGAGGTGGTGCCGGCCAAGCATGCCGGCAGTTCGGAAGGGAGGTATGCCGGAAGCATCCGGCAGCGCCTGGAAGACTTGCAGCAGGCCATGGACGACGCGAAGGCCAAAGTCATCTTCTGTAGCCGCGGCGGCTACGGAGCCGTCCACCTGGTAGGCAAGCTGGACTTCACACGGTTCAGGCAGCACCCCAAATGGCTTATCGGATTCAGCGACATCACCGCCCTTCACAACCTGTTCCAGCAGAACGGCTTCGCCTCCCTGCATGCCCCCATGGCACGCCACCTCACCGTGGAACCGGAGACGGACTTCTGCACGCAGGCGCTGAGAGACATCCTGTTCGGCCGCGCCTTGGCCGGGGAGGAGGCGTTCGGCTATACCTGCCCGGAGCACAAGCTGAACCGCCGGGGAAAGGCCGAGGGCGTGCTGCGAGGCGGCAACCTGTCGGTGTTCTACGGCCTGCGCGGCACTCCGTATGACATTCCGGCCGAGGGCACCATCCTCTTCATCGAAGATGTGGGGGAGCGTCCGCACGCGGTGGAGCGCATGATGTACAACCTGAAGCTGGGCGGCGTGCTGGAGAGGCTCTCCGGACTCATCATCGGGCAGTTTACCGAGTACGAGGAGAACAAATCGCTGGGCAAGGAGTTGTATGGTGCACTGGCCGACCTGGTACAGGAGTACGACTATCCGGTCTGCTTCGGTTTTCCCGTGGGACATGTCAGCCTGAACGTGCCGCTGATTAACGGCGCGGCAGTCACATTGGAGGTAGGAAAGAAGGAAGTGAAACTGAATTTTAACCATATAGAAAGAGAATGAAACGGAAGTATACCTTTATCCCGTTGCTGCCGCTGCTGATAGTAGCCATCGTGGCATGCAGCAACCACCGCAACAAGTCTGCCGGCAGCGGCAGCGAGGAAGAGACGGCACCCAAGCCCACCGTGCAGGTGCCCCAGTTCAATGCCGACAGTGCATACCGGTATGTGCAGGCGCAAGCCGACTTCGGCCCACGTGTGCCCAACACCGCCGCCCACAAAGCCTGCGGAGAGTATCTGGCGCAGAAGCTGGAAGAGTTCGGTGCCACGGTGTACAACCAGTATGCCGACCTGATGGCCTACGACAACACCATCCTGAAGGCACGCAACATCATCGGTGCCTACAATCCGGACAGCAAAAGGCGCGTCCTGCTCTGCTCCCACTGGGACAGCCGCCCCTATGCCGACCAGGACAGCGACGAGAAGAAGCACCGGACGCCCATCCTGGGTGTGAACGACGGTGCCAGCGGCGTAGGCGTGCTGCTCGAAGTGGCCCGGCAGCTGCAACGTCAGGCTCCGGCCATCGGCATCGACCTCATCTTCTTCGACGCCGAGGACTACGGCACGCCCTCCTTCCACAAGGGTACCTACAAGGCCGATACCTGGTGCCTGGGTTCCCAGTACTGGGGACGCGTCCCCCACGTGGAGGGCTATAACGCCCGTTACGGCATCTTGCTTGACATGGTGGGCGGCAAGAATGCCGCCTTCTATCAGGAGAATTTCTCCAAACGGACGGCCGGCAAGCAGGTGAAGAAGATATGGGATGCCGCCCATCGCCTGGGATTCGGCAACCTCTTCCCCAAGAAGCAGGGCACCGAGGTGACCGACGACCACGTCTATGTCTACAACCTGCGCCAGATTCCCTGCGTGGACATCATCAACTACGACCCGAACTCCGATACCGGCTTCGGCGACTTCTGGCATACGGTGGACGACAACATGGACATCATCGACAAGGGTACGCTCAACGCCGTGGGGCAGACGGTGCTGGAGGTTATCTACAACGAGCAGTAAGTTATTAATCATCACTACTTAAACTCAAAAAAACAGTATGGACATCAACGAAATACAAGATGAAGTAATCGCCGAGTTCAACGACTTCGACGACTGGATGGACCGCTACCAACTCCTCATCGACCTGGGCAACGAGCAGGAACCGCTCGACGAACGTTACAAGACGGAACAGAACCTGATAGAAGGCTGCCAGAGCCGCGTATGGCTACAGGCAGACGAGGCGGACGGAAAAATCATTTTCCGGGCCGAGAGCGATGCCGTGATTGTGAAAGGCATCATCGCCCTGCTTATCAAAGTGCTCTCCGGACATACGCCGGACGAGATACTGAACGCCGAACTCTATTTCATCGACCGTATCGGCCTGAAAGACCATCTTTCGCCCACACGCAGCAACGGCCTGCTCTCCATGGTGAAGCAGATGCGGATGTATGCGCTCGCTTTCAAGGCGAAGCAAGCCAACGGGCAGTAACTCCGCCGGCCTTGTTCCCGGACGGGAAGGCTATCGATGAAAAAGCAAGATAACAGGCTTTAGAAACTTGCACAGGCACTGCAGAGTTGCTGCACACTTGTTGCAGTGACGCTGCACGCTGGCTTGCAGTGGCTCTGCAACAGGCTTGCAGCGACTCTGCAACAGGCTTGCAGCAGCTCTGCAACGGGCGTGCAGCGGAACAAACGCCTGCGCGTTGCGGAACAGAGCCTGCACATATTGCACGACGTCTCCCTTCATCCTATCAGGAAGAAAAGAGATGCTCCGGCACGCTCGGCATGCCAAGAGTCCTTATAAACAATGGGGGGAATAAAATGGGCAGAAACGGGCGGATCGGCAGTTCCTGCACAGCCTCGTGGAAGAGGCGACAATCGGTTTCCGGAAATCCCGTCACTCCTCGTTCCGGTACTCCAGTATATCACCCGGCTGGCAATCCAGTACCTTGCAGATTGCCTCGAGCGTGGAAAAGCGGATAGCCTTTGCTTTTCCGGTCTTCAGGATGGAAAGGTTGGCCGGTGTAATGTCAATCTTTTCAGCCAGCTCGCCTAAAGATATCTTTCTGCGAGCCATCATTATGTCAAGGTTTACTATTATCATATAATTGTGTTCTAATTATCAACGGTTCTTTCCGCGTTCCCGGTCAGATCGTCAAGTCCTGCTCCTCCTTCATCTTCAGCCCGATGGCGAATATCTCCGCCACAATCAGCGCCGTGAAGCTGATGACAAACGTCGTGATGTTCACCGTATCCGAAAGCGCCAAGTCATAGTGCTGCAAGGCAAACACCTCGCGCAGGTGCCAAAGCTCCATGTAGCCCGTCAGCAGCGAGCTGCCGAACCCTATGGCCAGCAGCACCCCCAGCCGCCGCAACCGCCGCACGTTGCGCCAGTTGAAGATGTCCGAGCGGTTGATGGCCACGATAATCTTGACGAAAAGCACCACCGACCACACCACCGCAACCAGATGGACAAGGGAGAGCAGTCCGGACAAGACCACACTCAGCAGCCCCTCCTGCGTCTTCATGCTGACTGCCATCGAGGCATGCGCTACGGGCACATACTCTCCGGTCTTCGTGTTATAGACGGAGTCGCAGAGCAGTTCGTGCACATTTCCGCCCAACGAGTGGGGAATCAAGGTGATAAACTTCAGGTTGGCCAGCTCGCGATAGTCGTCATGCTGTTCCAGCTTGCCGGGGCTTTTCATCTCTTTGGCAGCCTCCCATCCGGTCTTTGCGCCTAAGCCTATGCCCATGCCCATGTAGTAGGCCGACTCTATGACGGAGTAGCCCAGCACCAGCATCACAATCACACACAAGATATTCAGTCGTCTTTTCATTCTTCGTTTACGGTATTTGCAGGGGTTATTCTAATTCGTATCAGCATCGGGCAGCCGATAGCCGTCCAGCACTTTCAGCGCCACCAGGAACAGCACGACGGAGGCCGACAAGGCAATCGTATAGGCAGGCTCTCCCAGTAATCCGGCTATCGTGTCCACCTCTTTATAGTTCAAGTTGAGCCAGACGGAAAGGCCATTGTTCAGGATATGAATCAGGATGCCGGGAATCAGGCTCTTGCTCTTGTAGTAAATCCAGGCAAACAGAAAGCCCGACAGACAGGCTGCCACCATCTGGACCGGATTCAGATGGAAGACTCCGAACAACAGCCCGGAAATCAGAATGGCCTTTGCAGGCGCGTACCGCTGCAACAACAGCTTCGTAATGGCGCCGCGAAACAACAACTCCTCCAGCACCGGCCCCAGCACGGCCACGCAGACGATGCCCAGCCAGCCCGATTGCAGCATGTCGAACGTATTTTTCATCCGGTCGGGCAAGAACGTGAAGTAAGACATCAGGAAATCAATCAGAAAGATGGAAGCCGCTCCAATGGCCAGGCTCCACCCCAAGTAGGGGAGCGATACGGGCGAATACATGCGTTTGTCTCCCGTCAGGTAGCGGCCGCGCCACAAGTACACACCCATAAAAATGAATCCCAGCAGCATGGCCGGCGCCAGCATCACCTCCGTGGCCCCGTCCGCATCCCAATCGCCATGGGTCAGATAGGTGTACAGCAAGCTACACGGCCCGGCGACTATCGCCGCCAGCATCTGCATCAAAAAGTAAATCAACACCAGTTTTATAACTTTCTTCATTGCCTTTCTTTTCTAAATTTCGCGCAAAGATACACATTTATTCTTTCCATCTGTCAGGCCGTGGCCACAACTCCCATCATCAACGTCATCACTACCGAGAGTGACAATACCAGCAACGTAATGCTCATGAATGCTCTTTTCATAACCTAAAACCTCCTTAATTCTTTTGTTTTTCGATAATCATTTATCGTTTTTCGATATGCAAATAAAGAGGCTTTTCCTGAGACTTCCAAGAGAAACAGAAAATATTTATCGAAAAACAATAAAAAAAGTACGTTTTACGATAAATACACTTTGTATATGCTATAATGAAAGGATGGATTTCACCTCCGCCTCGTCCCGGCGAAGCTGTGCCACAAGTGCATCGAGGCTGTCGAACTTCAGCTCCGGACGCGTGCGGCGTACAAAGGAGATGCGCATCGGGCGGTGGTAGATGTCGGCATCGAAGCGGAAGATGTGGGCCTCGATGCTGCGCTCCGGCCCGTTGTCCAGCGTGGGCCGACGGCCGATGCTGAGCATGCCGCCATACTCCTTCCCTTCGAGGGCGACGCGCACCGCATAGACACCGTCGCAAGGAACCAGCTTATCGGCATCGGTGCTCCGGAGATTGGCCGTGGGGAAACCTATCTTGCGCCCCACCTGGTGGCCTCCCACCACCGTACCTTCCAGAAAGAAGTCATAGCCCAAGTATTCGGCCGCCTCCGCTACATCCCCCTCCTGCAACAGGCGGCGAATGGCCGAGGAACTGACGGTCGCTTCCGTCCCCGACCCCTCTTTTCGATGTTGGTAAGCCTGCGCCAAGAGCACCTCCATGCCCAGCTCGCGGCCATAGCGCACGTACTCCTCGAAGCCCTCGCGGCGGTTGTGCCCGAAACGGTGGTCGTAGCCCACCACCAAAGCCTCTATCCGATACCGCTCCTTCAGTAGCGTCATGAATTCCCGTGCCGACAGTCGGGCAACGGCCGGCGTGAAGTCGAGCATCATGCAATGGTCCACCCCCGTCGCGGCAAGCAAGGCCACCTTCTCGTCACAGGTAGTCAGTAACTGCGGATGATAGTCGGCCTGCATCACCTTGCGCGGATGCACCGGAAAAGTCACAACCGACGAGGCAAGCCCACGCCCGGCCGCTGCCGCACGCACCTGCTCTATCAGGTAGCGATGCCCCCGATGTACCCCGTCAAAAAAGCCGATAGTGGCCACACTGGCCCGGCACGTATCTTCCGCTATGTCACCTATCAATCGCATCACCCAACCATCACTTTATCACCTCATCACCCTATCACCCGAACAAATGCCCCCAATCCTCGTGCGCCTTCGGACTATAAGTCGAGATGCCCAACGCCTCTGCCGTCCGGCAATTGGCCTCGGAATCATCTATGAAGAGCGTCTCTTGGGGAAGGATTCCGGTATCGTCCATCACTTTCTGGAATATCCCGGCATCCGGCTTGGCCATCTTCATCTCGTAGGAGAGGTAGATATGCTCGAAATAATCTTCCACCCGGAACCCCTTGTAAGGAAACGCATGCCGGCAGGACCACTGCCAATGAATCTCATTGGTATTGCTCAGCAGGTAGACCACATACTCCTTGCGAAGCTCCAGCAGCAAATCCAGCTTAAAGGTAGGAATGCCCACCAAGAAACTGTTCCAGGCATCGTCTATCTGGGCATCGGTCACCGGCCGTCCTATTCTTCCGCGAATCTCCTCACGGAACTCCGCACTGGTAATCAATCCCTTTTCATACTTCTGAAAGAAATCCTGCTGATGATAGAGGTCCAGTGCCGCTTCTACGTCCGGCAACCCAAGCCCCTTGAAATTCTGTACACAGCGCGGACGGTCCAAGTCTATCAGGACACCGCCAAAATCGATAATAAGGTTCTTAATTCCTTTTCTTCTCATCGTCTATTGTTGTTTTAAACGTTGGATTAAACGCACCAGTTCACCTATCCACAGGACAAGCGAGGTGGAACCGATAATCGCCGCCCAAGTCGGGAAATCGAGCGGCACCGTGCGGAACACCGCTCCGCCAAACTGCACAATCAGCAACTGCCCGCCCAGGATGGCCAGCACAATCAGCTCCATGCCGTAGCACTTGGAAATCCCCTTGAAGGCCGAGTCCGAAGTGCCGAACACACGCGCATTGAACAGGTTCCAGAACTGGAGCATGACAAAGAACGTGAAGAACACCGTGAGCCGATGGACCGTCATGCCGCCCTCCGCATGATGGAACCGGAAAAGCATCCCCAAGAGTAACCCCAGGAAGGCAAGCCCCATTCCCAGGATGGAGTACCACATGGACGGGGTAATGATGAAATCCGTACTCTTGCGCGGCTTCTCCTTCATCACGCCCTCGCTGGGCGGAATGGAGGCCAGCGCCAAGGCCGCAAACGTATCCATAATCAGGTTCACCCACAACATCTGGGTGACGGTCAGCGGCAGTTCCGTACCCACCAGCGCCCCCAGCAGCACGATGAACAACGCCACGAAGTTGATGGTCAGCTGGAAAACGATAAAGCGCTGGATATTCTTATAGAGCGAACGCCCCCACATCACGGCCGTGCCGATGCTGTTGAACGAGTCGTCCAGCAACGTGATGTCGCTCGCCTCCTTGGCCACCGAAGTGCCGGTGCCCATCGACAGCCCCACCTGCGCATGGTTCAGGGCAGGAGCATCATTGGTTCCGTCGCCCGTCACGGCCACCACCGCCCCCTTCTGCTGCAACAGCTGCACCAGGCGCTGCTTGTCCGTGGGGCGTGCACGCGACATGATTTTCAGGTCCGTCACGCGGTCCAGCGCCTCTTCGTCCGTCAGTTCGGCAAAGGCAGTTCCCGTAATGCGGTTCCTCTCCGTGTCCTCCGGTGTCCACAGGCCTATCTGGCGCGCTATCTCGGTAGCCGTGCCCGGCGTATCGCCCGTCACAATCTTCACTCCGATGCCTGCCGACCGGCACTTGTCCACGGCCGCAGGCACATCCGGACGGATGGGGTCGCTGATGGCCGCCACGCCCAGGAACGTAAGCCCTTCGAGCAACGGGGAACGGAGGAGGGAGAAGGAAGAGGCATTCAGCTCCCGGCACTCTTCGTCCTCCAGTATCCTGAAAGCGAAGCCAAGGGTACGCATCGCCATATTCTGATAGTGGAGCAACCGGGCTTCCACCGCAGAGCGGTATTCGGTGGCATCCACGCGCCTGCCGTCCAGCAGGACATCCTTGCACTTGCCCAAGACAATCTCAGGAGCACCCTTCACATACAGCACCTTCTTCCCTATCAGGGGAGAATGCACCAGGGTAGCCATGAACTTGCGTTCCGTAGAGAAAGTCAGCTGGTCGATGACCGCGGCTCCTTCACGCAGGGCCAGGTAGTCCTTGCCCTGACCGTTCAGCCAAAGCAGCAGGGCCACTTCCGTGGGATTGCCCACACCTTTCGGCTTCTCGCCGGGCAGGCTCTCTTCCAGGAAAGCGGTGGAATTGGCACTGATGCCCTCCATCACCAGCTTGCTGAGGTCGTCGTCGCCCAACTGCCCGTTGCTTTTCAAACCATAGAAATCGGCCTCGTGCACCTGCATCAGGTTC
>CAMWRY010000031.1 GCA_947176775.1 uncultured Bacteroides sp.
TGCTTTAGGTTTTGCGGCGAAACTTATTGCTTCAAAAGAAGTGAGCAATAGGTAAATCAATACAACTCTCTTTCTCATTTTTTATTTTTTTAATGTTAATGAATGATTGTAGCCTCTAATAGGTTTTCTTAATAGAGACAATCTTTGAGGCAATGTCCCTAAATGGAAATGTTTTTTTTAGGAACCTATACGACGGATGACGGCAGCACTCAGCTTGAGGTTAAGCTGGAGAAGGATACTGTATGGCTGACATTTTATTCCCTTGCATGTGTGCCAATGGCTTTTTTTTATTTACATTTGCAGCTGTATAAAAGAAAAAACAAATCATGGAAGCTTTGAATGTCAAATATATAAATGTGAATGGCACGTTGCTGGATCTTTCCACCCCCTGTGTGATGGGGATTCTGAACGTTACTCCCGATTCTTTCTATGCCGGTAGCCGGATGCAGACCGAAGAAGAGATAGCCCGGCGCGTGGAACAGATTCTGGTGGAAGGTGCCGGAATCATCGACGTAGGAGCCTACTCCTCACGGCCTAACGCCGACCATGTTTCTGCTCGGGAAGAGATGGAACGTCTGCGTACCGGACTCTCTGTATTGCGGCGGATAAAACCGGATGCAGTGGTCTCGGTGGACACCTTCAGGGCGGATGTGGCAAGGATGTGTGTGGAAGAGTATGGCGTGGCCATCATCAACGATATTGCTGCCGGCGAGATGGACAAGGAGATGTTCCGCACCGTGGCCGACCTGAACGTACCCTATATCATGATGCACATGCAGGGCACGCCGCAGGACATGCAGCTGCATCCGCATTACGACGATTTGCTGAAGGAGGTCTTCCTGTATTTTGCCCGTAAGGTGCGACAGCTGCGCGATTTAGGCGTGAAGGACATTGTACTCGACCCCGGCTTCGGTTTCGGCAAGACGCTGGCACACAATTATGAATTGCTGTCCCATCTGGAGGAGTTCCGCATCTTCGGCTTGCCTCTGCTGGTGGGCGTTTCACGCAAATCGATGATATACAGGCTGCTGGGTATCACTCCGCAAGAATCATTGAATGGCACGACGGTGCTCGACACCATCTCTTTGCTGAAGGGTGCCGACATCCTCCGGGTGCATGACGTGAAAGAAGCGGTGGAGACGGTACGGATTGTAGAAGCCATGAGAAAAGAATCGCGAATCACTAACCATTAATCATTGAACGACGTGTTTTTTGAATTTAGCATCAAAGATTTTATAGACATACTGCTGGTGGCTTTCCTGCTGTACTACACGTACAAGCTGATGAAGGCTTCCGGGTCTATCAATGTGTTTACGGGTATCCTCGTATTTATCCTGATATGGCTGGTGGTGTCGCAGGTACTGGAGATGAGGCTTCTCGGCTCTATCTTCGACAAACTGGTCAGTGTGGGGGTGTTGGCACTCATCATTCTGTTTCAGGACGAGATACGGCGGTTTTTGCTGACGCTCGGTTCGCATCAGCATGCCAGTGCGCTGGTGCGTTTCCTCACCGGCAACAAGAAGGAGAAGCTGGAGCACGAGGACATCATGCCGGTGGTGATGGCCTGCATCAGCATGGGGAAGCAAAAGGTAGGTGCGCTGATTGTCATTGAACGCAATTTGCCTCTGAATGATGTGGTGCGTACGGGGGAAGTCATCAATGCCGACATCAACCAGCGGCTCATAGAGAATATCTTCTTCAAGAACAGTCCGCTGCACGATGGGGCGATGGTCATCAGCAAGAAGCGCATCAAGGCGGCAGGATGTATCCTGCCCGTTTCTCATAACCTGGATATTCCTAAGGAACTGGGACTGAGACATCGTGCGGCCATGGGGATTTCCCAGGTGTCTGATGCGCATGCCATTATTGTGTCGGAGGAGACCGGAGGCATTTCGGTAGCGTATAAAGGACAGTTCTATCTGCGCCTGAATGCGGAGGAACTGGAAAGATTGCTGACGAAGGAGAGTTAATAGGGAAGGTGCGTCGGCCCCTCCTCTCATAACTCCTATAAGATAAACGAATTAATGAACTTAAAAAACGATAAGTATGGATAGACGAAATTTTTTACGGACGGGGAGTCTGGCGATGTTAGGTTCGCTGGCAGTCCCCTCGTTGGCGATGC
This sequence comes from uncultured Bacteroides sp., assembly GCA_947176775.1. Classification (GTDB taxonomy): domain Bacteria; phylum Bacteroidota; class Bacteroidia; order Bacteroidales; family Bacteroidaceae; genus Bacteroides. The sequence goes on from CAMWRY010000031.1 coordinate 2,123, forward strand.
CTGCGTCAGTGCGCAGGGCTTTGGGAGGAGCAGACAGACAGTCTGCCGTGGCTTCGGCCATGGCCCATTTCAGCGTGACGGAGGCTGACTTGAAGAAGGTGATGGCAGTTGCTTTGGAAAAAGGCGGTGATTATGCCGACCTCTATTTTGAACACACCTTCAACAACAGTGTGGTGCTGATGGACGGTAAAGTGAACAGTTGCGGAGCCAACATTGACTTCGGTATGGGTGTGCGCGTATTGGCAGGCGACCAGACGGGCTATGCTTACGTAGAAGGGGTGACGCTGGAAGAGATGTTGCGTGCTGCCCGTACAGCTGCCCGTATTGCCTCTTCGGGCAAGGCCGGCAAGCCGGTGGGGCTGACGGAAAAGACGATGGCCAAAAGTCGCTATGCCGTCACCGAGCCTTGGGAAGAGATCAGTGTCAAGGCCAAAATCCCTTATTTGGAGAAGCTGAACGAAAAGATTTTCTCCCTGGATAGCCGTGTGCGCAAGGTGCAGGCTTCGCTGACCGACAGTACTTCGCACGTGCTGTTCTGCAACTCCGAGGGCGTGAGCTACTACGACTATCGTCCGATGGTCTCTTTTGCAGCCGTCTGCATCATGGAAGAGAATGGAAAGATGGAGAACAGCTATGCCGCCCGTTCCTACCGCAAAGGTTTTGAATTCCTGACGGACGACATCGTGGACATCCTTGCCCGTGAGGCGGTGGACAAGACCGCTATCCTGTTCAAGGCTGTGAAGCCCAAAGGCGGCGAAATGCCCGTCGTGATGGGCGCAGGCGGTTCGGGTATCCTGCTACACGAGGCCATAGGACATGCTTTCGAGGCCGACTTCAACCGTAAGCGTACTTCCATCTTCTGTGACTTGCTCGGCAAGAAGGTATGCAATGAGCACATCAACGTGGTGGACGATGGCACCATTGCCTTCAACCGCGGTTCCGTGAACTTCGACGATGAAGGTGTGGAAGGACAGAAGACCTATATCGTGAAAGATGGCATCTTGACCAGCTATCTGCACGACCGCATCAGCGCCAAGCATTACGGTGTGGCGCCCACCGGAAACGGACGCCGCGACACGTTCCGCAATACGCCCATTCCCCGTATGCGTGCCACCTATATGGAAGCAGGCAATGTGAAGGAGGAGGACATCATCTCTACCGTGAAGAACGGTATCTATTGCGACCAGTTCACCAACGGTCAGGTGCAAATCGGTGCCGGAGACTTTACCTTCTTCGTGAAGTCGGGCTACCTGATTGAGAATGGTAAGCTGACACAGCCCGTGAAAGACATCAACATCATCGGAAACGGTCCGAAGGCCCTGGCCGACATTACGATGGTGGCAAACAATGACAAGATAGACAACGGAACCTGGACGTGTGGCAAGGACGGCCAGTCCTGTCCCGTTACCTGCGGCATGCCATCGGCACTGGTCAGCAAGCTGACGGTGGGAGGGGAAAACTGATATCGCCTACCACCTATCACTTATTAACTATTAAATAAAAAAGGATGATAACAGACAATAATAAGAAATTGGCACAATGGGCCATGGAATATGCCCTGAAGAACGGTTGCCAGGCAGCCAAACTGGTGCTGTACACGAACTCTAATTCTTCTTTTGAACTGCGTGACGGCAAAATGGATCGCCTGCAGCAGTCTACGGAAAACGGTTTAGGACTGAATCTCTACGTGGACGGGCGTTTCGGTTCTTTTTCTACCAACCGCTTGGATAAGAAGGAATTGGAAAGCCTTATTACGAACGGTATAGAGTCCACCCGTTACTTGGCAGTGGATGAATCGCGCATCTTGGCCGACCCGGCACGCTACTATAAGGGCGGAAAGCCCGACCTGCAACTCTTCGATAAGAAGCTCTACGACATCAATCCCGATGACAAAGTGGCATTGGCTCAGAGGGCTGCCGAAGAGGTGATAGGCAAGGACGAACGTGTAGTCTCGGTCGATTCTTCCTACAGCGACGGCGAAAGCTCTTCTTACCGACTGATAAGCAACGGATTCGAAGGGGAATCCAAAAGCACTTGGTTCTCTGTTTCGGCCAGTGTATCCATCAAGGGAGAGGGAGAAGCGCGTCCTCAGGACTACTGGTACGACTCGTCTCTGTACTATGACAAGCTGACGAAGACGGGCATCGGCGCCAAGGCACTGGAGCGCGTCTTGCGCAAGCTGGGACAGAAGAAGGCCAAGTCGGGCAAGTACACCATGGTGATTGATCCGATGAATGTCGGACAGTTGCTCAATCCGATGCTGAACGCCTTGTACGGCAGCGCCTTGCAACAGAAGAACTCCTTCCTGCTGGACAAACTGGATACCAAGGTGGCTTCGGACCTCTTCACATTGCGTGACGAACCGCATGTCATCGGTGCCAACGGTGCACGTTACTTCGACAACGAGGGTGTGGCTACGGAGCCTCGCACCGTCTTCGACAAAGGTGTGCTGAAGACTTACTTCATAGATACATACAATGCGAAGAAGATGAACGTGGCTCCCACCATCAGCATGCCTTCACGCCTGATTCTGACTCCGGGCAGCAAGGATGTCAACGGACTGGTGGCAGACGTCAAGTTGGGAATCTTGGTGACGGGCTTCAATGGCGGAAATAGCAACAGCAGCACGGGCGACTTCTCCTACGGCATCGAAGGCTTCCTGATAGAAGACGGCAAACTGACGCAGCCGGTCAACGAAATGAACGTGACGGGCAACATGCTCACTTTGTGGAACTCATTGGTAGCTGTGGGCAATGACCCACAACCGAACCGCTCTTGGCAGATTCCTTCGCTGATGTTCGAGGGGGTGAATTTTAGCGGATTGTAAATGTGTCAATTCAGCATCAAGCTCATATAGGGACTTGATGCCGCAAATATCTTTTCGGTGAGTTCGCCGATGGTGAGTGCCAAGTGTCTGCCCGGCAGACGCTTGGCACTATTCATATACTTACCGTTGTTCAGGTAGTGGTAGCCGTTGTTGGTGCTGACCTGCTCGTCGGTCAGGTAGATGCTTAACTCCAGTTCGGGATGGGCGGCTGCATAGAGCCGCAGCATGGTTTCGGCGCAGATGATGCGTGCCATACCCAGCGGATGGCTGTTGCCGGAGATAGGAGGGGTGAGAATCCGGATGGAGGGAAGTCCGAGCTTCCGGCAGATGTGTTGCAACAGCAACGTTTCCGTTTCGGGGGTGTCCGAAACGATTTCGCCAATGCGCCAGCCGCCTTCTTCGAGGGGATAGGCGACAGCCAGAGCCACGATTCTCTCTTCGTGGTTCAAGGTACCGATGAGGCCATGGCTCAGTTGCAGGTCGGCGATGATGACGCGGAAATCCTCTTCGGTATGCTGGAGGCAGCAGGGGCGTCCGCGTAGTCGGCGGTTGAGGTATTCGTAACTCTTCTCCGCGTATGCGTCGGAGATTTCCAGCGTGAAGGGTGCTCCGGTTGCCGGTGCTTCGCAAGGGGCGATGAACTCCTTTTCGGCATAGCGGAAGATGGGGGCATAGCCGTGACGGGTATAGTAGTCGAAGAGCCAAGGCTCGGCCGGTATCAGGGTGGACAGGACAACACCGTCGTGCAGCATCCGGACAAAGGTGTGCGACAGCAGTTCGTGCATCACGCCCCGGTTGCGGTAGTCGGGATGGGTACAGGCGCCCGATACATAGGCCGTGCGGATTTCCGTTCCTCCGAAGGTCATGGGGTAGGGCAGCATCTGCAGGGCGGCAATCACCTCTTCGCCGCTTTGGATGGCCATGTTGACGTCGTTGTTGTAGCGCAGTCGGAAATACATTTCCGTGAACTCCTCGCTGTCGCTGAAGCAACGCTTCCATAACTCCTTTACCTTTTCCCGTATCATCTTCTTTTCTTCTTTCTTTACCACTTGATGGCTTCTACCGGTTCGTCCTTCAGGCAGGCCACGTACTTCTCCAGAAGGATGGCAGGATGGTACGAAAGTTTGGCTTTGCGCAGGCCTTCGATGCCTAAATCCTCTTCCCGGTTGATGTAGACGTACTGCTCGGGGATGCGGTTGGCAAACTCATAGTTTATCATGGCGTATGCTCCGTCTATGTGGGTGTCGGCCTTCTCTACGTGCACCCCGAAGGTGTCTTGGCTGATGGGCATGCCGAAAGTGAAAGCGGCGATTTTACCGTCCACGTGCAGGATGCCCCCGGTCAGTCCCAGTGCCTCGAAGTGGTGGAGGGCGTAGACCAGGGCGCGACGTTCGTTGCCCGTGCCTTCGTGCTGGTGGCAGTTGTTGGCACGGCACCATTCGGCCTCCAGGTCCAGACACTCCTGGATGCGGTCGGGGGTGATGGGGGTGTACTCGTAGTTATAGGTTCGTTTGAACTTGTTGACGTGGTTTCGCTTGGGCTGTAGCTTCTTGCCGGAGAGGGTGGCGAGGTCGGTACGCAAGTAGAGGTAGTCGGCATAGTCGCGGTCGGCCGTGAACCGGAACCGGCCGGGCATGAAGGCTTCCAACTCCGAACACATGTCGGCGCATATCCCCAGCATACAGAAGGGCTGTCCCTCCCGATGGGCATCCTCTACAAGGGCTTCCAGGGCTTTCCGCTTGTCACCGTTGCCGATAGGCATCATATACACCAGCTCTCCGTCGGCCCAGAACTTCAGCAGAAGCAGACCGTCCATGACTGCAAACCGGGTGTCGTACAGAAAACGCCAGCTGCACAGGTTGGAGAATGACAAGTCGCAATTTCGCTGCGGACTGCTGAGTGTGAACGAAGTAATCTCTTCTTTATCGGAAATTTCGATGTCTTTAAATGTAATCATAGGTTTCTTTTTTATACATATACAACAACGAGAATCCCATTTTGTTAGAGCAATCCCAATAATCGCAGAATGGTTGGTGTCAGCAGTGCCGTGAAGATGCCGTTCAGCGTCAGGCCGAGGCTGGCGAATGCGCCGTATTTGCGGCTGACGTCCATGGCGGTGGAGGTGCCTACCGCGTGGGCGGCGGTTCCCATAGAGAGGCCTTGCGCCATGGGGCTGCCGATGTGGGTCAGTTTTAGGGTCTTGAAGCCTAGAATTCCGCCCAGCAGACCCACGCAGACCACTACGGCAGCGGTGAGCGAGGGGATGCCGCCCAGAGACTTGGTCACTTCCATGGCTATCGGCGTGGTGACCGATTTGGGTGCCAGGGAGTAGATGATTTCGTCGGAAGCTCCCATCAGTTTGGCTATCAGTACAACGGAGATGACGCCCACGATGCAACCTGCCAGTTGCGACAGAAAGATAGGGAGCAGCTGTTTCTTGATGGTTTCCAGCTGGAGGTACAAGGGGACTCCCAGAGCCACGACGGCCGGTTTCAGCCAGAATTCTATCAGATGGCCGCCTTTGTTATAGGTTTCGTAGCTGATGTCCGCCGTCTTCAGGAAGACGATGAGCAGGGCGATGGTCAGCAGGATAGGGTTCAGGAGCATGATGCCTGTTTTCTTTTGCAGGAGTTTGGCCAGAAAGAAAATCCCGAAGGTGGCGGCCAATAGGAAAAATTCGTTTTCTAAGAAGTTCATTTGATTTTACGTGTTAGTTGGTGTACCCACCCGGTGACGACGAGCACCAGCAGGGTACTGATTACGGAGGCGGTCACTATCGGCCAGAATTCGGCGGCAATGATGTCGAAGTAGAGCATCAGCGCCACGCCGGGCGGCACAAAGAAGAAGCCCAGATTGGCTACCAGAAAGTCGGACATTCCTTGCACCCAGTGCAGTTTTATCCAGCCCAATTTCAAGAACAGGGTGAGCAGCAGCATGCCGATGATGCTGGAGGGTAACTTGATATCTGTTAGGAAGACAATCAGTTCACCCAAAGCTAAGCATCCGAAGAGGATGGAGCATTGACGAATCATACGTTATAATACCTATTGTTAGTACGTTGAAAACGCGGCAAAGATAGGTATTCTATGCGTTGTTTGTACGAATTGCCTGCTATTTTTATGCGCCATCACACCCCTGTTTGACAGGCACAAGTGTCTGTCGTCTCAGACACAAGTCCTTGTCATGACAGACACAAGTCCTTGTCGTGACAGACACTGGTCTTTGTCATGACAGACACAAGTGTCTGTTAAGTGTTGATAATCAGTCTTGTATTTATGGTCTAAGCGAAGCTGAAGAACCTGCTTTTTCCAAATTTGCAGTAGTGGGAAGTGCATAATAAAAAGAAGAAAACTTTCGTCTTTACTCCCTTGAACAGGATGATTGTTGTATTACAGTTAAATGCTGGAAGAATCTTTAGTATTTTATGCCAAGCATGGCATGGGCGTGGTGGCTGGGCTCCTTGCTTTTTCTTCTTGCGTTAAATATTGCAAAAAGCCAAGTCCGGCCATAAAAAGGGTGGAAATTGCCATGTTGATATTGCAGAATTATGTATTTTTGCAGCGTAAACAACGCATTACTGTCGATTCTTAACAGACAATTAAAATATCATGCAAAGATTAATTAACGAAATCGTTGAGCGTGCCAAAGCGAACCGCCAACGCATCGTTCTTCCCGAAGGTACGGAAGAGCGTACACTGAAAGCTGCTAACCAGATTCTGACGGATGGAGTGGCAGACTTGATTATCCTTGGAAACCCTGCCGAGATAGAGGCTTGTGCCAAAGAATGGGGATTGGGAAACATCAACAAAGCAACCATCATCGATCCCGAAAACCATCCTAAGAAAGAAGAGTACGCACAGCTGCTCTGCGAACTGCGCAAGAAGAAAGGAATGACCATCGAAGAGGCTCGCAAGTTGGTAGAAGACCCTCTCTACCTGGGTTGCCTCATCATAAAGAACGGCGATGCCGACGGCCAGCTGGCCGGTGCACGTAACACCACAGGCAACGTGCTTCGTCCTGCTTTGCAAATTATCAAGACCGCTCCCGGCATCACTTGCGTTTCAGGCGCCATGTTGCTGCTGACTCACGCTCCCGAGTATGGCAAGAACGGTGTTCTTGTGATGGGTGACGTGGCTGTGACTCCGGTGCCCGATGCTTCACAGTTGGCACAGATTGCCGTATGTACGGCACGTACTGCCCAGGCTGTTGCCGGCCTTGACCCCAAAGTGGCTATGCTGAGCTTCTCCACCAAGGGTTCTGCCAAGCATGAAGTAGTGGACAAGGTAATCGAAGCCTTGAAGATAGCCAAGGAAATGGCTCCCGATATCGCCATTGACGGCGAGTTGCAGGCCGATGCCGCCCTGGTACCGGAAGTGGGTGCAAGCAAGGCTCCGGGTTCTTCCATCGCCGGACATGCCAACGTGCTGGTAGTTCCCAGCCTCGAAGTGGGCAATATCTCCTACAAGTTGGTACAACGTCTGGGACATGCCGATGCCGTAGGTCCCATCCTGCAAGGTATCGCTCGTCCGGTGAACGACCTCTCACGCGGTTGCTCCATCGAGGACGTCTATCGCATGATTGCTATCACTGCCAACCAGGCCATCGCTGCCAAGAAGAGTGCTGAATAACGTTTAAATCTGATATAGAGTATGAAAATCTTAGTATTGAATTGTGGTAGTTCGTCCATCAAATATAAGCTGTTTGATATGGACACGAAGGAAGTGATAGCTCAAGGAGGTATCGAAAAAATCGGTTTGAAGGACTCCTTCCTGAAGTTCACTTTGCCTAGTGGCGAAAAGAAGATTCTGGAAAAGGATATCCCCGAACATACCGTAGGTGTGGAATTCATTCTGAACACGTTGACCAGCGCAGAATATGGCGCCATTAAGTCGCTGGACGAAATCAATGCCGTAGGCCACCGCATGGTGCACGGAGGCGAGAAGTTCAGCGAGTCCGTACTGCTGACTCCCGAAGTGCTGGAAGCCTTCACAGCTTGCAACGACCTGGCTCCGCTCCACAACCCTGCCAACCTGAAAGGTGTGAATGCCATCTCGGCCATCCTGCCCGATGTGCCTCAGATTGGTGTGTTCGACACAGCTTTCCATCAGACCATGCCGAAGCATGCCTATATGTATGCCGTTCCCTACGAACTGTACGAGAAGTACGGCGTACGCCGCTACGGCTTCCACGGAACTTCCCACCGCTACGTGTCACAGCGCGTTTGCGAGTTCCTCGGTGTAGAGCCGGAAGGAAAGAAAGTCATTACCTGCCACATCGGCAACGGCGGCTCCATCTCTGCCATCAAGGACGGCAAGTGCATGGATACCAGCATGGGGCTGACTCCGCTCGAAGGCCTGATGATGGGTACTCGTAGCGGTGACATCGACGGCGGTGCCGTTTCCTTCATCATGGAGAAGGAAGGTCTGGATGCCACAGGTATCTCCAACCTACTGAACAAGAAGAGCGGCGTGCTGGGTATCTTTGGTGAATCCAGCGATATGCGCGACTTGGAGAATGCTGTGAGTGCCGGTAACGAGAGAGCCATTTTGGCCGAAGACATGTACTTCTACCGCATCAAGAAATACATCGGTGCTTATGCTGCCGCATTGGGTGGTGTAGACATCATCGTGTTTACCGGTGGTGTTGGCGAGAATCAGGCAAGCGCTCGCTGGGGTGCTTGCGAAGGACTGGAGTTCATGGGCATCAAGCTGGATGCCGAGAAGAACAAGGTTCGCGGCGAGGAGATGGTCATCTCTACCGATGATTCCAAGGTGAAGGTAGTGGTTATCCCGACTGATGAAGAGTTGATGATTGCTTCGGATACGATGAATATTCTGAAAAAGTAATGCTGTCGTAATATCCTCCGGATTCTTCTTCCCGAGCTCCGGATGGGTCTTCGCCCCTGCAAATAGGTAGCATATTTGCAGGGGCGAAATGTTTTTTGAATAATTTAAAATACCTATCTTTGTTACGCGATTGAAGGAAGATAGGTGTTTTTTTGAACTACTTTAAATAAAAACTATTTATGAAACGATTAATGTATCTATTACTCTTTGTCCTGCTGACAAGCGGCATGTCGTATGCCCAGCAGGCAAAGTATGTATTTTATTTCATCGGTGATGGAATGGGTGTGAATCAAGTGAACGGTACGGAAATGTATCTGGCTGAACAGGAGGGACGTATCGGTGTGAAACCCTTGTTGTTCACTACGTTCCCGGTAGCCAGCATGGCCACAACATTCTCTACAACCAATTCAGTGACTGACTCTTCTGCTGCCGGAACGGCTTTGGCTACGGGAACAAAAACTTACAATGGTGCCATCGGTATGGACGACAGCAAGAACGTGCTTCAGAGCGTTGCCGAGAAAGCTAAGAAGTCTGGCAAGAAGGTTGGCGTGACGACCAGTGTCAGCATAGACCATGCCACTCCGGCAGCCTTTTATGCTCACCAGCCTAACCGCAATATGTACTACGAGATAGCCCTTGACCTGCCGAAGGCCGGTTTCGACTTCTATGCAGGCGGCGGTTTCCTGAAGCCTACTACCACTGCCGACAAGAAAGAGGCTCCGAGCATTTTCCCTATTTTCGAGGAAGCCGGATACACTGTTGCCAAAGGAGTTGATGAATATCAGGCCAAAGCTGCCCAGGCAGATAAGATGATTCTTATTCAGAAAGACGGTGCCAACCCTTCTTGTTTGCCCTATGCCATCGACCGGAAAGAGGGCGACATGACTTTGGCCGAAATTACTGAGAGTGCCATCTCCTTTCTGACTAAAGGCAGCAACAAAGGTTTCTTCCTGATGGTTGAGGGCGGAAAGATAGACTGGGCTTGCCATGGCAACGACCCTGCCACTGCCTTCGAGGAAGTGATAGATATGGATAATGCTATCAAGGTGGCCTATGAATTCTATAAGAAGCACCCCAAAGAAACTCTGATTGTAGTTACAGCCGACCACGAAACCGGCGGTTTGGGACTGGGTACGGCCAAGTACGAACTGTTCCTGAAATCCCTGGCCAACCAGAAGCAGTCTCAGGACGTTCTCTCCAAACACATCACCGACTTGCGGAAAGAGAAAAACAGCAAAGTATCCTGGGAAGCAGTGAAGGCATTGCTGGCTGAGAAGATGGGCTTCTGGAAAGAGTTGCCGTTGACTTGGGAACAGGAAAAGATGTTGCGTGACGAATACGAGAACTCTTTCGTGCGCCACAATGTAGTCTTTGAAGAGAGCCTGTATGCCCGTACAGAACCTCTGGCTTCCGTTGCCAAGAAGGTGATGAGCCAGATAGCCATGGTAGGCTGGACGAGCGGTAACCACACGGCAGGTTATGTTCCTGTGTTTGCGATAGGCGCAGGTTCGCAGCTGTTCATGGGTAAGATGGACAATATCGAAATTCCGAAGCGCATAGCCAAGGCAGGCGGATACAAATAATAAGGTGTACGCCTGTTTGCCTTGCTAAAACTAAGAAGGGACTGACCTTTGCCTTTTGTCTGTCGCAGACAAGGCAGTAGTCAGTCCCTTTCTTTATGGACACCTCCCCCTTCCAGAATTCCCACTATGGTGGGAAAAGTGCAACTATCCGGAAGGGGAAGATTGTAACCTTCTCTAAGGTTAGTATCGAATTTCATGTTAAGGTCTGGTTTCAGTTTCAGTGTTGCAAAGGCATGTATGCTCTCTCGTCTTAATGCTTATACTGCTATAACAAACAGACCGCAGAAAAGTTCGGTACTTTCCTTTGTTTTAATATTCGTTAACTATATTGAAGGCTTATAGCTTGGTTTCTCCCTCAATGAACTCTTCAAGAAAGAGGTTTTCTCCATCGAAGACGGCATACGAGAAGTAGTTTATCCAGTCGCCGAGAATCAGCACACGAGCGGTGCTGCTCAGCATCAGGTCCAGTTCAATGTGACGATGGCCGTAGATGAAGTAGTTGATGTCGGGATGACTCTTCAGGTACTCCTTGGTGTAGAGCACCAGGTGCTCGTTGTTTTCGCCCATGTAGTCGGGTTCCCTTCCGTTGACACGTTTCAGCCTGCTGTGCTTGGCCCAGTTCAGTCCCAGCTCCATGCTCCACCGCGGATGCAAGGCCGAGAACATCCTTTGCAGAGTGCGGTTGTGAAACAGGGCACGCAATATCTTGAATTTCTTGTCCGGGTCGCCCAGACCATCGCCGTGGGCAAGGTAGAACTCCTTTCCGAAGATTTCGGTCGTCAGCGGTTTGCGATGCAGGATGACGCCGCACTCCTTGGTCAGGTAGTCGCCGCACCAGATATCATGGTTTCCTGTGAAGAAGTGGACTTCCACTCCCAGGTCGGTCAGTTCGGACAGCTTACCCAGAAAACGGGTGTAGCCTTTGGGGACTACGGTACGGAACTCGTACCAGAAGTCGAACATATCTCCCAGCAGGTACACAGCCGATGCCTTGTGCTTGATGCTGTCCAAGAAATTGACCAGCCTCCGTTCCTGGGTCCGTCCGTGTTCGATGGCTCTCGACCCTAAGTGGGCATCCGAAAGGAAATATACGTTCTTCATTGTTCCTGATTTCAATTTGTCAAAGGAATCCCAGTTCCAGCTTTGCCTCTTCGCTCATCATCTCCTTGTCCCATTCGGGTTCGAAGACCAAATTGACAGTGGCCGAAGTCACTCCGTCGATAGATTCCACCTTCTGGCGCACATCTTCCATGATGAAGTCGGCTGCCGGACAGTTGGGGGCAGTCAGTGTCATATCGATGGACGTTTCTCCCTGTTCGGAGACGTCTATCTTGTAAATCAGTCCCAAGTCATACACATTGACCGGTATTTCCGGGTCGAATACAGTCTTGAGCATGGATACTATTTTCTCTTCTATTTCAAACTTGGTCATATCCGTAGGGTTATGGTTATATGGATTTTCCTTTCCGCAAAGCTATGGAATTTAATCGAGAATGCCAAGCAATGCCCTTCTTTTCGTCTTTTTCATGCTGCCTTTCCATCCATGACCTCAATATCAAAGTCTGACATGCCTGATATGTTTTGCATAATTTGTTTCATGTCATATTCAAAGATTGAGACTTGGCGAGCGCAGTTGGATTTACCCGGAATGTGGGAAAGTTAAGCTTGTGGACTGCTCTCTTGTGGATGACCAACCTCGTGTCCTAAAAAGCAATGGCAGGAAGAAGCAGGAAAAGAGAGGAGGTATTGGTATTTCCGAAGCCGCTAAATCTTTAGCTTAGCGGTAGTTCGCATGGATGGTAATCAGATAATCCCTTCATCATTGAAACTATAATATTTCCCGTCCGTCACGATGATGTGGTCTATCAGGAGTATGTTCATGGTTTGGGCAGCTTTCTTGATGTGTTCCGTGAGGGTGCGGTCAGCACGGCTGGGGTTGGGATTGCCTGAGGGGTGGTTGTGGACGAGAGCCATCTGCACGGCGCGTTGCAGCAGGGCTTCGCGCAGGATGGTGCGCACGTCGACGGCAGTCTGGTCGATGCCACCGGTGCTGATGCGTATCTTGTCTATCACTTTGGAGGCTTGGTTCAGCAGCAGTATCCAGAACTCTTCGGTGGGGAGGTCGCAGAGCAGAGGATGGAACAGATCGTAAATATCTGCGGAAGAGCGGATAGCAGCGCGTTCGGGACGTTCTTGCAGCTTGCGGCGCTTGCCCAGTTCTAGGGCAGCCATGATGGTGATGCTCTTGGCTGGGCCGAGGCCCTTGAACCGGGAGAAGTCGCGCACCTCCCATTTCCCCAGCCGGTTGAGGTCGTTGCCGCAGGCGGCTAATACGCGTTGCATCAGTGCTACGGCGGTCTCTTCCGTGTTGCCGGAACCGATGAGGATGGCAAGCAGCTCGGCATCGCTTAGGGCGGCTGCACCTTTCTGCATCATCTTTTCTCGTGGGCGGTCCTCTTCTGCCCACTGGTTGATGTTTAGTTTCTCCATGTTTTCCCTTTATTTTTAAGTACATGACAAAAATTTGAAAACATCGAATTTCGGGGTGTAAGTTGG
>CAMWRY010000032.1 GCA_947176775.1 uncultured Bacteroides sp.
GTCCAGAACACGGCGATGGCAGAGTCTTCGCGCATATCCTTCCGTTTGCAGAGCCACTCTACGCCGAAGGCGGAGAGCACGGCAAACAGGGCATCGGACAAGAGTGGCGATACGCCGGTATAAAGTCCCAGACCGATACCGCCGAATGAGGCATGCGTCAGTCCTCCGCTGATGAACACCAGCCTCCGGGTGACGATGTACGTGCCTATCAGCCCACAGGCGATGCTTGCCAGCAGACTACCGATAAGCGCGTGTTGGAAAAAGGTGTATTGCAGCAGTTCCATTTGTTTCATAAAAAGTTAAGGGTTAAAAACTAAAGGGGCGGATGTGGAATTTCAGGGGTGGGGGGTGACCCGGCGTTCTCCGATGATGAGGAATACTTCATCCTTGATGTTGTCCGGCAGTGCGATGCCACGCAGTTGCAGGCTGCGTACCCATCCGGCTACATCGGTGTCCTGCATGGTGTAGAACACGTCTCGGAACTCGTCTTCCTGTTCGGGGGTATAGGCATCAGGGGCGGTACCGATGTAGCGGTCCAACTCTTCGTCGTCGTAATACTCTATCTGTCGGCTGACGGCAGCCAGCAGGCTGTCGCGTTCGCACACTTCGTGCTGTCCGCAGCATTCCGCGTCTACTTCCTGCACTTCGGGCATGGCGTCTAGCTCACCGCGCTCTATCTGTTTCTGTAGTTTCCGGTTGCGTATCGTTCCTGCAACAGCGGCAATGAGAGCCAAGACTATCAGGCTAATAATCAGTATCCACATGGGTTTCCTTTCTCTGAAAAATTTGTTCCGTTAATGGAACGGACAAAGATACATATTGTTTTGCATACGACAAAATTATGCATTGTGTTCAGATTCTTTTGTTGCTGGCTCTACTGCGAAGCCTGCCCTTTTCAAATCGTCCCAGTAGGCCGGGTAGGATTTGGAGACAACTTGCGGTTCGGCTATCCGTATCTGTGGCAGGAGGAGGCTGGCTGGGGCGAAGGCCATGGCCATGCGGTGGTCCTCGTAGGTGGCGATGACAGGGTTGGCGTCGGCCGGGCAGCGTTCGCCGTCCCACAGCAGGATGCTGTCTTGCTCGGAGCGGACGACATAGCCCAGCTTGCGAAGCTCGGTGATGAGGGCGGTGATGCGATCGGTCTCCTTGATTTTAAGGCTTTGCAGACCGGTAATGCGGAAGGGGACGGACATCAGGCAGCAGGTGACAACGAAGGTCTGGGCCAGGTCGGGAATGTCCACCATGTCTTCGTCGAGACGGGAGACAGGGGTACCGGAACAGGTCAGACGGATGCCATGGGGTGTGTATTCCGTGTGGATGCCGAGACGAGCGAAAACTTCGGCACCGCGGCTGTCGCCTTGGTAGCTGTGGGGGAAGAGGCCGAGGAGGTCGAGGTGGGCGTCGGTGTCGGAATCCGGATGGGCGATGGCGTGTAGGGCCATCATTTGGTACCAGTAGGAGGCGGCACTCCAGTCGCTTTCAACGGTGAAGGGGGTATCGGTGTAGCCGCCGGGGGCGACGGTGATGTCGGACGGGGAGGTCCAGTCGGCTTGGGCGCCGAAGTCTCGCATTAGTTGTAGGGTGAGGTTGATGTAGGGGCGTGAGATGATATTGCCGGTCAGGTGGAGGCAGAGGCCGTGGGGCAGGACGGGGCCTATCATCAGCAGGGCAGAGATATATTGGGAACTGATACTGCCGGACAGAGCGATTTCGCGGCCCGTCAGTTGTGCTCCGGTGATGCTCAGAGGGGGGAAGCCTTCGTTTCCTGCATATTCTATCTGGGCGCCGAGCTGGTGCAGAGCATCTACGAGGATGCGGATAGGGCGTTGCTGCATGCGTTGGGTGCCGGTGATGAGGCGTGTGCCGGGGGTGACGCTGAGGTAGGCGGTGAGGAAGCGCATGGCGGTGCCGGCAGCGTGGATGTCGATGTGGGTGGGGGTGCCGTCGAGGGCGCGTATCATCACTTGGGTATCGTCACAATCGCTCAGGTTGCCGGGCAGGGTAGTGCCGTGGGCGAGAGAGTGAAGGATGAGGGCGCGATTGCTGATGCTTTTGGAGGCCGGCAGTTGGATGGCGGCGTTCAGGGTGTGGGGGGCGGAAACGGTATATTGCATGGTGGTATGGGTTTAGTTAGGGTGGCAATCGTTTAAGGATTGCCGATGCAAATGTAGAATAAATCTTCGGGAAATGGAAGTGTGGTGTTGAAATGTGCCGATTTTTTTACAGAACGATGGCTTGCACGGGTAACTCCAGCTCGCCCCAGCCTATCAGGGCGTTGAAGAGGCGGATGGCAGAGAAGGCACTGAGGTCCTGAGGGGTGAGCATCCGGGGATGGAGGATGCCCCGGGCGAGGAGGGCGGCACGTCGGGTACCGGGCAGCAACGGGTGTGCCGGGGTGTACCAACGGGTGCCGTCGGTAAGGGCGATGTTGGCGATGGAGGTGTCGGTGAGCAGGCCTTGCCGGACGATGAGGATGTCGTCGCATGCACCGCGCTGGGAAAAAAGCTGTTCGAGGCAGCGGCGGTCGGCACTCTTGTAGGTGTAGTCGATGTTGTCGTCCGTTACGAGGGCGAGGGAACGCACGGGGCGCAAGGTATAGGGGGTGTAGCTGATGGGGCCGATGCCCGTGGCGCCGTAGGCCACGCGAGCCTTGAGGATGCCTTCGCCGGAGGGTGGGGCAAGGTAGTCGGCCAG
Source organism: uncultured Bacteroides sp. (assembly GCA_947176775.1). Lineage (GTDB taxonomy): Bacteria > Bacteroidota > Bacteroidia > Bacteroidales > Bacteroidaceae > Bacteroides. The sequence continues at coordinate 2,695 of CAMWRY010000032.1, forward strand.
GTGCAGGGTGAGGCTTCCGGGCCAGAAGTGGGCACGGGTGTCGTTCAGCCGTCGGTTGTGGTGGGCGAGGTTGAGGGCTTGGCCCTGCTCGATGCGGATGGTTTCAATAAATGGGTACATAGGCTTTTTGTATGATTTCTTGGTACTCGTTTTCCCATTGGCTACGGGCGGTGATTCCTCCGCCGGCTTTGAAGTAGAGCTGTCCGTTCTCTTGTTCCACGAAGCGTATCATGACGGCACTATCCAGCCGTCCGTTGGCATAGAGGCCCATGATACCGGTGTAGAAACCGCGCTGGTAGTCTTCGGCCTGGGCGATGATTTCCTGGGTCTTCGGCTTGGGGGCTCCGGTGATGGAGCCGGCCGGGAGGAGACGGAAGAGGAGGTCGCCCAGGTGGCTGGCGTAGGCGGGTGGCAGGGTGCCGGTGATTTCAGAGCTGGTTTGCAGCAGAGGCCCTCGATGGGTGGACAGGCATTCGATGTAGCGATAATTGGTGACAGTGACACGCTCGGATATCATGCTGAGGTCGTTGCGTATGAGGTCGACGATGGTGGCGTGTTCGGCGGCCTCTTTGGGATCGTCCAGTAGGGTCTGTGCGGCTTGGGGTAGGGTGGCATCGGTGGTCCCCTTCATGGGATAGGATTTTATCAGGCCGTCTTCGATGCGGACGAAGGGCTCGGGCGAGAAGCAGACGAAGCGTTCCTTTAGCCATAGCTTGTAGGGGGCACGGGCGTGGCGGAACATCTCCTCCAGTGTCAGGTTGGTGTCCAAAGGCAGTTTGCAGGTGAGGTTAGTCAGGTAGCTGTTGCCGGCCAGGAGATGGTGGCGGACGAGGTCGAAGGCTTGCTTGTAGCTATCTGGGCTGGGGGGCATCACATGCCACTCGATGGGGGAGAGGGGCTGATTCGTGGTACTCAGAGCAGAGGTATCGGAACCTGCTGGTGCGTTTCCTGCTTCTCGGAAGTGGAAGAGACAGACCGATGGGTCAACGTGATGGAGGGGGAGAATATAGGACTGTTCTTGGGCGTAGTCTATGAGGAAGAGGAAAGGGATGTCATCGGTGGCAAGTTCGTTCATCCGTTTGATGGCTTGAAAGCGGCTGTATATCTTCATAATTCTTCTCTGGTTTCGGAAGCGACGGTTAGGGTGGGCAATGCACGTGCCATCGGTTCCGTGGGCATGGTCGATTAGTTTATGCAGCAAAGGTAATGCAAAAATGTGAGACGGGAATTACTATTGTTTTAGATTGTTGGTAGCAGGGAAACGTATGAAATAGACAACTTGCTATAAAACAGACTGTATTCCCCGGGAAAGTTCCTAAGAGCAGGTTAGTAGCATCTCCGAACACACTCTTATAGAAGTTGCGTCCTCTCAAAAAACAACGTCATTTCCGTAGTATCTCCATACAACCTCCGTACCTGAACCGTACCATCTCCGTACTATCTCCGTACTATCTCCGGATCATCTCCGGATCATCTCCGGATCATCTCCGGATTATCTCCGTATATATGCATTCGGAGATGGTACGGTTCAGGTACGTCTCGGGTAGGTACCTGCTCTGCATGTATTCAATGATAACATAGCCAACGCAAGGGTGATAAAAATACTTTTCTTTGCTTTGTGCTTTCTACCACCTCACCCTTCGGGTATTCACCCTCTCCGGTTCCCTTGTTATCGTGGGAGAGCAACATATCACATTAACTATATGCATATTCTTGCCGGAATAAAGAGAGGAACACAAGTTACACGGATTACCTCGATCGGCCTTGAGAGGGGCTGCCGGTAAGCAGCGGCGGTTTGACAGGCCTTAGGTGTAATTCGTGTAATTTGTGTTCCTCAATCTGTTCCGTTATGCCCTTGTTCAGGGTATGGACGGTTTATTTCTTCAGTTCTTTCAGCAATTCTTCCACGGCTACTTTCAGCTGCGTGTCTTCGCCTTTCACAATGGTTTCGGGAGAGTTTGCCACCTTGATGTCAGGTTCCAACTGTGTGTTCTCCAGATAGCTGCCGTCCGGCAGGCGGTAACCGATGATGGGGATGCCGAATACCAGTGTGGGGTCTTGCAGGGTTTCCCAGGAGACGCTGGTCATGGTTCCCGGTACGGGCATACCCACCAGCTTGCCCAGTTCCCGGTGGCGGTAGACCCAGGGTGTGCCGTGTGCGTTGGAGTAGTTTGCCTCGCACGTCAGCATGATGGAAGGTTTGTTCCAGCGGCGGCTGGGCATGTCGCAGGCTTCGCGTCCGCGTACCACTTGCGTGAAGTATTTCTTTCCGCTGAACAACACCTCAATGTCCTCGTGCAGGCGTCCGCCGCCGTTGAATCGGGTGTCGATGACGATGCCCTCGCGGTTGTTGTACTTGCCTAGGATGTCCGAATAGACGGTGCGGAAGCTGTCATCGCCCATCGACTTGATGTGTACGTAGCCTAGTCGGCCGTTGGACCACCGGTCTACGTCGGCCGCGCGTTGTTTCACCCAGCGTGCATAGAGCAGGTCGTTGAAGGCGCCGCTGCTGATGGGAATCGTCACTTCGTCCCAACGTTCTTTGGTCTGTGGGTCGTACAGCGAAACAAGGGTTTTCCGCCTTGCTTTGTTGTTGAGTAGCGTGTAGCAGTCTGTTTCGGGAGTGATTTCCGTGCCGTCAATCTTCTCCACCACTACGCCGGGTTTCACACGGGAGTTTGCATGGTCGAAGGGACCTTTCTCCACCACTTCTGCCACGCGCATACCCTTGCCGTCGTAGCTCCAGTCGAAGAGCAATCCCAGGCTGGCGGTCGGTTCGCTCTTCAGGTTGGGGTAGAAGCGGCCGCCGGTGTGCGATACGTTCAGTTCGCCCAGCCATTCGCTCAGTAGTTCGGCAAAGTCGTAGTTGTTGTCGATGTGCGGCAGGAACTTGCGGTAGGCAGCGGTCATGGCATCCCAGTTTATACCGTGCATGCTGAGGTTATAGAAACGCTTCTGTTGCTGCTTGTACACGTGGTTGAACATGTATTCGCGTTCAGCAGCGAGATCCATTTTCATGGTGGCTCGGTAACTGATGGATTTCAGCGAGCCCGAGGGCAGTTCCATCTTCTGCATGTTTCTGCCGCCCAGCAGGAAGAGGTTTTTGCCCTCTTTGTCCGTCTGCATGCTTGCCCAGCCGCCGTTCATCTTGTGGAGCAGCTTGGTCTCTTTTTTGCGCAAATCCATCTTCCAGAGGTCATATCCCCCTTCGAAGGAGGCGAGGTAGTAGAGCGTTTCGCCGTTCTTGGAGATAATCGTGCTGCCCATGCGCGAGGAGTTGGGTGTCAGGCGGACAATGCGGTCTTCGATGTTCTTCAGTTCCACTACGATGTCCTTCTGCTTGTCCTTCTGCTTGTCGGCATCTTTCTTTTCGTTTTCCTTGGTGGTATCTTTCTTTTTCTCTTTCTCCTTTTCTTTCTTCTGTTCCTTTTCCAGTTACTTGGACAGTTCGTAATCCTCCTTGCTCAGGCGGAACTTGTCGTAGGCGTCCTGGTTGAGGAAAATGAGCATGGCATCGTTTTGCGAGCCCCAAGAGGCGTGGGCGCGCATGCCGTAACGCTCGGTGGTGAAGAGAATGGCGTTACCGTCCAGCACGAATCGGGGCGAACTGCTGCTGTAGCCGCTGTTGGTCAGGTTGGTGATGGTGCCACCTTGTGCGCTGACCAGGCCGATGTCCGAGTAGGGGTCGTGCTTGTTGCCGGTAAATTCGAGGGTAAACCATTTGCCGTCGGGCGACCAGGCATAGTCGAATCCGCCCCCTGTGCTATACCAGGTAGAACCGTCGGTAACCTGGCGTACCTTCTTGCTGGCGAGGTTGAGCACCATCAGGCGGTTGCGGTCTTCGATGAAGGCTATCTCTTTGCCGTCGGGTGAATATTGTGGGTTGGCACGCTCCACGGTGGAGGAGGGGAGCAATACTTTTTCCTCTATCAGCGTGGCATTCGGGAAGTTGGGGTCTTCTTTACGGACGATGGTGGCCTGGTAGAGTTGCCAGTTGCCGCTGCGCTCGCTGGCGTAGACCAAGGTGCGGTTGTCCGGGGCGAAGTCAACACCGGCTTCGCGTGCGGCGGTGTGGGTGATTTGCTTGGTGGTGGCATATTCCGTGGAGGTGACGAACACTTCGCCGCGGATGATGAACGCCACTTGCTTGCCGTCGGGCGACACGGTGGCGGAGGTGGCTCCGCTGCTGAAGTCGAAGTCGGCCATCTGCGGAGCGTCGTCGCGAGTCAGCTCTACACGCAGCTTCTTGGGACTGCCCCCCTGCTGGGTGTAGATTTCGCCGTCGTAGGTGTAGCACAGGGTGCCGTTACCGCTCATGGAGAGGAAGCGGACAGGGTGTGTCTTGAAGGAGGTTTCCTGTTTCACTTCTTGCGGACGGTCGATGGGGAAGGAGTAGACGTTGAACGAGCCTCCCTTCCGTTCGCTCAGGAAGTAGAGCCGCTTGCCGTCGGGCGAAAGTACCGGGTTGCGGTCTTCGCCGGCAAGGTCGGTCAGGTTGGTATGCTTACCGCTTTTAGCGTCGAACACCCAGATGTCCCGGGTGATGGAGGAGGTGTGGTGCTTGCGCCATTCGTTTTCGCCTCCCTTTCGGTCTTGGTAGAAGAAGCGGTTGCCGCTCTTGTCGAAGCAGACTGCCTCGGCAGGGGTGGCGAGCACTTGCTCCGTGCGTCCTCCGGCAACGGGCACTTTGTATAGCTCGGTCATCGAGGCTGTCGGAAAGAGGGCACTCTCTGCCGGGTCTTGTAGGGCGGCGGAAAAGAGGATGTATTTGCCGTCGGGCGTGAACGTGGAGGGTAATTCGCTTGCCGAGTGGGTGGTGAGACGGCGAGCGCTGCCGCCTTGTGCAGACATCACGAAGATGTCGAAGTTGCCGTGCCGGTCGCTGGCAAAGGCAATCTGTTTGCCATCGGGCGACCACACGGGGTTGCACTCGTAGGAGTCTTGTGTAGTGAGTTGGTTGGCTGTTCCGCCTTGTGCAGGCACTTTGTAGATGTCTCCCTTATAGCAGTAGAGTATTTCCGTGCCATCGGGCGAGATTTGCAGGTCGCGCATCCATAGCGGAGTGGCAGCGTATCCGGCCATGGCGGTGAAGCCAAGGGCGAGGGTTGCAAGAATCTTTTTCATTGTAGGACAAATAATAGGTTTTGTTTTACCTTACAAAAGTAGATATAAAAAGTGAAATATAGAAGTATCCGGTGTTTCAATCCTATTTGGCCCATTAATAGTGCATCTATATGGAAATACTTTATCGCACATTCAAAATCGCACATTCAAATTGCAGTTGGAGCAGACTTCTACTGTTTTTGTCCGCTTTTTGCATGATCGGATAGCATGGGACAGCCGTCTTGTCGCCATTTTTTGGGGTGCGAGGTGTAGGAAAGACCACTTTGTTGTTGCAGCACATCAAGTTGTACGACAATCTGGACGAATCGTTGTTTGTCACGGCAGACGATTTCTATTTCACCACGCATCGCCTCTTCGATTTGGCCTATCGTTTTTATAGCAACGGCGGTAGGTGGCTATATCGTAAAAGATGATGCGGAATATGCCTATCGGAACATTATTCCGCTTTGGATGTTCGGGTTTGTATATTGAGTGGTTTCAGTCGCCTATTTCATTCCTCTCGCCTTGTAGACCTGCTCTTTGGCGCTGTTGATGTGCTGGAATTTTTCTTCGGCAGCCTTGCGGATATCCTCGCCCAGTGTCGCCACGCGGTCGGGATGATGCTTTAAGGCAAGACGACGGTAGGCGGCACGCACTTCGTCGTTGGTGGCGGTGGGCGATACCTCCAGTACTTTGTATGCCTCGTCCAGCGAGTTGCCGCTCAGGTTGAGCATCGACTCCACTTCCTGGATGGACAGACCTATATGGATGGCCACTTCTTTTAGTGCTTCTATCTCTTCGTGGCAGACGTTTCCGTCACTTTTGGCTATCTCCGCCAAGAAAGCGAGCAGTTGCAGACGCTCCTCGTAGGTGAGGTTGGCGGCTATCTGCCTGCCGCAGTCGCGGATGGTATTTTTGAAGGCGAGCGGATTTTGCCGGTCCATCTGTTTGCGCTGTTCGAAGAGGTTGAGTAGTATTTGTTCCCCCTCTTTGACAGAAGCTTCGCCGAAGGTGTTTCGTAGGAAACGGCGCACGAACTCCATTTCGCTGTGCATGATGCGTCCGTCTGCCCGAATGATGTACGATGCCATGACGAGCATCGAAAAGAGGAAACTGTTTCGTTGTCCGTAGCGAGTATTGCTTTCCGTTTGTTCTGTTCTGTAATAGCCGCCGTTGCCGGTGGACTCAGAGTTGTCGTCGAACAATGAGCCAAGGACATAGCCTGCCAAGGCTCCCAGCGGTCCGCCTGCCATGAAGCCGATGATACCGCCAATCCATTTTGCTGTTCCCATAATGTGCTGTAAGTGTTTATGGCGGCAAAAATAGGAAAAAGAACAGAAATTTCCTTGTCTGCTATACTTTTTCCTTCTACTTGTCCCGGGCCGTATCTTGCAGTTGTGATAGCCCATTACAAGGGTGTTTTGACGGGATGAGTACAATATTGCCCTACTTGAGTAGGATTTTTGTTTCACCCAAACAGCACTTTCCCTATCTCAAATAAATTTTGGTCGGAAGATTGATGTTCTATTAATACATTTGCCATGTCAAAAACAACATTAAATATTTTATGATTATGAAAAACATTTCAGGCAACAACTATTTATGGCGAGGCTATTCGTTAGCATTGGGAGTCATGAGTATGTTTATGTTAGGAGTAACGGATGTTTCGGCGAACAACGCCGCAGTATGGGAACAGCATGCAGCAGCTGCTAATGAAAAAATAGCACTGCGCGGACAAGTGTACGAGAAGTCCACGAACCCTGTACCTATGGTCGGTGTCACCGTACAAGTGAAAGGTAAAAACACGGGTGTCACCACGGATATTGACGGATATTTTAATATCCAAGTGGAAAAAGGAGATGTCCTGGTATTTTCGTTCATCGGCTTTAAGACGACAGAATATGTTGTGAGACGCCGCGAAAGCAATCTGGTCATCTCAATGGAAGAAGATGTGAACACCCTGACTGAAGTGGTTGTTACCGGATTGACGGAAGAACGCAAACTGAACTCTATTTCATCCATTGCGCAAGTAAAAGTGGAATCCAGTGTAATCAACAAGCCTATTACTTCCTTGTCGCAAGCACTGCAAGGAGGAATCACGGGTATCTCGGTATCACAAGGAAGCGGTCTTCCCGGAGGAGATGCGGCTACGGTTAAGATACGTGGTGTGTCTACACTGGGTAACAGCGAGCCACTGGTATTGGTCGATGGAATCCCGATGGATATGAACCACCTTGACCCCAATACGATTGAAAGTGTCACTGTGCTGAAAGACGCTGCCGCTGCTGCCGTTTACGGCGCCCGTGCCGCCAACGGAGTGATTGTAGTGAAAACCAAGCGCGGTATGGTAGGTAAGGTCAATGTGAACTATAGCGGTTACGCCGGCGTACAGAAGGCTACCTATATGCCCGACTTTGTGGATGCCCCTACCTATATGGGAATGGTCAACGAAGCTTATCGTAACATTGGTGGAGACCCCGTTTACTCAGACGAGGCCATAGCCATCACCCAAGCAGGTACCAATCCGTTATTATACCCCAATACCGACTGGATAGATTTGCTATGGAAAGATCAGATCCTGCAAAATCATTCACTTTCCATTTCGGGAGGTAACAACATTGCGCGCTTTGCTGTGACAGGCAATTACCTGAAGCAAGATGGTTTCTTGAAAAACTATAAATACGAGCGTTTCAACCTGCGTGCCAACACTACTGTCAACCTGCGCGACAACCTCAGTGTAGACGTAGACTTGAACATGATTCGCTCCAGCCAGTACCAACCTTCTGTGGCCGATTCGGGTGGCCAGAGTCCGTTGTACCAATTGTACGGAATTCCTCCTACAGTCGTAGGCCGATACCCGGAACGTGAGGGCGACCCTAATATCTATTACGGCAACTATGGTTCCAATATGCAGAATCCCTTGGCACAATTGGAGCAAGGAGGATATACACAGCAGATTTCGGATAACATCAGCGTCAACTTGCAACCGCGCTGGACCATTATTCCCGGACTGACATGGCGCGGCCAGTTCAGCTACCGTGTAAACAGCGGAACGAAAAAAGAAGAGAGACATGCTTTCAACTTCTTCGACTATACGAACGGGCAATTACTGGCGACTTGGGGAAACCGGTTTGCTGCCGGTGTCTCTCGCTCCAGCTACTACTATTTAGGGACAACGCTTGAATATACCTTGGAAAAGGGCAAACACACCATGGTTTACACCAACGCCGATTTTTACCCTTTTTTCGTGCTCAATCACGCATACTCCTGAAAAGCAAAAAGCATCGACAATCATCAGATTATCAATGCTTTTTCACCAGTCGGGGTGACTGGATTCGAACCAGCGACCACACGCCCCCCAGACGCGTACTCTAACCGGGCTGAGCTACACCCCGAATTGCGAGTGCAAAGGTAATGCTTTATTTTGAAATAGCAAATGTTTTGCTGTTTTTTCTTGTCTGATTTGATGTTTTCGGGGATTTTGGGGCGAAAAGATCATTCCCCAACAGATGGAATGGACTTGCATATCCTGCGGAATATTCCTATCTTTGTTGCACGAGATGTGCATCTCGTGTAGTATGAAATGCGCATCTCGTGCGGCATGAGATGTACATCTCGTGCATTTCAGGCAATAGTCCTTCGGTGGTGGGAAGGCAGGCCTCATGTCGTGGGGAGACTCTCTGCCGGATGTGGAGAGGCTGTGCGGCTGCAACGAAGGAAATTAGTTCATTTAAAAATAGGGAATATGAGTATGGTTTATTTGGTTCGGAAGAAGCTTTTCCGAACAGCAGAGGGCATGAAGCAGCTGTATTATGCCGTGCAACGCACGTTGCAGCAGCGTGGGGGAGTGACCACAGAGATACTGGCGCAACGTATGGCCTTCAGGAAAGGCATGAGTGAAGGAGATGTAGAGGGGGTATTGGTGGATTTGCCGAAGTTCATCGAAGAGGTGCTGAAGAACGGCGAGTCGGTCAACATCAGGGGGCTCGGCTCCTTCCATGTGGCAGTGACGAGCGATGGCTTTGAGCATCCTGACGATGTGATGCCGGGCAAGGTGCGCCTGTCGCGCATCTATTTCCGGCCGGACAAGTCGCTGGTGGCCAGGCTGAACGCCGGGATGGACTTCTGCCGCTATCCGCTCAGCAACTATTTCCCCCATGAGATGCTGCGTCCGGAGACGCTGGAAAGGGAGCGCGCGGCAAAAAGGGGAGAGGAGCCGGACGGCGAATCTGCCGGACAGGAAGTGGGCATGGAAAGCAGTAAGTAGGGCAGAGGCCATGGAGGACTATGCCCCCATGCACTCCCGGTAGAAGTCGAACATTTCGAAGATGGTATCTTTGTCCGCCGTCTGGTTGAGGCAGATGTCGCCCACCTCTTTCAGCAGGGTGAAGTTGATGACTCCGGCCGTGTTTTTCTTGTCGTGCTTCATCAGTTCGTAGAGCCGGTCGTACTGCTTGCAGTCGAAGGCAAAGCTGCCATAGTTTTCCCGGATGAACTGAATCGTCTGGCGCATCTTCTCCTTGGGGAAGCCTGCCTTGATGTGCGAGAGGTACAGCTCGCAGACGATGCCCCAGGCTACGGCGTAGCCGTGCAGTACCGGACGGTTCTCGGCCAAGGCGAGGCTTTCGAAGGCATGGCCCACGGTGTGGCCCAGGTTCAGTGCCTTGCGGATGCCATGCTCCAACGGGTCCTCTGCTACGATGTGTTCCTTTACTTGTACGGAGCGTCCCACCATGGACTTCAGCAGGGCGTAGTCCGTCCGCTCTGTGTCGAATGCCAGCAGTTCTGCCAGATGTTCGGGGGTACTGATGAGGCCGTGCTTCAGCATCTCGGCATAGCCGGAGAAGAAGTTGTGGGCATCGAGGCTGCGCAGGAACTCGGTCTCCAGCAGCACACAGGTGGCAGGGGCAAAGACACCGATTTCATTTTTCAGGCCGTTGAAGTTGATGCCCGTCTTGCCTCCTACGGACGCATCCACCATGGCAAGCAGCGTAGTGGGGAGGTTGATGTAGGCGATGCCTCGCTTGAAGGTGGAGGCGGCAAAGCCGCCTAGGTCGGTCACCATGCCGCCGCCCAGGTTGATGAGTAGCGAGTGGCGGCTGGCACCTCTTTCGCTCAGGGCCTGCCACACGGAGGCCAGCGTTTCCAGGTTCTTGTGCACGTCTTCGGCACCGATAGTGATTTCTTCTGCCTCCCTCAGTGCCGGAATGCCCTCCAGCCGCGGCAGGCAGAGGCGGTGGGTATGTTCGTCGGTCAGGATGAAAAGTTTGTCGTGGGGACACTTCTCTATGGCACGCGTCAGGCTGTTTGCCAGCCCTTCGCACAGGATTACTTCTTGTTTAGTCATGAAATGGTTTCAGATTTATTATTTATGATTTATTGACGGCAAAGATACTTCTTTCGGTAATAAGTACTACCTTTGTCTCACGAAAATAAATCATAAATAATAAATCTGAAATTCAATGAAAGCCTTACTTCCTGTTTATTGCCGTCCGCTGGGCTATGCCGTGATAGCTTTGGGACTGTTCATGCCCTTCCTGTTGATGATGATGGGGCGAGTGACTGATGCCAACCTGCTTTTTTATAAGGAGTGTTCCAAACTTCTGATGATGATGGGAGCACTGATGATAATCTTTGCCCTGACCAAAAACGAAAGCAAGGAGATAGAGCAGGTGCGCAACAAGGCGGTGCGCAATGCCATCTTCCTGACTGTGCTTTTCGTCTTCGGCGGCATGCTGTGGCGTGTGGCCAAGGGTGACTTGATGTCGGTAGATACCTCCTCTTTTCTTATATTCCTGATATTGGATGTGCTCTGCCTGGAATTTGGTATAAAGAAAGCGACCGTTGATCGATTGTTTAAGCGGAACGGTCGATGAATCCGGCGAATCTTCATGTGGGACATTAAACCTTTTGTCCGGAAGTCTGTCGTATATAGGAGTAAAACTTAAGAATAGACGCATGAAGAAAATGATTACGGGGATAGCGTTACTATTGGCAACAACGCTGTCCGCATTCTCACAGACTAAGAACATTACGGTATCGGGCCGTGTGGTGGAAGACACTCAGGAGCCTGCCATACAAGCTACCGTGCAGTTGCTCTCATTGCCCGATAGTGCCCAGGCGGCCGGTGTGGCCACCTCCAACCAGGGCTATTTCACGTTGCCCAAAGTAAAAGCCGGGAAATACGTACTGAAGGTTTCCTACATCGGCTTTAAGAACAAACTCTTGCCCCTGCAACTGGCGGCTTCGGCCCCGGAGAAGAACGTGGGTACGCTAACGCTGGAGACGGATGCAGTGATGCTGTCCGAGGCAGTGGTCACGGCCGAGGCACCGCAGGTACAGGTGGTGGAAGATACGTTGGTCTACAACTCTTCCGCCTATCGTACGCCCGAGGGAGCCATGCTGGAAGAGCTGGTGAAGAAACTGCCCGGTGCCGAGGTGGATGATGAGGGCAATGTGAAAATCAACGGTAAGGATTTGTCGAAGATTATGGTGGATGGTAAGGAGTTCTTTGGCGGCGACGTGAAGACCGGCCTGAAGAATCTGCCGGTGGAGATGATAGATAAACTGAAGACCTATGACAAGAAGTCCGACCTGGCCCGTATTACCGGTATCGATGACGGTGAGGAGACGACGGTGCTGGACCTGACGGTGAAGAAGGGCATGAACCAGGGATGGTTCGGTAATGCCGACCTGGCCGGAGGCACGGAGGACCGTTATGCAGGTCGTTTCATGCTGAATCATTTCGTGGAAAATACCCAAGTCACGCTTGTCGGTTCTGCCAACAACGTGAATGATCAGGGTTTTTCCGGTGGCGGTGGAGGTCCACGCTGGCGTAGGAACAACGGACTGACGGCGACCAAGATGCTGGGTGTGAACTTTGCCACTCAGACCGACAAGTTGGAACTGGGCGGTAGCGCACGTTATAACTACAGTGATGGAGATATTTTCAGTATCGGCTCTACCGAGGACTTCTTGCCGAACGGCAACTCCTACTCCAACTCGATCAGCATGCAGCGTAACAAAAGAAAGAACTTCAATACCGACTTCCGTCTGGAATGGAATACGGATTCGATGACG
>CAMWRY010000033.1 GCA_947176775.1 uncultured Bacteroides sp.
AGATACGATGTCACCCATGCCGAGGATACGGTCGGCCATACGTGAGGGGTGGAACTGGTCGATGGCATCCAGCTTCTCGCCGGTACCTACGAACTTGATGGGTTTGTTGACGACAGAACGGATGGAAAGAGCGGCACCGCCACGGGTATCACCGTCCAATTTGGTCAATACGACACCATCGAAATCAAGCCGTTCGTTGAATTCTTTGGCTGTGTTCACCGCATCCTGGCCGGTCATTGCATCTACTACAAACAGAATTTCATTCGGGTTGATGGCTTGCTTGATGGCTGCAATCTCGTTCATCATCTCTTCGTCCACAGCCAGACGGCCGGCCGTATCGACGATAATGAGGTCATAGCCTTTGGCCTTGGCTTCCTGGATGGCATTCTGTGCAATGGTTATCGGATTCTTGCAGTCGGGTTCTGAGTACATCGGTACGCCAATCTGTTCAGCCAGCACACGCAGCTGCTCGATGGCTGCTGGGCGATATACGTCGCAGGCTACCAACAGCGGTCTCCTGTTTTTCTTGCTTTTCAGCATACGTGCCAGCTTGCCCGAGAAGGTAGTTTTACCGGAACCTTGTAAACCGGACATCAGGATAATGGCCGGTTTGGAGTCGATGTTTATTTCGGAGGTATCGCCGCCCATGAGCCGGGCCAGTTCGTCATGTACGATTTTTACCATCAGTTGGCTCGGTTTGACGGCTGTCAGTACATTTTGTCCCAAGGCTTTCTCCTTGACGGTATCGGTGAAGTTTTTGGCTACCTTATAGTTTACGTCGGCATCCAAAAGTGCTTTGCGTACGTCTTTCAAGGTTTCTGCCACATTGATTTCGGTGATTTTGCCTTCACCTTTCAAGATTTTAAACGACCTTTCAAGTCTCTCGCTTAAATTATCGAACATAATATCTAATTACAATTACTAAATTACAAATTACTTTTATTCTCAACTGTTCATGCTCATCAGGAATTCGTCGTTGTCCTTGGTGTTCTCCAAGCGGCCTTTTACGAAGTCCATGGCTTCCAACGGGTTCATGTCGGCCAGATATTTGCGAAGAATCCACATGCGGTCTAATGTCTGCTTGTCTTGCAGCAGGTCGTCGCGACGAGTGCTGGAAGCAACGATGTTGACAGCAGGGAAGATACGCTTGTTGGACAGGTTGCGGTCGAGCTGCAATTCCATGTTACCCGTACCCTTGAATTCCTCGAAGATGACTTCGTCCATCTTGGAACCGGTATCAATCAGGGCTGTAGCCAGAATGGTCAGTGAACCGCCGCCTTCGATGTTGCGTGCTGCACCGAAGAAGCGTTTGGGTTTGTGCAGGGCATTGGCATCCACACCACCGGAAAGTACCTTGCCGGAAGCTGGAGAAACGGTGTTGTAGGCACGTGCCAGGCGAGTGATGGAGTCGAGGAAGATGACCACATCATGGCCGCATTCTACCATGCGTTTTGCTTTTTCAAGAACGATACCGGCAATCTTTACGTGGCGTTCTGCAGGTTCGTCGAAGGTGGAGGCGATGACTTCCGCATTGACGGTGCGTGCCATGTCGGTGACTTCTTCCGGACGTTCGTCAATAAGCAGCATAATCATGTAGACTTCCGGATGGTTGGCAGCGATGGCGTTGGCGATATCTTTCATCAGGATGGTCTTACCGGTCTTGGGCTGTGCTACAATCAGGGCACGCTGGCCTTTACCGATTGGGGCGAACAGGTCTACGACACGGGCGGACAGGGAGTCTGAATAGCCGCCTTTGCAAAGCTTGAATTTCTCGTCAGGAAAGAGTGGAGTGAGGTGCTCGAACGGTACACGGTCACGAACGAAAGCCGGGTCGCGGCCGTTGATTTTGGACACTTTCACCAACGGAAAGTATTTTTCGCCTTCCTTGGGAGGACGAATGACACCGTCCACTACATCACCGGTCTTTAGGCCGAACAGCTTGATTTGTGACTGTGATACGTAGATGTCGTCCGGTGAAGAGAGATAGTTGTAATCGGAAGAACGTAGGAAGCCGTAGCCGTCTTGCATGATTTCCAATACTCCGGTTCCGGTGAGGATGTCGTCAAACTCGTAGACTTTTTCACGTTCCACTACAGGTTTGCGTTCCGGAGTGGTAGGGTAGTTGTCGCCGTTATTATTGTTATAGGGTTGTGCCGGACGTTGCTGTGTCGGGCGTTGTTGGTTATAACTACCGGTGCGGTTATTGTTATTGTTGTATGGGGCGTTGTTGTCACGGGTGCGGAGCCGTGTACGTTGTTGCTGATGTGGTTCAGCCGGAGCTGTGGTTGCTGTGGAAACTGTGGGAGTGTCCGTTTTGGTCGCTTCAAATTTACCAATGAGTTCGGACGGCAACTCTGTCTTTTCTGTAGGAAGGTCTTCGATGGGGATGAAATCATCTGCTGCTTTGGACAGAACCGGATTTTCCTCCGGGGCGATATTTTTTTCTACTTTGGCTTCCACCTGTGGCTCTGTTTTCGGAGTTGTAGCTTCGAAGTTCAGTTCCGGTTCGGCAATTTTCGTGGTTTCTGTTGTTTGGGGGGCGGCGGCTTCTTCCTTTATCTTGCGAGGACGTCCCGGCTTGCGTTTGGGAGTAACAGTCGCTTCTTTGGCAACTGCTGGTGCAGCGGTCTCTGTCATCGGCTTTTGGGATGTTTCGGCAGTTTTGGGTTGCTCTTTGGTAATGGGTGCTTCTGCTGTGGGGGCTTTGGTAAGGTCTCCGTTTTTATTGGCTGAGAATACCTTGTCGTCACCTTCTTTTTTTACGGTTTTTAAAGTTACGCGTGATCGTTTTTGTTTTTCCCCTTTACGCTCTTCTTTCAGCTTGTCGGCAGCAACTTTCTTGGTGGCTCCTGCAATGGCTTGTTCGTCAAGTATCTTGTAAACAAGTTCTTCTTTTTTGAGTGAGTCAGTTTTCTTTATACCCAGTTCTTGGGCAATAGCTTGTAGTTCCGACAGATTTTTGTCGTTCAGTTGAATGATGTTATACATACAGTATATATGTGAATGGTTTAAAATTTAATTTTGTTGAAAAGGCATAAATGCACCGTTGCTGTTGTTGCAGAAAGGCAACTATGTCAAGTCTACCTTGTAATATATGATTTATATATGGGATATTTGTTATTGAACCGGAAATCTGATGAACAATTCTTGTCGCGGCAAGAAGTCGCAGAGTGTTTCAACGCCGCAAAGATAATAAATATTTCTGGTTTCATAAACAAATCATCTTTGTTTTTAAAATTAAAGCTTTATCTTTGCTTTAAAAGCGAGGATAAGGCTGCCCTTCGATAAAAAGCATGAAGGTGTCTGTCATCTATTGCTTTAGGTTTGCATGAGTGTATTAATTAGTAACAGGAGGATTTAATTATGGATATAGATGCAGTACAGCTGATAACTTTCTCGCCTACTAGTACTTCCAAACGAGTGGGAGAGGCTATTGTTCACGGGACCGGAATATCTTCCGTTTCCAGTGTGGACCTGACTTTGAAGGCGAAAGATGAATGGGAAATTCCTTCCCGTACTTTGGCGGTAGTTACGGTACCTGTATATGGTGGTCATGTGGCTCCTTTGGCCTTGGAGCGGATGAAGGGGCTTCGTTCTGACGGTGCACCGGCTGTTGTAGTGGTGGTGTATGGCAACAGAGCCTATGAGAAGGCTTTGGTGGAGTTGGACGGTTTTGTTACCAAGTTGGGTTTCAAGGTCATTGCTGGTGGAACGTTTGTAGGTGAGCATTCTTACAGTAGTGAATCGTATCCGGTGGCGTCCGGGCGTCCGGATGCGGATGATTTGGAATATGCGAGGCTTTTCGGTGAAAAGATACGCACGAAGATTGCGGCAGCTGAAAGCATGGACCAGTTGTATGGGGTGGACGTGAGGCGTATTCAGCGTCCGCATCAACCTCTTTTCCCTTTGTTCCGTTTCCTGCGTAGGGTCGTCAAGTTGCGCAAGAGCGGAGTGTCCATGCCGCGTACTCCGGAAGTGGATGCGGAGCGGTGCACGCATTGTGGCTACTGTGTGAAGCATTGTCCTGCAGGAGCCATTCTGAAGGATAAGGAGTGTGATACGGTTGCGGAGAAGTGCATTAAGTGTTGCGCTTGCGTGAAGGGGTGCCCACAGAAGGCACGTACTTATGACACACCGTTTGCAACGTTGCTTTCCGATTGCTTCAAGAGACAGAAGGAGGATAGAATCATAATTTGATTCTGTCAGTTCCTTGTAACTTCCGAAAGGAGTTTGACCACCAACACCTTTTGTGTCTTTTCGTCGATTCTGAAACGATTGTCCGTCCGTTCTCCTACCAACCAGATGATATCCTCGCCGCAGCAGAGCACCCATTGCTGCTCTTTGTGTAGGCGAGAGAACTTGCGGTCGGTCAGATAGTCACTCACTTTCTTCCGGCCTTTCATGCCAAAGGGCACAAAAGTGTCCCCCTGCCTCCATAGACGTAGTGACAGATGCCGGGGACATTTGAGCTTGTCTATGTCAAAACAAGCGGTGGCTTTGTTGTGTGGAATGACAAAATCCGCGGTATAGGGATACTCGTCTATTTCCAGCATGGGCTTGGATATATCCTTTATGGGCTGTATCAGCAACATGTCTCGGTCTTTGAAAAGACGCCAGCCGGGGACGGAAAAAAACTTGCCCGGCTGGCCGTCCAGTGTGTGCCAAATATCCTTTGTTTGTGCCGTGTTGAAACCAAGCGGATGCAATATCTCAAATAAGAGAGTCTCCGGAGCCGATTCCTGCTTCAGGCGGCTGATGCTTATGCCTTCTGCGCTCATGACCCGTTGCTTGGCTTGCTCTATACCTATATTATATATATAGGCTGCATCGTTCAGATGTTCTGCCGTTTTGATGATGCTCTCTTTGACGGACGGGTTTATCGTCTGCATCAAGGGGAGGAGATTCAGGCGTATCTTGTTGCGAGTGTATTCGTCTTGTAGGTTGGTGCTGTCTGTTACGTAGCTTTGATTGATGCTTTCAAGATAACGGATGATTTCCTCTCGGTTCAGGCAAAGCAAGGGGCGGACTATACATCCATTCCGGGCACGTATGCCTCGCAGTCCGTTGATGCCGGTGCCGCGAATCAGGTTGAGCAGCAATGTCTCTACGCTGTCGTCCTGATGGTGGGCCACGGCGATGACAGCGGCATGGCATGCTTTTCGTGTCTTCTCGAACCACTCATAGCGCAGTTTTCGGGCAGCCATCTCAATGGAGATGTGCTGCTCTTTGGCTTCTTTCTCCGTTTCGAAATGGGTGATGTGCAATGGGACGTGCTGCTCCTTGCAAAGTTGGCGGACGAAGTTTTCATCGCGGTCGGACTCTGTTCCCCGGAGGTGGAAATTGCAGTGAGCGGCTTCGCACGCATATCCCAGGCCGAGGAGCAGACGCAACAACGCTACGGAGTCAGCTCCGCCACTTAGCGCTACCAGAATCTTGTCGGTGGGTGCGAAGAGTCTGTTGCGGTCTATATATTGTGCTATTTTTTGCATATTGATATTTTTAGTAGATTGCAAAGATAGTGCAAACGTTCTTTATTGTAGTATTCGGTGGGCTTGATTTTTCTGTTTCGGCTGTGGCCGGATGGTTCATTGGCCGGAATCTGTCTAAATCTTATTCTCATCCAAGTATAACCCGTTGGCGGAATTAATTCGCAGGTCTGCTTCAAGGTGTTTCTTAATATGTTGATTGTTAGGTGTTTAATAGTGGTTTGACAGACACTTGTGTTCAACGTGACAAACACTTGTGTTCAAGCTGACAGACACAAGTGTTTGTCACGTTGAACACAAGTGTCTGTCAAACCAGGGAATATAGTGGGGAATTGCAGAAGTCATTTCCTTGCTGATTTAATTCCGCCAACAGGTAAGTATAATGTGTAGGTATGCCCTATAGTCTTTGTATCTCTGTATGGAATCATACGGTATGATTTTTCATTCAATCCCATAGGATGTGTGCCAGCCTTGCCGTCTGAACCGGATACAGAAGACGACGGGACTGGCATACATAAGGGCCGTAGTGAAGCTTGTACGCAGAAAAGGGACTCTTATGGGGATATCTGACCGGATTTGAGTGGACGCATAGTGCTCCTCTTATTTAAAAACATTCTAAATTGTTTGTGATATGTGTGACGAAACATTATCTTTGCGACAAAAATAAAAAAGAAAGGTAGAAAGGCTATGCGTTTGTCCGAATTGAATACCGGTGAAAAAGGTGTAATCGTAAAAGTACTGGGACACGGCGGTTTCCGCAAGCGGATTGTGGAAATGGGATTCGTGAAAGGCAAGACAGTGGAAGTCTTGCTGAATGCTCCGCTACGCGACCCTATCAAATACAAGGTGATGGGATATGAAATCTCTCTTCGCAGGCAAGAAGCCGAGATGATAGAGATTGTCAGTGAACAGGAGGCAAAGGAACAGGCCGTGCAACCCCATTACCACCGAGGACTGGGCGAAGACATCCATCTGGGTGAAGACGAACTGAAGCGGATGGCCCTTGGCAAACGCCGTACCATCAATGTAGCCTTGGTGGGTAATCCCAATTGCGGTAAGACTTCTCTCTTCAATGTCGCTTCCGGAGCACACGAGCATGTGGGCAATTACAGCGGTGTCACGGTGGATGCCAAGGAGGGGTATTTCGATTTTCAGGGTTATCATTTCCGCATTGTCGATCTCCCCGGAACCTATTCTCTTTCTGCCTATTCTCCCGAGGAGATTTATGTACGGCGGCACATCATCAATGAAACGCCGGATATCATCATTAACGTGGTGGACTCTTCCAATCTGGAGCGCAATCTCTACCTTACTACTCAGTTGATAGACATGAATGTGCGCATGGTTCTGGCACTGAACATGTACGATGAACTGGAAGCCAGCGGAAATACATTGGACTATGTAAAGCTCAGCCAACTGTTCGGTGTTCCGATGGTGCCTACGGTCAGCCGTAGCGGAAAGGGTATCGAACAGCTGTTTCATCTGATTATCAATATATACGAGGGGGGTGACTTTCTCGACCATAAAGGCCGGATGCGCAGCGAAATATGGGACGAACTTCGTGATTGGCATGAGGAATATGCTCCCGACCATGATTTCGGTAGTGAAGAGATGGAACAGAAACGCAGTTTTTATCGTCATATCCACATCAATCACGGTCCTGAACTGGAGCGTAGTATTGAGGAGGTGAAGCGTGTCATCAGTCTCAATGAAAACATTCGTCACAAATATTCTACCCGTTTTCTTGCCATCAAGCTACTGGAGAACGATAAAGACTTGGAAAAGGTAGTGGGGGAATGGCCCAATGGAAAGGAGATTCTGGCCGTCCGCGACCGGGAAGGGACGCGAGTCAGCAAGGCAATAAACGAGGAGAGCGAACAGGCCATCACTGATGCCAAATATGGTTTTATAGCCGGTGCTATGCGTGAAACTTATGTGGATAATCATCAAGATACTTCCCGGACCACTCATATTATAGACTCTATCGTCACTCATCGCATTTGGGGATATCCCATCTTCTTTCTTTTCCTCTATCTGATGTTCGAAGGTACCTTCGTACTAGGCGACTATCCGATGCGAGGCATCGAGTGGATGGTGGGTGAATTGGGCGAGTTGGTACGCAGTCATATGTCCAAAGGCCCCTTGAAGGACCTACTGGTGGACGGCATTATAGGCGGTGTGGGAGGCGTCATCGTTTTTCTGCCGAATATTCTGTTGCTCTATTTCTTCATTTCCTTGATGGAAGACTCGGGGTATATGGCACGTGCCGCTTTCATTATGGATAAGATTATGCACAAGATGGGGTTACATGGAAAATCCTTCATTCCGTTGATAATGGGTTTCGGCTGCAATGTCCCTGCCATCATGGCCTCGCGCACTATTGAGAACCGTAAGAGCCGGCTGGTGACGATGCTTATCAATCCGTTGATGTCCTGTAGTGCCCGTCTGCCTATCTATTTGTTGCTGGTGGGTGCTTTCTTTCCGAATTATGCAAGCTTTGTGCTATTGGCAATCTATGCTATCGGCATTCTCCTGGCAGTGGTTATGGCACGTCTCTTCTGCCGTTTTCTGGTGAAAGGAGACGACACGCCATTTGTCATGGAACTCCCTCCTTATCGTATGCCGACGTCCAAGGTTATTTTCCGGCATACCTGGGAGAAAGGGGTGCAATATCTTCGCAAGATGGGTGGTATTATTATGGTGGCATCCATTGTTATTTGGGCGTTGGGGTATTATCCCCATCACGATGTATATGGAAGCGTGTCCGAACAGCAGGAGAATTCCTATATAGGCCGGATAGGTAAAGCCGTGGAGCCGGTTATCAAGCCGTTGGGATTCGATTGGAAGCTGGGTGTCGGCATCCTTTCCGGTATCGGTGCCAAAGAATTGGTGGTAAGCACGCTCGGGGTGCTTTATGCCGGTGATGGCGAAGCAGATGCTGTTAGTTTGGGCGAACGCATTCCGATTACCCCTTTGGTGGCTTTCGGCTATATGGTGTTTGTGCTGATTTATTTTCCTTGCATTGCCACGCTGGCCGCTATTAAGGGGGAGTCAGGCAGTTGGAAGTGGGTAGTGTTTGCGGGGTGTTATACGACTGCTTTGGCCTGGCTGATGTCGTTTGCTATTTATCAGATAGGAGGATTGCTTTTATGATGAATCATTGGCAGGAGGGGGCAGTTGCTCTGTTATTGTTGCTGTGTGCTGTGCGGATTGGCATGAGCATCTATTCTTTTTTTCGCCGAACCAAGGAAAATGCAAATCCGTGTGATAGTTGTATAAGTGGCTGTGAACTAAAGGGATTGTATGATAAGAAGCGCGCGGAATGTGGCGTAAACACGAAAAAAAAGAAGAAAAATTGCTGTGGATAGTTGGTATTTTAAAAAAAAGTGCTACCTTTGCACACGCAAACGAGAAACAAAGTGTTCTTTTAAAATGGTACCTTGGATGAGTGGCTTAGTCAGCGGTCTGCAAAACCGTGTACGGCAGTTCGAATCTGCCAGGTACCTCTAAAAAAACTCCGAATTACTCTTAAAAGTATTTCGGAGTTTTTTTATATAGTATCAGCATTGGCATGAAAGACATGTGAAACTTAAACAGAAGGTTGAGTAAAATGAAAAAAGTAAGTTTTTTGATTTTCTGCCTGTTTGCTCTCTGTGGCATAGCGAGCAAGGCACAGGAGGTAGCAGCGGACAGTACTGGCTATATTGTTAAGGTAGGGGAGATGGCTCCGGATTTTACGGTGAAGTTGACCGATGGTAAAAGTGTTGCCTTATCGGCACTCCGGGGCAAGGTGGTTATGTTACAGTTCACTGCAAGTTGGTGTGGCGTATGCCGTAAAGAAATGCCTTTCATTGAAAAAGAGATTTGGCAAAAGCATAAGTCGAATCCGGATTTCATGTTGATCGGTATTGACCGTGACGAACCGTTGGAGAAAGTGATTGCTTTCGGCAAGTCTATAGGAGTGACCTATCCTTTGGGGCTGGATCCGGGAGCGGATATATTCGCAAAGTATGCGCTCCGTAAGGCTGGTATTACACGGAATGTTTTGATAGACAAGGAGGGGCGGATTGTGAAACTGACACGTTTGTATAATCCGGAAGAGTTTGCTTCTTTAGTGAAAGAAATCGATGAAATGATGTCGGAATAGCTGGATAAGAAAAAAAGAGGATGCAATGCACATCCTCTTTTTTTTAGGCTTGTCTAGATAGTTTGGCCAAGTAGTCATAATGTGCCCCCTCTTTTATCAATTCAGCCTTAAAACCGTTTTCAGCGGCATAGAGGCTGAGAGTCTGGAAGTCGATGTATAGCCAGTCGAAAGCATCGCCTTTGATGTTTTGGTATTGCATCTGGAAGTCAACTTCTCCATAGTAATCGCCGGCAAGGTCGATAATGATGCTGCCATCTTCTTCTTCAAACAGATAGCTCAGGTTGCTGGAATCCATTAGAACACAGCCCTCCGGTTGAAGCAGTAGCTTCATCTTCTGGAAAAAGGTCGGTAGGTTCTCTAACTTTCCGATAATGCCGGAGCCGTTCATCAGCATTAAAATAGTATCGTATGATCCGATGAACTGTTCGTTGAACAAGTTGGTTTGGGATACGTTGCGTACCCCTCGTTGCTTCATCACCTCTACGGAAAGTGGAGATATGTCTATGGCATGAACCTCTTTTCCGGCTTCTTGCAGGGCAAGACTATGGCAACCGCTTCCGGCACCTACATCCAGAATCTTTCCGGTGGCCATTTGCAGAGCCGTGCGTTCCAGCAAGGGCATCTGTTTCTTTGTGCGAAACAATTCTTTGACGGGAATTTCGTCTTCATCAAATTGGGAAGAGAATACGCGCAGACGATCGGCTTTATGACGTTTGAAGTAATCGGCTATGGCCGCACCCATTGGGTCTTTGTCGGCTGTCAATAAGGCTGTATTTATCATTTCTTATGTCTGTTAGCACGTTTACGACGAATTTCAGCTTTCATTTTGGCTGAGGCAGAACCGTGTAATCCGGTAATGTAGGTTTTCTTTTTAGCTTTGGTTTTTACCTTGTTTTCTTCTTTGGGCTTGTCTTTTTTACCTTTAAAAACGATACCGCCCATCATTGCTTCTTCTATGCTCATGTTTTTTTATTGTTTTAGGTCTCTTGCTTAACCTTGCTCTATAGGGAGAGAAGGAAAGAAGGGTATTATTGAAAAAATAACCTTCCCACCTCCCCTTCCTATAGGTAAGAAGAGTAGGTGAGAGGTTTTTATTATTTCTCTGGAAGCACCTCAATCCAATAATCGTCCGGGTCGTTGATAAAATATAATCCCATAGTGGTGTTTTCAAAACATACCCATCCGTTTTCTTTGTGATATTGGTGTATGGCATTGTAGTCGCCGGATACGCGAAAACAGAGGTGGCTTTCGTTCTCTCCTAATTCATAGGCTTGAGGGTGGTCTTTCAGGCAAGTCAATTCCAGCAGAAAGCCGGTGCTGCTGTCTGTCAGATAGACCAAGGTGAAAGAGCCGTCGTGCGACTCTTTCCTGTGGTGCTCTTTCAATCCCAATGCTTTTTCGTAGAAAGCAATGCTGCGTTCTAGATTGGTAACGTTGATATTAAAATGGTCGAATTTACTTTTTATTTCCATAGGTCGATTATTGATTTTGATGATTTACTACTTTAGGAGTTATTTAACCATTGCTTTCAAAATTTCGCCTACATAGGTACGCGGCATGCCTTCCATCGTTGCAGGTGAGGGAAGTTTCTTACATTCCAATACGACAGTAGGTTCTGTCTGTCCTGTGGGGTAGAAACGGATTGTATAGCTTTCTGCTTTTTCCATTTGTTCATAGGGTTGGTCGGGTGACAAGATACTGAATACAACCGTTTTCCCGTTAACTTTGCCTAAAGAACCACCAGAGTTGGCTGTCATCATGGTCATGTTGAATGGTTCCTGGCCGATAACAATCACCAGTTTGCCTGCTCCAGTTTGTATGGTTTCAGGCGACAGTTGGTCAGGAGTTATGGTTCTGTACTCTTGTGGTTGGGCGGTTGCGGCTGGTTCTATGGTCACTTGTTTTTTGGGAGTGATTACCGTTGTGCCTGAATTGGCTACGGCTTTGGTTTCTTCCTTTTTCTCTTCTATGGAAGTTTTAGCGGTGGTGGCGCTTAGAGCCTCTGCTGCTCCCAAGCAGAGTTCATCAACGAAGTCTACGGTTTTTCTACGCCACTTAGCAAGTCCGCGTATCATTTTGGTTTTTGCCTTGTTTAGGGCATACTTGTCCACAATCCACTCTTCAGCGTTGTATTTCTCTTTTCCTTCACGGTAGTTGAATCGTATTTTCTCTACTTGGATAATGCTCTTTTCGGGTTGGCAGGTCACGGTCAGTTGATAGAGGATTTTGGTACGGTCCAATGATAAGGCTGTGGAGCTGAACACAATCCATTCATCTCCGATACCTACAATTTGTCCTTTTTCTTTGTCAGACAATACTACACGGCTGGTGTTCTGATTTCCTTTCAGGCGAATATCCATCCAGTTGAGCAGGCGTTCGTAGATTTCATCTTGGGACATACCGGGGATGCTGAACTCTTTTGTGAATACGACTTTGCCTTCTACTTCGGGGACGGCACCGGCTAAATATTTGCTGTCGTCATTGCTTTGTGCATATAGTATGGCTGGCAGACAGAAGCAACATAGGATAAAAAGGAGTGGCGTTAATTTTTTCATAATAGTATGTGTCTTTAAATTATTAATATACAAGTTATGGGTTACAAATTGGTGAGTTCAAAGCTTTCACCACGTTTTGTGATGTTCAGAAAACAGCATCCTCTTTCTTTGGCAAGCTGGCAAAAGGCATTGCCTCCTTGATAGTCCTCACCAAAGTGCATCGGCACAAATATAGCGATTTTTATTTGTTCCGCGAATTGTTCAGCTCCACGCATGTACCCTTTTCCAATGCGGCTGTCTACGGGAAACATGGCAACATCCATGACAGGTGCAATTTGTTTCAGAGTTCTCACTTCGGCCAGAAAGTCACCTTCGGCTTTGCATATTTCTTGTGGGGTGGATTCCTCACTCCAATGCCAGTTGTTCAAATCGCCTGCATGGAACAGCCGTTTGCCTTGCAAGTCTATTAGGAACGAAATACCTACATCTGTGGAGCCAAAGGCTTGAATGCGGATATGTTCGTCTTCATAAATATCTCCTTTGCTGAGGTAGGTGGCCTCGTCTGCCGAAGTACGGCGGTGCTTTAGGATGTCTTTGGAGAACAGGTAGCGGATATCGGGGCGTAAAGCTTTCCAGGAAAGAACCTCACGATTGAAGTGGTCGGGATGGAAGTGCGAGCATAGTACGTAGAGGATACCCGGCCTCTTCAAGAGGTAGTCGTGCACGATGCCTTTGCCGGAGACCTCTTCCGAAGAGTCTTTATAGTAATCGATGATGACTGTCACTCCGTCTGCTTCAATGGCGAAGCCGCTATGGTAGATGTAATCGAGTTTCATTATACGGATTGAATTATAGTGCAATATTACGAAAAACACTACACAAACTTTTGTTTTGGGCTGTTATTTTATGCAAAAGTCCTCCATATCGTTATTGACATGGGGGGTATAGCTACTTTCAGATGCTCTTTGTTTTTTGATTTGTTTCATTAGAAACTGTTTAATTTTTAATCAAAATTCTGTCTTAGGATAAAATTATGCACAATTTTCTTTTTCACGTGCAATATTGTTGTACCTTTGCGGCCGAAAAACCATTAAAAAAGATTTAGATGAGAAAAATTTCATTGATTAGCATTGTGATGCTAATTGTTTCAATTCCAACTTTTGCAGGGGGTATCCTGACAAATACTAATCAACATCCCACTTTTCTTCGTATGTTATCTCGCGGTGCTACTACCGAAATCGATGGTGCATGGACCAATCCTGCCGGTTTGGCTTTCTTGCCGAATAACGGTTTCCATGTGGCTCTGAGTATCCAAAGTGCTTTTCAGACGAGAAACATTGACGCTTCGTGCGAAGCGTTAGGGCTGAATAAGTATTATGAAGGTAAGGCATCGGCACCCGTCATTCCCAGTTTGTTTGCGGCTTATAAAAAAGGTGACTGGACAATTTCCGGCTTTTTGGGCATTACGGGTGGTGGAGGCAAGGCTTCGTTTGACGATGGCCTTTCCATGTTCGATGCCATGGTGATAGGTGGATTGGCCAGTATGAAGATTCCAGGGAACGCCTATTCGCTGAACAGTTATATGGACGGCAAGCAGTATATCTATTCGGTGCAATTGGGTCTGACTTATAAAATTAATGAATGGCTTTCTGCTTTCGCCGGTGGTCGTATGAATTATTTCACAGGCGGTTATCAAGGTGCGTTGAAGGCCAGTTCGGCTGTCGATTTGCCCATGACTCCCGGAGTTATGCTGCCGACTGGTACGGAACTTATCGGCATAGATTTGGATTGCAGCCAGACCGGATGGGGCTTTACGCCGGTTATCGGGGTAGATGCTCAATTGGGCAAGTTGAACATTGGTATAAAATATGACTTCAAAACCAGTCTGAATATCGAGAACGATACTAAAGTAAATTCGTTGCGTATGGTGGGACAGCCGGAAAGTGCGTTGGAAGAGTACAAGCATGGTGTCAATACTCCGAATGATGTTCCTGCCATGCTATCCGTGGCGGCTGCTTACAAGTTTCTTCCGGTGTTGCGTGCTTCCGTGGAGTATCATTTCTATGATGACAAGAATGCCGGTATGGCAGGGGGCAAGCAGAAATACTTGACGAAAGGCACGAATGAGTACTTGGCCGGTATAGAGTGGGATGCTGTCAAGCGTCTGACGCTGAGTTGTGGTATCCAGTTCACGGATTATGGCTTGTCCGACAATTACCAGAGTGACACCAGTTTCTCTTGCGATTCGCATTCGATAGGTTTAGGTGCCAAGTTGGCGTTGAGCGAGCGTAGCAATCTGAATATGGGGTATATGTGGACCAATTATAAGGACTATACCAAACAATCTCAAAATTACAATGGTCTTAAGGGAGTAAATGGTACTAATGTCTACAGCCGTACTAACAAGGTATTTGGCTTGAGCATTGATTATCGGTTCTAAGAATAATACAAATTGCACGAATTGCGCAAAAAATGTTTTGGGTGGATTGTTGACAATCGGCAATCATCCGATTCATTTTTTGCGCAATTGTGTATAATCTTAGCCGCCCGATTTTTTGGAAAGAAAGCTGGAAAGCGTATCTTTGCACCCGATTTGGCGAAAAACGCTGATTCGTTACTGATAAGTATGATGCCGCGAATAGCGGTCGTGTATTCTAGAACACCACGTAAAAAACAGGA
>CAMWRY010000034.1 GCA_947176775.1 uncultured Bacteroides sp.
GTAAAACGTCTTACACTTGGATAACTGTTACCGGAACTTGCAACTCCATTATAAGAAGATGAGAACAACACTTCCGGATCAATTCCCGAGAATTTGGTAATGGTAAACAAATTCTCACCTCCTATGCTTACTACAGCATTACGGACATTCAACGGTTTCAACCATTTTTCAGGCAAGCTGTAAGAAAGAGTGATGGTCTTCAGTTTGAAATAATCACCATTCTCTAAATAACGGGTAGACTCATTATCCGCATTGTTGTTACCACCAGCTATCAACTGAGGATGTGTAGCGATGTCACCCGGTTTCTCCCATCTGCTCCAACCATCAGCCAGCCGCATAGGAGGTTGCGTAGTACGTGTGGCATCACGGTCAAGCGCACCGGCACGAGCACTATTATAAATCTTAGCTCCAGTACTAAATGTAAAATTGGCGTTTAATGACAATCCCTTCCAAGAGAAATTGGTTCCCACACTTCCGTTATACTTTGGTGTAGGTGAAGCATCCAACAACTGGCGTGTAGCCTTGTTATAGTCACCAGTTACTGTTTTTTCACCAGTTTCGGAATTAACCACAAACCACAATGGAGTTCCGGTCATGGCATCTACACCCGCCCATTCGCGCATATACCAATTTTGGTAAGGATACCCCATCGCAACAGCTTGCATAGCCAACTCATTGCCATCCGGCAAATAAGTAATCTTATTCTGATTGTATGCCAAATTGAAAGTTACATCCCAATAAAGCTGTTTGGTCTTAAGAATTTCCGGAGTAATGCTGATTTCATAGCCCTTATTCTCCATCTTACCATTATTGGCCGTCTGTCGATTATAACCCGTCACGGCAGGCATGTGTTTCAAATAAATCAAATTTTTGGTTTTTCTCACATAAGTATCAAAAGTGATGCCAATGCGATCAAACAAACGGATATCCAAACCAAAGTCAAAGCAATTGGTTTCTTCCCAAGAAAGATAAGGATTTCCCGCATAATTGGAATAGAACGCTATCTCATTGGCATATTCTTTGGTAATGTCAAATTTAGTAGTCCATTCGTAAGCGCCACTCGGTAAGTTACCGGCAACACCATAAGAGAAACGAGGTTTCAGTTCATTAACGAAGTTGAGGTTTTCCATGAATTTCTCCTTATGTACGCTCCATCCGCCACCAATGGCCCAGAAGTTTGCCCAACGTTTGTCAGGACCCAAACGCGAAGAACCGTCCCTACGGAAAGATGCCTCAAATTTATATTTGTCATCATAGGTATAAATGGCCTTGGAAAATATAGAAGCACTTTTAGACTCCTGCTTTCCACCCGAAACACTCATGTCACCGGCACCTGCACTAAGAACTTCTGCATTCGGATAAATATTTTTGGCAGTTCCTCTGTTTGTCCAATAACGATTCTCCAGATATTCATACCCCACATACGCATTGACACTATGTTTCTCACCGAAAGTTTTCAGCAAACGCAAAGTCTGTGTAAAATACATATTGCGATTGTTGCTGTTTTCATTAGAAACCTGACCGTGGTCTTTTTCTTGTCCGGCATAAGTAGGATCGTAGTATGACTCACCGTAATAATTATCAAAACCAACCTGGTTATTCGACTCGAAAATCAACCAGTCAAAAAATTTATACTCAAATCCCAAGTTAATGTCCATTGCATTAGAGCGTGTCTTTCCCCACCATTTATCCAAATAATACAAATAGTTGGATCCACCGTCCGAATACCAGTAATCTCGTGGGTCGGCAGTCTCCGCATCACTTTTTGTCGGAAGTCCCTGCTTTCCGTTTTTCAAATTTCCTTTTGAATCATAAGGAGTATCCCAAGGTGTATAACTTGCATAGCTCAGAGAATGTTGCTGATTAAAAGTTTCTTTATAACTTAAAGCAAATCTTGACTTCAACGTCAATCGTTTGTTCACGACATAATCTGTATTGGCACGCACCGTAAAACGATCGTAGTCATACCCTTTAATTGCTCCATCTTCGGTATAATAGTCAGCACCTATATATGAACGCACCTTGTCATTACCAAATTTGTAACTAAGGTTATAATTCTGCATCAACGCACTTTGAGTAGCGGCATCCCACCAATCAAAGTTCTGATTCTTCAAATAAGGTTGAAGCCAATGCTGCTCGGCCAATATACCGGCATTAGAAAATGCCGTTACCAGATAATCGTAATATTCGGAACCATTCATCATACGCAGTTTGCCTCTTTGCAGTTCCGATACACCAAACTTGACGGAAGCATCTACCTGAGATGTTCCAGCAGATCCACGTTTAGTAGTAACCTGAATAACACCGTTAGCACCACGAGAACCATAAAGGGCAGTAGCCGAACCATCCTTTAAGATAGAAATCGTTTCAATATCATTCGGATTAAGGTCTGCCGAATTGTCTGCCGCCACGCCGTCAATCACCCACAAAGGTTCCTGATTACCACGAATAGAAGTAAGACCACGTACACGGATACTAACACCAGAGCCCGGTTGGCCCGAAGTCGGAGTCACTACCACACCTGCCACCTTACCTTGCAGCATGTTGGCTGCACTTGGAGAAGTTACATCCTTCAATTTATCCGACTTGATAGAACTGATAGAACCTGTGATAGAGCTTTTGCGCTGCATACCATAACCTACTACCACCACTTCATCCAATGCCTGAGAATCGGGAACCAGCTTTATGACAACCTTACCCGTACCTTTTACTACATACTCATACGGAGCATAACCAATGAACGATACTACCAAAGTAGAACCTTGAGGCACACTCAACGTAAAATTACCATCCAAATCAGTCACTGTACCTACAGAAGAGTTTCCTTTTAAGGTAACATTCGCCCCCGGAATGGTTTCTCCCAAGTCATCAAATACCTGTCCGGTCACTTTGATTTCCTGATTCACAACTTGCGATTGCGGTTCAGAAAAAAACTTTTTAGCCACTGTAACTTGACGGTTGTTGATTTTAAAATCCAGACCTGTTGCCGAAGAGAGTTCCTTCAGTATCTCTTCCACTTTCTTTCCACTCATGTTCATGGAAACTTTTTTCTCCAATTCAGACTGTACATCCTTGGAATACAGAAAGACGAGATGGCTGTTTTGTTCGATAAAACCAAACACTTCTTTCACTGTCCGAACAGCATTTACTTTCTGCTCATACTCTGTACCGCTATTATCCACGGCATAAAGAGGGGAACAATAGCCCTCCATTACTAAAAAAACACTAATTAATAGACAAAAAGAACTAAAACGCCCTTTTGTCCGACCATAAGTCGTCTTCTTTTTCATACTTTCGTATTGATTTTGGTTGCTAAAATAGTTTTGATTAAAATCACTTTCGGTCGGACAATACTCCCAATATTGTCCGACTGTTTTCTTTTGGACAAAACACTTCCTACTTCTCTTTATTGCATCATTCTAAATAGTTTAAAAGTTAACACTCGGCATTTTATTCAATCATTATCTATATAAATGACATTTTCACAATCCGACAGCGTCGCCGGCAAAGTCTGCCTGATAGATTCCAACACCTCATTCAGTTCTTCATTCAAAAATAATTTCCCATAAAAAGGCTCATTTTCCACAGAAGAATCACAACAGACAGTTTGTCCGTAATACTCCGTCAAATACCTAAGAACCTCTTTCAGAGGCTTTCCATTCAGCATCCATACTCCGTCTACCCAATGCACATAATCCATTGCATTCACTTTTTCCACCTTCACGACACCTGCCTCATTCAGTTCCACCCGTTCATTAGGCTTCATCTTGACATGTCTTTCCTGACAATCTTTCACATCAACCTCCCCATCTACCAACACCACATCAGCTTGAGCACTATTTCCCGGAGCGGAAACATTAAAAGAGGTTCCCAATACTTCAACTTCAAAAGCTGCCGTATTCACAACAAAAGGCTTTGCTTCATCACGCGCCACCTTCAAGAATACTTCGCCTTCTACAAATATCTCCCTCTTTTCTCCAACGAATGTGCGTGGGTAAATCACTTTACTGCCAGAATTCACCCACATCTTGCTATTGTCGGCAAGCACAACCATGGAACGACGCCCTTTCGGCACGATAATCTGGTTATATTCTTCTGCCAGCTCTGCTTTTTCAGTCACTCCGGTTTCTTCTACCGCAACAACTTCATTCAGTTGGGAAGCATTGACGTTGACTTCTCCTGTTCGGGTGTAAGCCACCTGCGCATTATTGGCTATCTCTATCTTCTTGTTATCAGAAACAACCAAGGTAACCTCTTTCACCTCCTCACCATCCTTATAAGCAAGCATGATTTGTTCCATTTTCCCTCGCTCATCTACTGTACTATCCTCTTGAAGAAGGAAATAGGAAAAACCGAATAAAAAGGCTACCGACGCAGCAACCAGACCACAAACGAGCATGAAAGCCGAATGCTTTCTGACAGGAACCGCTTCCTGCATTTCCTCCTCCTTTATCTTCCGAAGGGTTTTATTCCAAATTCCCCCTGTATCGACTTGGGGAGGATTACATTTGTCCCACAGAAAGATTAATTTTTGCAATTCTTCTTCCGATAGAACGCCATACTCATCCGGAGACACGGAACGGTCATCCAAGAACGATGCCAAAGGTTCATACTTATTGCTTTCTCTTTTTTTATTATCTTCCATGTATATGACAATGTATTAATATGACGCAATTCATTTTTAAATCTCCTATTCGGGAAACGTTTTTTTTCAAAATTATTTCTTCAAGGCTTCAGACAACATCTCCAAAGCCTTGGCAACGTGTACATTGATAGTTTTGACAGAAATTCCTAAAAGATCGGCAATGTCTTTATAAAGCAGTTTTTCTATCTTGGCCAAAACAAAGACTTGCCTGCAACGGGGGGGCAGGATACTGATAATATGATTGATTCGACTCATTTCCTCCTGACTGATCAAGTGTTCATCAGGAGTCTGCAAATTGGTAGGAAGAGTATGTTCGCCCACTTCATCCCATGTGACAAAAGAAACAGCATGTTCTTTCTTACGCAAATAAGAAACAGCCTTATTATGAGTAATGGCCAACAACCAAACTTTTTCTTTTTTTATCTCACTTATCTTATTTCTATTTTGCCAGACCTCAACGAACACGTCGCTCACAATCTCTTCCGCTTCTTCTTTAGAGTGGACAAGATATTGCGCATAATAAAGTAAATCATTGGAATATGATTCAACAAAACGTTTGAAAGAGCGTTCATCCATATCAGTCATATTATTCCGAAAATATATATTTCCTATTTTTCAGCAATTTATCACTACTATACACTTTTTTACGACAAAGTTAGAAAATTATATTACTTAACACAATAATTTATCAAACTTTCAAATAACATTTAAAGCCTGTTTAAATTCTGTTCAGCGTTCTTTTAAAAGCTCTTTTTGAGGATATTTTTCTGTTTTTACAAGAAACGCTGTGAGCTATATAACGAATAAAGGGAAGAATCAGCATTAAAACAGTAATAAGTGGCGAATAAAAAGCCTGATTATCGCATTTATCCTACTGTTTTTCAATAACGACCAGCCAAAATTGTCTTTTAAGATCATATCAAACTTACGTTAAAATACTTTTTAAAGGAAATCCGAACAGGCTTTATATTTCAGTTGCTGAGATACATCTTCACACAAAAGACAAAATCAACAAGCATTTTATATCATTTAACACACTATCTAACGACCATTTACGGATTTTTCGTAGCTTTGCATTGAATTCATTAAAACACTTTATCCATGGAAAAATTAACGATACAAGAAGAAGAAGCTATGCTGTACATCTGGGAGCTGGGCAGTTGCTTCGTAAAAGACATTGTGGCCAAATATCCTAAGCCGGCACCTCCCTACACCACGGTGGCCTCCATCGTGAAGAACCTGGAACGGAAACAGTACGTCCGTCCCAAACGCATCGGGAACACTTACCAGTACACGCCTCTGGTTCGTGAAAGCGAATACAAGCGCTCCTTCATGAGCGGCTTTGTACGCAACTACTTTGAAAATTCTTATAAGGAAATGGTGTCGTTCTTCGCCAAAGACCAGAAGATTTCGGCCAATGACCTGAAAGATATTATAGATATGATAGAGAAAGGAAAAGAATAAAACCCAAAATCATAAAGATGTTAGCATATTTCCTGAAAGTAAACGTAGCGATAGCGCTCTTCTATGCGTTCTATCGGCTCTTCTTCTACAAAGACACGTTCTTCAGCTGGCGCCGGACGGCCTTGTTGTGTTTCTTTGCCGTCTCTGCCGCCGTCCCCTTGCTGAACATACAGACGTGGATAACGGAACAGGAACCGATGGTGGCCATGGCCGACCTCTATGCCACGACCGTATTGCCGGAGTTTACCTTAGAAACGGAAGTGGCCTCTACCGACTGGAGAAGCCTCATCCGGGAATATGCCGGCATCCTCTATTGGGGCGTGGCGGCACTTCTGGCTCTGCGCTTCATGATACAGCTGGCAGGGATTATCCGCCTGGCCTGCCAATGCCGCCAAGTGCGGATAGCAGGCGTCAACGTACACCTGCTGCCGCAGGCAGACGGACCTTTTTCCTTCTTCCGCTGGATATTTGTCCACCCCTCCTCGCATACCGAAGAGGAACTGAGCGAGATATTGACCCACGAGCAGACGCATGCCCGGCAATGGCACTCCATCGATGTCATCATCAGCGAGCTGGCGTGCATCTTCTGCTGGTTCAATCCTTTCGCCTGGCTCATGAAACGGGAAATCCGTACCAACCTGGAGTACATGGCCGATGCCCGTGTGCTGGAACACGGCTACGACTCCAAAACCTACCAGTACCACCTGTTAGGATTGTCACATCAAAAGGCTGCAGCAACTATCTATAACAGTTTCAATGTTTTACCTTTAAAAAAACGAATCAAGATGATGAACAAGAAGAGAACCCGAGAAATTGGAAGGACCAAGTACCTGATGTTCCTTCCGTTGGCAGCCCTGTTGATGATTGTCAGCAATATCGAAGCCGTGGCACGCACCACGAAGGAGATTGCTGCGGAAGTCATAGAGGCGGTAGATACCCGAATGGAGCAAGCGGTAGCGGAAGCTCCTGCACTTCAAGCTGTGCCCCAACCGGAACAGGATACCCAATATGTGACCTACAAAGGGAAAGTGGTAGACAAGGATGGAAAGCCGGTGGCAGACATGGAAGTATTCAGCGACATGAAGAAGATGAAAGGAAAGGCGATCACCAAAGCGGACGGCAGTTTTGAAATCAGCGTTTTGCCTGATGCACCCGTCGTTTTCCAATATGGAAAGGGAGACAAGGCAAGAGTTTTTGCTTTCAGCCGCACCAACCTCCCCAAGGATAAGGAGAATTGGACTGTCGTTTACGATGAAAGCCGCTGGCACGAAATTCAGCCTATGGAACCAACAGACACTCCCGACAACCCCGTGTTCGAGGTCGTGGAGAAAATGCCCGAGTTCCCTGAAGGTGGCATGCCGAAACTGATGGCCTATCTGGCAAAGAACATCCGTTACCCGGAAAAGGCTCAAAAAGAGGGCACACAAGGACGAGTGACCGTGCAATTCATAGTAGAAAAAGACGGCAGCATCAGCCATGTAAAACCCCTGCGCGGCGTACAGCCGGAACTGGATGCGGAAGCCGTGCGCGTCATCAGCTCCATGCCCAAATGGAAGCCGGGCACCCAACGCGGAGAAGCGGTGAGGGTGAGATATACAGTTCCCGTGGTGTTCCGATTGACAGGAGAAAACACAGCAGTCAAGTACATACCTGTGCCTGCCGAAAACGATACAACCACTCCAGAAGAAGGGGGTATTTTTGAAGTCGTAGAGCAAATGCCGGAATATCCCGGCGGTATGTCTGCCATGATGGAATTCATCAGCAAAAACATTAAATATCCGGAAGCCGCACAGAAAGCCAAGACTCAGGGAAGAGTTATCATACAGTTTATTGTAGATACGGAAGGAAATGTCACCAGCCCCAAAATCATTCGTGGCGTAGACCCACAGCTGGATGCGGAAGCCATCCGTCTGACTACCATTATGCCGAAATGGAAACCCGGCAGCCAAAGAGGACAAACAGTCAATGTGAAGTACACAGTCCCCATCATGTTCCAACTAACAGAACCTGACAAAGAACCGGGCCTCCAAAATGCGTCAATGACCCCGAACAAATAGAACAAATTCTCTCTTTACTCAAGCATAGTAATTCCCCTCCTCCTGGGAGGGGAATTACCATGCGACCTATGGGTTATCGCTTATATCGACTTCCTTTACTTGTGCACCTCCACAATCCGTGTCGGTGCCATCTCCATATTCCGGCGGTCCACCTGGCGGACTACGGCAGCGGCCAGTTGCAGGAAGGCACGTCCGGTCACCGTGTTCTCGTCCAACGCTACCGGGGTACCGTTGTCACCGCTCTCACAGATGCTCTGCACAATGGGAATTTGTCCCAGCAAAGGTACATCCATCTCTTCCGCCAGCCGCTTGGCCCCCTCCTTGCCGAAGATGTAGTATTTGTTTTCCGGCAATTCGGCAGGCGTAAACCACGCCATGTTCTCCACCAAGCCAAGGATGGGCACATTCACCTTATCGTTGGTAAACATATTGATACCCTTACGGGCATCCGCCAGCGCCACGGCCTGCGGTGTGCTGACTACGATGGCACCCGTCATGGCAAGCGTCTGCACCACCGTCAGGTGGATATCGCTTGTGCCGGGAGGCAGGTCGATAAGGAAATAGTCCAGTTCGCCCCAGTCGGCATCGCCTATCAACTGCTTCAGCGCATTGCTCGCCATGCCGCCACGCCACAAGGTAGCCTGGTCGGGGTCAACAAAGAAACCGATGGAGAGCAACTTGATGCCATACTTCTCAACGGGAACAATCAGGTCGCGGCCTCCGATGTTCTCGGCATACGGACGAGCATCCTCCACCTGAAACATCTTGGGCACGGAAGGACCGAAGATGTCGGCATCCAGCAATCCCACTTTGTAGCCCAACTTGGCCAAAGAGACGGCCAGATTGGCAGCCACCGTAGACTTACCTACACCGCCCTTACCGGAAGAAACCCCGATGACATTCTTCACCTGAGGCAGCAACTTGCCCACTTCGGGACGTGCCACCTGTCGGCTTTCAGTAGTGATGGTCACTTCCACTTCGGGAGATACATACGTGTGTATAGCCGTCTCGGCAGCCTTCACCATCGACTTCATGAAGGGGTCGGTCGGTTTCTCGAAGGTCAACGAGAAACTGACTTTCATCCCGTCAATGCGCAGGTTGTCGGCCACCATCTCCGCCTCGACGAGGTTTTTCCCGTTGCCGGGATAACGCACGGTGGCCAGTGCGTCCAAAATTAGTTTAGGATAAAGGGTCATATTGAATTAATGAATTAAAAATTTAAAGATAAATGATGGGAGAGAACTATTTGCTGGTCTGCAGGCCACTGCGCTTGCTGCGGTTGTAGCTGCGGTATTCGTCCAACTCTATCTCTACATCGGGTTCCTGCAACTCGCCTGCTTGCGGCAAGCGGAACTTGACATACTTGATGCTTAAACCCCGATCCAGCCATTGTTGTTCATAATAGGTGCGAATGCCGAGAATCTCATCCACTAATCCGGAATGATAAAGGTCATCGGTGACAAACTCCACCGGAAGGCTGTTCTTCTCTATCATATATTTGGTGTAGGTGAACATGAAATTGCTGTCGGTCTTCACGTGAATCGTACCGTCGTCTTTCAGGAACCTGCGGTAACGCTCCATGAAGTAAGTGGAAGTAAGCCGCTTGGTAGCCTTCTTCATCTGTGGGTCGGAGAAGGTGAGCCATATCTCGCTGACCTCGCCCGGCGCAAAGAAGCGGTCGATGATTTCAATGTTGGTACGCAGAAAGGCAACGTTGCTCATACCCGACTGCAACGACTCGGTGGCTCCCGACCACATACGGGCACCTTTGATATCCACCCCGATGAAATTCTTGTCGGGGAACATACGCCCCAGCCCCACCGTGTACTCTCCACGGCCGCAGCCCAGTTCCAGCACTATCGGATGGTCGTTCTTGAAAAAACGTTTGTTCCACTCTCCTTTCATCTCGAACGGCACGTCGTCCACCACCGAATAGGGATATTCGAAAACGTGCGGATAACTCGCCATATCGGCAAATTTCTCTAATTTTCCTTTGCTCATGGTGTCTTTTCTTCTGTTTTGCGAAGACAAAGGTACTGACTTTCGGTATTTAAGGCAAAGAAAAAGGTTAGTAATCTTCATTCCGCAAGATTACTAACCTTTCCACCGAATGATTATACACCTTCAGGCTTCATCATCCTTATCGTGCAAACGCACCCTTTACTCCACGATGGTCACCCAGCCGTGCGTATCGGGTTCGTCGCCATACTGGATGGCGCGCAACTTGTTATACAGTTTCGTGCATACCGGTCCCGGCTTCCCGTCCTTGGAGATGACGTAGGACTTGCCGTTCTCCACATCGTCGATGCGCTCGATAGGACTGATGACGGCAGCCGTACCGCAGGCACCGGCCTCTTCAAAGGTCAGCAGCTCTTCTTCCGGTATCGGACGGCGTTCCACCTTCATGCCCAAGTCTTCGGCCAGCTGCATCAGGCTCTTGTTGGTGATAGAGGGCAGAATGGAAGTCGATTTCGGCGTAATGTAGGTGTTATCCTTGATGCCGAAGAAGTTGGCGGCACCACACTCGTCGATGTATTTCTTTTCCTTGGCATCCAGATAGAATTCGCAGGCATAGCCCAAGTCGTGCGCCTTCTTGTTGGCACGCAGGCTGGCCGCATAGTTACCGCCCACCTTGTAGATACCCGTTCCGAGCGGCGCAGCGCGGTCGAACTCGCGGATGATGACATACGGATTGGTAGAGAAACCGCCCTTGAAGTAAGGTCCTACCGGCGTAACAAACACCACAAACAGGTATTCATCGGCAGGATGTACGCCCACCTGTGCACCGGTACCCACCAGCAACGGACGGATGTAGAGCGAAGCGCCCGACTCGTAGGGCGGAATGAAACGCTCGTTCAGCTTCACCACCTTCAAGATGGCTTCCTTGAAACGCTCAGTCGGGAGTTCCGGCATCAGGATGCCCCGGCAGGTGGATTGCAGACGTGCCGCATTCTCTTCCAAGCGGAAAATGCGCACCTTGCCGTCCTTGCCACGGAAAGCTTTCAGCCCTTCGAAGGCCTCCTGCCCGTAGTGCAGACAAGTGGCTGCTATATGCATCGGGATGGTTTCCTCGCTGCAAACCTCCAGTTCGCCCCACTGTTCGTTACGATAGTAAATTCTCACATTGTAATCTGTCTTCATATATCCGAACGGCAGATTAGCCCAATCCAGTTCTTTCATATTTCAACTATTTAGTTACTTCATTGCTACATTTTGCAACAAAAGTACGCTTTATTCCTCAGATTTCTGCTTCTCTGCCAGTAATTTTTCAATTTCCCGGTCGGCTTTGGTCAGTTTATCGCTGCAA
Source organism: uncultured Bacteroides sp. (assembly GCA_947176775.1). Classification (GTDB taxonomy): domain Bacteria; phylum Bacteroidota; class Bacteroidia; order Bacteroidales; family Bacteroidaceae; genus Bacteroides. The sequence goes on from CAMWRY010000034.1 coordinate 11,474, forward strand.
AAAGCGATAATTTCGTTGGCTTCCTTTATCTTTTCAGCCAGCGCATCAATTTCCAATTCGTTATTGTCTATCAGGTTGACGATTCCTTCCAAGCGCGCCATGGCTTCGGAATAGCTCTGTTTTTTCTTTGAAACCATTTAAGTTTATAATTTATGATTTTATGATTCATTGTATAATAGAAGTCACTTCACCGTTGTGCAGACGGGTCACTATCTCGTCGCCTGCCTGTAGCTCGGCCGCCTGCTTCACCACTTTCCCGTCTTTCAGCGTGATGCTGTAGCCACGAGCCAACTGCTTCTCCGGCGAAGCATCCGCCAGACGTTGCTGCAACAACTCCAGCCGGTGACGCTCACGGGCCAGCGAGGAGGTGACGGCTTGCGCCACATCCTTTCGCACGGTCAGCAAGGCCAGCTTGGCATCGGACAGGCGGCGGTAGGCGGCAGCAGGTATCCGGCTCTTGTAGGCCGACAGTTTCTGTTGCTCCTGTTGCAACCGGCCTCTGACACCTTCGTGCAAACGGGCAACGAGCCTCCCCAGCGCATCGGCAGCATCGTCCATACAGGCTATCAGGAATTCGGCGGCGGCAGTGGGCGTCTTCACACGGGTATGCGCCACGGAGTCCAGCACCGTGTCGTCTCGCTCATGGCCGATGCCGGTGATAACAGGCAGTGGGAACTGCGCACAAGCAGCAGCCAGCAGGTAGGTATCGAATCCCGAGAGGTCGGAGGTGGCTCCCCCACCCCGGATGATGACCACTACATCGAACTCTTCCAACCGGGCATTCACCCGGTCGAAGGCAGACAAGACGGACTCTTCCACACGGTCGCCCTGCATCAGCGCCGGGAACAGCTCGGTGCGGAAGTAGAACCCACGGGGATTGTGCTGCAACTGGTGGCAGAAGTCACCGTATCCTGCCGCCGTGGGCGAGGAGATGACAGCCACGCGCTGCGGCAACCGGGGCATCTCCAACTCCTTGTTCAAGGTGAGCACGCCCTCTTCTTCGAGTTGTTTCAATATCTCGCGGCGACGGCGTGCCATGTCGCCCAAGGTGTAGGTGGGGTCGATGTCCTGCACAGTGAGGCTGTAGCCGTAAAGCTCATGGAAACTGACCGTGACCTGCACCAGCACCTTGATGCCCGAGGTGAATGCCTGCCCTGTGGCCTCCTCGAAATAGGGTTTCAGCAAGCGGAAGATGTTTGCCCAGATGGTTCCCCGGGCTTTGGCTATCAAGCTATTGCTGCGAGGGTCCTTCTGCACAAACTCCAGGTAGCAATGCCCTGTGCTGTTGGTACGCACATCGCTCAGCTCGGCCTGCACCCAGAACTCCTCGGGAAGGCAGTGCTCGATGCTGCGGCGCACAAGGGCGTTCAGGTCGTATAAAGAAAGAGGTTCCATAATCTCAGAGGGGGATGGGGTATGAATGATTAATTAGTTGATGATGAGAGGTGAGGCTGTATGATAATGAATGGTGAAACGGTATGATGATGGGGCCCTACCACCCCACCCTTCGGGCACCCCTCCTCCCCGGAGGAGGGGAAGTAAGTTACTAAATAACGTGAATTCGACATAAGCGATAGCCCGCAGGCCACATGTTGTTGAAGCTATCATGCCGCATGGTAATTCTCCTCCTCCCGGGAGGAGGAGAATTGCCATGCGGCCCTTATATCGAACTCACGTTAAATATTACACTTTAAGCCATTAATACTATTATCACACTTCAAGCCAGTAACATCCAAACCTTATGGTTTACGACTTTGATAAGCCTTCCACATATCCGGCACACCGTAGCCGTAAATATTATCGGGATAGGCGGCGCGGTCGCCGGAGCGGCGTACCAGCTCTATCACCTCCTTGGCCGTAAGGTCGGGACAAGCCTGCCACAGGCAGGTCACCATGCCGCACATGATAGGCGAAGAGAACGACGTACCGTTTGCCGTGCCCTGGTTGCCGTCCGTGCGTATGACATCGGCTCCCAAGCCTACAGCCACCACATCAGGCTTGATGCGATGGTCGGCCGTGTTGCCCACAGACGAGAAAGGAGCCAGCACGGCATTCTTATCCACGGCACCCACCGTCAGCACATTCTCCGCATCTGCCGGAGGCGTAATCTTCTTCCAAGTTCCCATGCCCGAATTGCCGGCACTGCACACCAGCACCATGCCCTTGTCGGCCACCCGTGACGCCTGACGCGACATCAGTGCATGCCGCCCGTCCAGGTCGCGGAAGGTGTAGTTTTTCGACGGGTCGTCAAAGGCATAATAGCCCAAGGAGGTATTTATCACATCCACCCCTACACTGTCGGCAAACTCTACAGCCGCCGCCCAGTAGTCCTGCTCCACCAGGTGTTCGGAATACTCGTCCTCGCTGCGCAGCAGCCAGAAGGATGCTTCCGGTGCCGTGCCGGTCATGATGCCGGGCTGGTTCATGCCGATGCAGGAGAGCACCACCATGCCATGACTGCCCTCGGCAAAGAGGTCAGCCTTCGGATTGACGAAATCCTTGGTTCCCAGCACACGGATGTTCTGCATGGCCGTTATCCGGTCGGCGTTGTGGAAGCCGGCATCAATCACGGCAATCGTCATGCCCTGTCCCCTGAAGCCTGCCTGGTGCAGCTTGTCACCATTGCTCAACTGTATCTGGCTGACGGCAAGGCCATAGATGCTGTCGGGGTGCAGGGTAGGCCGGTTTATCAGCGAGTCGCGCCTGGTTGCCATCTTCGGCCGGCCGGATTCGGGAGCCGTCCAGACCTTCTCCGTGGCACGGACAAAAGGCAACGCGGCAATGCGGCTTATCCGGGTGGAGTCGTTGCAGGACACCGTGACAAAGTTCTCCCACTTGCCGGTGACCACGATACGCACCCCTTGCCGGCGAATCTCGTCCACATACTTGCGGCATACCGGCAGGTCGGTAGAGTCTATCGCCAGGTGCTGCTTCGCGCGGCGTGCAATGGCTTTCTCCGAAAGGAACGCCTCCGGATGTTCCAAAGAATAGGTAGTAGCAGCCTTGTCCTTCAGGCTGATACGATACTTCAACGTGTCTTGTCGAGCCGATGCTCCCACCACCAGCAGGAGAAAGGCAAAAAGAAATGCAACTCTTTTCACAATTAAAAATTATATATTAAAAAATTATAAGTAGGTATTCAAAAGTCAGTTTGCATCATCACATATCATAATTTACCGAAGTAAGTTACTGAAGTATTTCACAACACATAAGTTACAAATTCTATATTTCACAACATACAAGTCACAAATCCCATAACTTACGATGAACAAATCATCCCTCTATATACATC
>CAMWRY010000035.1 GCA_947176775.1 uncultured Bacteroides sp.
GGTGAAAGAGTTGTGCATCGGTGAGACCAAGTGCGGCATGGGCTTCATGGCCTTCCTGCTCTACGACCTCTATGGTCCCATCATCCTGCCCACGCTGGAAGAGCTGAAGAACCCGACAAAAGACATCATCCTGCCTCGCGCCACGGAGGAGGAAATGCGTGCGTTCATTGTGAACAACCTGACCGAAGCGGCACAAGTGCTTCCTTACAAATATGAAAGCGGCGACTACGGACGATTCACCAAAGGACTTGCCAACACCCTGCTGCTGAAATACTACATGCGCGTGAAAGACTTCGAAAATGCCGAAAAGATAGGCAAGGAACTGGTAGAGAACAAAAGCTACGGCTATGCCATCGAAGAGGACTACTACAAGCTGTTCTCACTGGAAGGCAAGGAAAACGCAGAAATCGTTTATGCAATTCCTTGTTCCAAAAGCGGACAGAACTCCCTCTATCAGGTACACACCTATCCCGGCGACTTTCCTCACAAAGTGTATTTCCCCAATGCGCCCGAATCAGTGACCCTGTGGGGCGGCTACCGCATGGCATGGTCCTACTACCATACCTTCGAAGAGGGTGACTACCGCCTGGCACGCATCTACGGCGAATACACCGATACGGGCGGCAAGCAGCACAGCGAAGTGCTGGACAAGACCGACGGCTCGCTGAGAGTAGGCGCTATCCCGGGAAAGTACAGCATCGACGGCATGATTGGCGACAAGGGTATGTGCGATATAGTGGTATTCCGCTTCTCCGACGTAAAGACACTCTATGCGGAAGCAGTGGTGCGCAACAGCAACAATGTGAACGCCATGGCCAAAGAGTACTTGAACGAAATCCGCACCAAGCACGGCAAACTGCCCGCCTTTACGGACGATGAAATAGGCACTCCCGAAAAGTATCTTGACAAGCTGCTCGAAGAGCGCGGACACGAGTTCTACATGGAAGGTGTACGTCGTCAGGACCTTATCCGCCACGAACGCTTCGTGGAAATGGCCATCAAAAAGAACGAATATGCAGGCCATTCTACCGAGAACGTGAAACGCATGGAGGGAGGAAAATATGTATATGAGCTTCTGCCTATCCCCGTCAGCATCATCCGCGACGGACAAGGAAAGATAAAGCAACACCCCGGCTTCTGATACACATGAGCTGACCAAAGGGGCCATCCCTATCATATTTGTATTTTTTCTTAGTAAAAGTCCGGCGTGTGGGATACATACCGGACTTTATTTATACTTACCAATCTGCCAAAAAACTGCTTTGATTTTCTTCCCACGTTTTTTTATCTTATCTTTGAAAATTAATTGCAGGATATGGCACTAAAAACCTAAAAGAAATGACTATAAAATGGATATACAGCAGCGTGCTTATCGCTGTATTCAGCCTGTTGGCAAGCAGTTGCGGCAACAGACAACAGACCATAGAATTTGAAGGCATCTATGCCGATGCCCCACACGGCATGTGCGGACTCTATAACCCCGGAAGAGGTTTCCGGCTGGAAACAGCCTTGGATATAGCCATGGACAAGGACAAACCGGGAAAACAACTGGAACAGCTCTCCGAAAAATATGCTTCGGACAGCGTATCGCTCTCACAAAGCTATTTCTACCTGACCTTTCTTGCCGACAAGGAGCTGACGGAAAGCGATTTTGCCACCATGCAGGCATACTTCGACGAACTGCGCCGCCAAGGCAAAAAGTCCGTACTCCGTTTTGCCTACGAGAAAGACTTCATGGGACGGTCGCCCATCGGCCCCACAGCCGAACAGATATTGCGACATCTCGACCAGCTGCAACCTATCCTCCAAGCCAACAAAGACCTGATTCTGGTCGTGCAAGCCGGACTGATAGGCGCCTGGGGCGAATGGCACAGCTCCATACACGGGCTGGAGAATTCGGAAGAGACAAAACGTACTATTCTTGAGAAACTGCTCAGCGTAGTGCCGCAAGAGAAGAATGTGCAAGTACGTGTACCTGAATACAAGAACCTGCTGAAAGACTCTCCAGAACTGTATAATAGACTCTCTTTCCATGACGACTTCATCGTTATCCGCCCCGACCGCTGGGACGGAGACATGCACGAAGGAACGGCACACTTCGACCAAATCGTGAAAGAATCGCCCTACCTGGTAGTGGACGGTGAATTGCCTTGGGGATTCTGGAGCGTAGGTGCCGACCCGGACAGTCCTTCAGCCGGATGGATTATTGACGGCATGCAAGCCGCACGTCGGCTCTTCTTGCAGCATTTCACCTCGCTCAGCGTCATACACAACTACAAAGAGCAGCATGCCAACAACCGGTTTGACGAAAGTAATCCTCCACGCTACTCCATGACTGTATGGAAGGAGACACTGATCAATGAAGATTCTCTGAAGAAATATCACATGCCTGTCTCTTCCGGCTATTTCCGCCTGAAAAGCGGAGAGAAGACAGAGCGCAGTGTGTTCGACTATGTACGCGACCACCTGGGTTATCGCCTGGAACTGCAATCGCTGCAAATGCCTGCCACACTGAAAGCCGGCGAAGAAAACCCTCTGAAACTGACCTTAATAAACCGGGGATTCGCCACTGTATTCGGCGAGTACAAAGTACATCCAGTACTGATAGACACAGCCGGACATGTGACCGAACTGACAGCTGCCCGTGTGAATCCTATCGACTGGCAGCCGTTTGACCCGACTGATTCCGAATGCAAGCCATTGCTCCATACCATAGACCTGACATGCAGCCTGCCCCAGGAGATAACTCCCGGCAACTATCGGTTAGGGCTGTGGATAGCCGATGCCTCGGAACGTCTGATGTACGATTCTCGCTATGCCATCCGCTGCGCCAACGGAAATGTCCTATGGACCGTAACCGGCAAAGGCCGATATGGCATCAATGTGCTGGCGGAAGTAAAAGTTGAAAAAACATAATATTATGAGATTTGCATTATTCTTTCTTTTGTTGAGCCCTGCCTTCCTCTCTTCCCTCGCCGCACAGCCGACGAACGATGAAAAGCAGACGGCCCCTCCGCTGATGGGATGGAGTTCCTGGAACACCTACCGGGTGAACATCAGCGATGAACTGATAAAAAAACAGGCGGATGCCCTAGTACAGACCGGACTGAAGAAGGCCGGCTATACCTATATTAACATAGACGACGGCTTTTTCGGCCACCGCGACTCCACCGGACGGATGCATACCCACCCCGTGCGCTTTCCGCACGGGCTGAAAGAAGTGGCAGACCACATCCATGCACTGGGCCTGAAGGCCGGCATCTATTCGGATGCAGGCAGCAACACTTGCGGCTCCATCTGGGACAACGACACCCACGGCGTAGGTGCCGGCCTCTACGGACATGAGTCACTGGACGCCCGGCTCTACTTCAACGAATGGGGATTCGACTTCATCAAGATAGACTACTGTGGCGCAGGACAGGAGCTGGACTTGGAAGAGGAACGACGCTATTCCGAAATCTGCCGCACCATCCGCGAGGTGGCGGAACGCCCCGTGTCGGTCAACATCTGCCGCTGGGCCTTTCCCGGCACATGGGCAGCAGGAATGGCACGCTCCTGGCGCATCAGCCCCGACATTCGTCCCGAATGGGCATCAGTGAAATCCATCATCAGAAAGAATCTCTACCTGTCGGCCTATGCCGGCAACGGGCACTACAACGACATGGACATGCTCGAGATAGGGCGTGGACTGACCCCTGTGGAAGAAGAGACGCACTTCGGGATGTGGTGCATCATGAGTTCGCCGCTACTGATAGGCTGCGACCTCACCACTATCCCCGAAGCTTCGCTCCGGCTGCTGAAAAACAAGGAACTCATCGCCCTGAACCAAGACCGGCTGGGGCTACAGGCCCACGTGGCCTTGCATCAGGGCGAAGGCTATGTGCTGGTGAAAGATGTGGAGCAGTTGCAAGGACGGACGCGTGCCGTAGCCCTCTATAACCCCTCGGACACCGTATGCCGTTTCCGTGTCCCCTTGGAAATACTCGAACTGGAAGGCAAGGCCAAGGTGCGCGATGTAGTACGGCAACAGTCGCTCTCCCCCATAGAAGGGACGCTTTGCATGGAGGTGCCGCCCCACGGCGTGCGGATACTGCGCATGGAGGGAGAAGGCAGAAGCGAACCTTCGCTTTACGAAGCCGAACAAGCCTATCTGCCCTGCTTCGACGACTTAGGGAAATCGCCCAAGACAGTGGCATACGCCCCCATGCCCGGCACCTCGGGAGGCATGAAGATAGCCTACGTGGGAGGCAGCCGCGAAAACTATGCCGAGTGGAACCGCGTCTACAGTCAACAAGGTGGCCGGTATGACCTGACGGTAGCATATATCCCCGGAAAGTATCGCAAACTGCAAATAGAGGTGAACGACGGAGAACCCATCCTGATAGACCGGCTATGCGAAACGGCAGAAGGAACCGATGTAACGGCCCGGGTCACGGTGTCCGTACAACTGAAAGCCGGATATAACACGATACGCATGGGAAGCCCCTACTGCTGGGCACCGGACATAGACTGCTTCCGGCTGAAACGAACAAGTGACTGAACGTCCTTGCCTTTACCCAACTTGCCATATTTACTAACTAATATAATTCAAAAATGAGAAAACATCTTCTATCTTTTTGCGCCTGCCTCCTGCTTTCGCTCTTTGCAGGCAAAACGATGGCACAAGCCACCACTGAACTAACCGTTCCACATGCCGAAGACCCGACATGGAACAAGGCGCCCGAAAATCTGCAAGCAGCCTGGGAAGATGCCCAACTGCACACCGATCCCTTCGCCTGCCCCACGAGCCGCAGCCTGTCGAAAAAGCTCTCCCTGGTGGCTTGGCGAGGCGAACGGCTACATGCCAAGTTCCTGATATGGTCGGGAAAAGAAGAAGGCAACCTGCAATTTGAAGTGAAAGAGCAGGAAGGATGCCACTGGACAGACGAACAAACCACCGGATTCGTGCGCTACGTCATGACCGATGAGCTAAACAAAGACGGCGGCGGTTGCGGTCACCGGCCGGACAAGACCCGATTCGACTCCTCCCTCGTGGCCGACCGCATAGAACCCATACGCGCCCTGCGCTACCAAGCCCGTACCGTACGCCCTGCCTGGGTCAGCTTCGACGTACCACGCGATGCCGCTCCCGGCATCTACAAGGGAGTAGTCAGCGTGGCATGCGAAGGAAAAGAGTGTGGCACGCTGCCCTTCAGCATCCGGGTGATTGACCGTACCCTGCCACTGCCGGAAGAGACACGGTTCCATCTGGACCTGTGGCAGAATCCCTTTGCCGTGGCGCGTGTAGCAGGGGTACCCCTGTGGAGCCAAGCGCACTTCGATGCCATGCGTCCCCTCATGCAACGGCTGGCACGGGCCGGACAGCGCGGTATCACCGCCTCCATCACCCACAAGCCATGGAACGGACAGACCTACGACTATTTTGAAAACATGATTACCGAGGTAAAAAAGGCAGACGGCACCTGGATGTATGACTTCACTGTCTTCGACCGTTGGGTGGAGTTCATGCAGCAGTGCGGTGTAGGCCCTTACATCTATTGCTACTCCGTCATTCCGTGGGAACTCTCCTTCCGCTACTACGACCAGGCCACCAACCGCATGGTGGACCAGAAGATGGATGTCAACAAGCCCGAGTTCGATGACTACTGGGTAAACAAGCTGTCGGCCCTGGCCACCCACCTCAAGAGCAAGAAATGGTTCGAACACACCATCATAGCCATGGACGAACGTCCCCGTGAAAGCATGGAAGCCGCTTTGAGAGTTATACGTAAGGCTGATCCGGACTACAAGATTTCGCTGGCAGGCAACTACCATGCCGAACTTGAAAAGGAGCTGTTCGACCTCTGCATCCCCTATGACAACCAGTATCCCGACGGCGTAATCGATGCGCGTCGCCAGCAAGGCAAGATAACGACTTTCTATACTTGCTGCAGCGAATCATGGCCCAACACCTTCACCTTCTCCCAGCCCGTCGAAGCTGCCGCATACGGCCCGATAGCCGCCGAACGCGAACTGGACGGCTACCTGCGCTGGGCTTACAACAGTTGGGTGGAATCTCCCGAAACCGATACGCGCTTCCACAGCTGGGCGGCCGGCGACACCTACATCGTCTACCCCGACAACCAGTCATCCGTCCGCTTCGAGATGCTGACAGAGGGTATACAGATGTTCGAGAAGATACAGGTGCTGAAGCAAGATGCCCGTTACAAGAAAACTATCCGGAAACTGCTGCGTCCCTTCGCCTACGGAAACATCAAACCTGCTTCACTTCCGGAGGATATTCATAAGCTGAATACATTCCTGAACGGGAAGTAGCCTTTTTTAAGGAGTTAGAGAGAGTTAAAAGCCTATTTGCTATCACAACGCAGTAGTATCGGCTCATAACTCCCTCTAACTCCTCCTCTTTTTTTTGCTATTTCAACTCCTTCTCCAACCTTTTTATTTTTTCCAACGTACTACCTGCCTCCATGGAAGGAAAGAGCTGGAGCACCCGTTGGAGATATACCCTTGCTTTGCTATAGCCTTTGTCAAATACGTCCGACAATCCGTTACGGTAACGGGCATACTGCATACGGGTGGGCGAAGCTATCTTCCGGTAGTCGTCTTCGAGCTTCTTCTTCTCCTTCTCGGCCTGGAGGTAGTAATAGTTCCCCAAGAAGATGTTGGCTTGCAGATGGTCGGCATCCAGCTTCAGCACCTTTTCATAGGTTTTCAAGGCTTCCTTCTCTTTTCCCCTCATCATCTCCATCTCGGCACACGAAGCGAGTGCAGACACATCTTTGGGACGGTGTTGCAGAAATTCCTTGTAGAAGAGGTAGGCTTTGTCGTAATTGCGCGCCTCTTTGTAGTGTGCCGCCAGTACATCTGCCAGACGAGGCGCCACCACACTACCCTTGTCCACCCGGGTCCAGTAGAACATCTCTGTCTTCTCTTCACCGGCATCCGCCGACTGGCGAAACAGGCTCACCGCATAGTCGTCCTTGCCTTCGGAGAGGGCATCAGCCACTTTCGTGAGCAACTCGCCGGCCGACTGCGCCATGAGCGACAGCGGCAGCATCAGAAACAAAGAGAAAAGGATTGTGAAGGATTTCATGTTTAAAAAAGTGTATGATAGTTTAACAGCCTAAATCTTCTGCATGGCAATGCACCCACAAAATTAAGTACTTTCCCTGCAACCGTCAACAAAATATAGTTAATCTTTCCCACCGACTTCGCCTTTTTCTGTGTACCTTTGTCCGCCCTACTCAAATAGGCATTATCCCATGAGAACCAGAAACAGACAAATCTTGCAAATAGCCCTGCCCTCCATCGTATCCAACATCACCGTACCGCTGCTCGGACTGATTGATGTGGCCATCGTAGGGCATCTGGGCGCACCGGCCTACATCGGTGCCATAGCCGTAGGCGGCATGCTGTTCAACATCATCTACTGGATTTTCGGCTTCCTGAGGATGGGCACCAGCGGAATGACCTCGCAGGCCTTCGGCAAGAGGGACCTGCCGGAAGTACTCCGTCTGCTGATACGTTCTGTGGGCATAGGGTTGGCGGTGGCCGTCTGCCTCATCCTGCTGCAAACGCCCGTCAGGCAAGGGGCTTTCCTGCTGATTCAGCCCACGGACGAGGTCAGGGAGATGGCTACGTGCTACTTCCACATCTGCATCTGGGGAGCGCCGGCCATGCTGGGACTGTATGGGCTGACGGGATGGTTCATCGGCATGCAGAATTCGCGTATCCCCATGTGTATCGCCATCACGCAGAATGTGGTCAACATCCTTGCCAGTCTCAGCCTGGTCTATCTGTGCGGCATGAAAGTGGAAGGAGTGGCCTTGGGAACCCTGATTGCCCAGTATGCAGGCTTCCTGACGGGAGTAGCGCTCTGGATGCGCCACTACGGGAGGCTGAAGAAGTATCTGGCAACCGGACAAGGCGGACTGAGGAGCATAGAAGGAGGGAGTGGCGGCCTCTGGGAAAAGGAGGCAATGCTCCGGTTTTTCAGGGTGAACAGGGATATCTTTCTGCGCACGCTTTGCCTGGTAGCGGTCACACTGTTCTTCACGGCAGCAGGAGCCTCACAGGGCGAAATCATCCTGGCGGTCAACACGCTGCTGATGCAGCTCTTCACACTGTTCTCGTATGTGATGGACGGCTTTGCCTATGCAGGCGAGGCCTTGAGCGGCCGATACATAGGGGCACGAAACCGGGAAGCCTTCACGGACACTGTGCGCCACCTCTTCGGGTGGGGAACTGCAATGGCAGGGTTGTTCACACTGGCCTATGCCTTGGGGGGCAATGCCTTCCTCGGACTGCTGACGGATGAACGGGAGGTAATTGCCGCAGCCGACCTCTACTTCTATTGGGCGCTTGCCATTCCGGCAGCCGGCATGGGTGCCTTCATCTGGGACGGCATTTTCATCGGTGCCACTGCCACGCGCGGCATGCTCCTCTCCATGGCAGCCGCCGCCGCCAGCTTCTTTGTACTGTATTACGGGCTACGCCCTCTCCTGGCAAACCATGCCTTATGGCTGGCTTTCCTTGCCTATCTCCTGATACGGGGAGTGGTGCAGACAGGGCTGAGCCGAGGTATCGTACGCAAAGCGTTCATAACCTTTGCAACTGATGATAGGGGGGGGCAACAATGATAACTTTATCTTTTAGTTCCTCATACATTTCTGTCATTTTTTTCAAGAACGGAAGATAACAGGAGGAGCAACTATATTCGGAGAAAAAGAAGATAAATTTGTCTGTATCATCCAGCAGATTACTGAATTTGAGGCTGTCACCTTGTGCGTCATATACATATACATCATTCAATTTACTTCCTTCTCCTGCATGTTGAAGTTTCGATAAAATTTTCAAGTTTTGCAATTGAGTATTTTGTTTCTGTAATAAAGATAGATATTGCGTGTTTTCTTTTTTCCCACAAGACGAAAACACCAATGTCATAAGAATAAAAATTATCCAATAAAATGACAATATATTTTTCATAATTCAGATACTAAAAATCCTTTATTTAAATTTTCAATAATACGGGCTTTGCTGCTTCATTCAATTGCTCGCACACTTCAATCAAACGAGGATATTTTTTGCAAAACAATTTCCATTTTGATTCACCTAAGGCTTTTCTGTAAGCATGATAGCCATTCATGAGGGTTTCTGCCTTTATGATCCACAGAAGATAGTCACCATCTTTATAGTGGGGAGTATAATAAGGCTTCAACTTAATTTGATTGCCTTTAAAATACATGTCGTCTTTTATGCGTTGTCCGCTCATGTTTTTTCCTGTCTTCTTAGAATAGATGGTGAAAGAACTGCTAAAAGTTTCATCAACGGCATTCACTATAAAATAGTGATTCAAATCAAGTATGTCACTGATACCCCAATAAGGATCTCCTGCCTTCAGCACTTCATTCCAACTCCTTGGTTCCTCATATTCTTCAAATATTTTCCATGAAACATTTTTATCTCCAAAATCTACCTGATATAAAGGAGAAGCTTCCAGATTGTCGGGGTTTAATCTGAAGATTGTATTACTGTATGGATAATTAAAAATAACGGCATCTTCACAGGTTGTCAGCATAGCCGCCCTCGCATATAAATCGGCAACTTTGGCTTCTAAGGGTGATATCTTGAAAAAGTCAGTTTTAAGGTTATCTTTTTAATAACTGGTTGTCATGCGATGAAGGGAGGATATTTAAACCGTAAATCAAGTTGTTAAATGAAATAATTTCGAGGGGACAGTTTTTTTGTTTCCTTTTATATAAGAAATTACCATTCACGTCGTAACAAGCCAAATTATAATTTTCAGAGATTTTGATGATGGAATCATCGGTCAGTACAAAATCATTCATGCCCAAGTAGGCATTGGGAGCTTCTCCTTCTTGCCCTATTTGGCGAATAAATCTTCCGTCCTTGCCAAATACATATAATTCTTGTGTATAATGGCTGACTGCTGATGATAGGAAGTAGCAGTCATTTGCTGAGACAATGCGCTGCACCCAGCCTATCAGGTTGTCATCACGGGTCTCTAAGGGAATGATTTCTATTGAATCTGCAAATTCGGATAAGTTAAGTATCTGGTCTTTTTCGCAGGATATGGTGATTGTTTTTAAATCACTCTCCGCCAATGAGGCGGTTTTCTTCTTCTCGCAAGATACAGATAGAAGAGCAATGGCAATCAGAAAAAAACAAAGGATGTTTCATACAAATGGTGTTTTCATAAATAATATATCGAAGAAAGAAGAGCATGTAGATTTTATTCATATATTCAGCATTTTGTATGGGCAAAAATATAAATAACAGTTGATTCTTCAAAAGAAAAAAGTGATCATCAACAAAAAAGTTTTTAGTTCATCTTTTTCAACATTAGTTCTTTCCGCGTTCTTCCGATTGCTTTATCTACAGATTTCCATATTCGAGTAGCTTTTCCCACTATATACTTTTCTATAAGAAATCCCCAAAACGAACATCCTGAGAACCCAGTACATTGTCACCCATCACAAAATAACAACTCTTCAGAAATATATATTTATGAATTAAACTATCACCCAAACAACTCTTTTATCCCCATAATTCAAAGGTATGTGAACAAGCTGAGGAGAAAAAGCATTATCTTTGAGCCATCATGACAGATATGACTCCGAACTCACTTCCCGAAAACACGCTGCACATCAAGAACATGGTATGCAATCGGTGCATTATGGCCGTGAGAGGCCTGCTCGAAAGCCTGAATTTGCAGCCTGTATCCGTGGAACTGGGAACGGCCGTACTGCCCGTCAAGGTGACCGACGAAATCTGCCGAAGAGTAAGAGAAGCGCTCCCAACGCTCGGTTTCGAGCTGATTGACGACAAGAAGTCGCAAGTGACAGAACAGATTAAAGACGCCATCATCAAGTTGGTGCACTACAGCGACCACACGCTGACGATGAACCTGTCCGACTACTTGGCCTCCACCCTCCACCGGGACTACAGCGCACTGAGCAAGCTCTTCTCCGAAACAACCGGTACCACCATCGAAAAGTATCTCATAGCCCAGAAGATAGAACGCGCCAAAGAACTGCTGGCCTACGACGAACTGTCTCTGAACGAGATTGCCGACCAGCTGAACTACTCCAGTGCCGCCTACCTCAGCGCCCAATTCAAGAGCGTAACCGGCATGACGCCCAGCCGCTTCAAAAACTCGAAAGCAAACGGAAGGAAACCGCTGGATGAAGTATAGCAAACACACCGCCTCACCCCCCTCCGCTCCCCAAATTCTATAAATCAAATCCGAAATTCCGTAACCTTCCGACAACTTCCTCTCCGTATCTTTGTTCCCTGAGAAAGGAGAAAAAGATATAAACATTCTAATTCTAAAAATACTATGACAGATAAGAAAAACGTTCAAGAGAGCTTTCCCGTCTTGGGAATGAGCTGTGCCGCATGTGCCGCACGAGTAGAAAAGACCCTGAACCGGCAGCCCGGCGTCAGCCAGGCCAGCGTGAACTACGCTTCGGCCACGGCAACCGTAGAATATGACTCGCAAAGCTGTTCGGCCGAAGCGCTGCAAAAGGCCGTACAAGCGGCCGGATACGACCTGCTGATAAGCCGCGGCAACCACACGCTGGAAGAGGCGGAAGAGGCCCACGAGCGGAAGTTCGGCGCACTGAAGTTCCGCACCACCTGGGCCATCCTCCTGTCCGTACCTATCCTGATAATAGGTATGTTCTTTATGGACATGCCCTATGCCAATCCCGTCATGTGGGCACTCTCCACACCCGTCGTGTTCTGGCTGGGCAGAAACTTCTTCATCCATGCCTGGAAACAGCTGAAGCACGGCAGTGCCAATATGGACACGCTGGTGGCCATCAGCACCGGGACTGCCTACCTGTTCAGCCTGTTCAACATGCTGGCACCGAGCTTCTGGCTCGCCAGAGGCATCCACCCCCATGTCTACTTCGAAGCGGCCAGCACCATCATAGCCTTCATCCTGCTGGGCCGCCTGCTGGAGGAGAAGGCAAAAGGAAACACCTCCACAGCCATCAAGAAGCTGATGGGGCTACAGCCCAAAACCGTAACCTTGCTTGGGAATGGCCAATCTCACCGCACGGTTCCAATAGAGCAAATCCGCCCCGGAGACCTCATTCTGGTGAAGCCCGGCGAGCGGATTGCGGTGGACGGCATAGTGACGGAAGGAACCTCCTACGTGGACGAAAGCATGTTGAGCGGTGAACCGATGGCGGTGCCCAAGCAAAAGGATGCCAAGGTCTTTGCCGGCACCATCAACCAGAAGGGAAGTTTCTGCTTCCGGGCCGAGAAGGTGGGCACAGACACCCTGCTGGCCAAGATTATACACATGGTGCAGGATGCACAAGGGAGCAAGGCACCGATGCAGCAGTTGGTGGACAAGATAGCCGGGATATTTGTGCCCGTCATCATCGGCATCGCCACAATCGCCTTCATCGCCTGGCTGCTGCTGGGCGGCACCGAAGGATTCACCCACGGACTGCTGGCATTCGTCACCGTAGTCATCATAGCCTGCCCGTGCGCCCTGGGACTGGCAACCCCTACCGCCATCATGGTGGGCATCGGCAAGGGAGCCGAAAGGGGCATCCTGATAAAAGATGCCGAGAGTCTGGAGATAGCCAAGAAGATAGATACCGTAGTGCTCGACAAGACCGGAACCGTGACCGAGGGCCGACCGGAAGTCAGCAAGCTGGTGTGGGACGCACAGGCTACTACTCCCGAGGCCTCCGGCACCGGACACTCGCTGCCGGACATCTTCTATAGCCTAGAAAAGCTGTCGGAACATCCGCTGGCCGAAGCCGTGGTGGGCCACCTCAAAACATCGTCTGCCATAGCCATCCGAAACTTTGAAAGCCTCACCGGAAAAGGCGTGAAAGGAGAGGTGCAAGGCCGCACCTTCCTGGCCGGCAACCGGGCGCTGCTGGAAGAGCACCGGATTGCCATCACTCCCCTCCTCCAGAAGGAGGCCGACCGGCTGGCAACGGAAGCGCAAACCGTCATCTGGTTTGCCGACGAAGCGAATGCACTGGCCATAGCCGGCATAACAGACCGGATAAAGGCATCTTCCGTTCGTGCCGTCGGCGAGCTGCGTGCCGCCGGCATCGAAGTCTACATGCTGACCGGTGACAACGAGGCCACCGCACGCGAGATTGCCCGGAAAGCAGGCATCGCCCACTACCAAGCCGGCGTATTGCCGCAGGACAAGGCTGCCTTCGTCAGCCGGTTGCAGGCCGAAGGCCGGAAGGTAGCCATGGTGGGCGACGGCATCAACGACAGCGCCGCCTTGGCCCAAGCCGACCTGAGCATCGCCATGGGCAGAGGCAGCGATATCGCCATGGATGTGGCCAAGATGACCATCATCTCCTCCGACCTGACCAAGATACCGGAAGCCCTCCGTCTCTCCCGTCTGACGGTCCGCACCATCCGCCAGAATCTGTTCTGGGCATTCATCTATAATGTCATAGGTGTGCCCGTTGCGGCCGGCATCCTCTACCCCCTCAACGGCTTCCTGCTGAATCCGATGATAGCCGGCGCGGCCATGGCGTTCAGCAGTGTCAGCGTAGTGAGCAACAGTCTGTTGTTGAAACGGAAAAAAACAGTACCTTTGCGTTCCGATTCACAGACTAAGAGATATGAATGCAAAAGCTAAAGGATATATTTTGGGGTCCATTGCCGCAGCCACCTACGGCATGAACCCGTTGTTTGCCCTCCCGTTGTACAAGAGCGGAATGAACCCCGACTCGGTACTCTTCTTCAGGTACCTGTTTGCCATCCCCTTGTTGGGTCTGATGATAAAGGTGAGGGGGCGGTCGTTCGGGCTACAGCGGAAAGAGGGCACTACGCTCGTCATCATGGGACTGCTCGTAGCCCTCTCCTCGCTGACGCTTTTTCAGAGCTACAACTACATGGCGGCAGGCATCGCATCGACCCTGCTGTTTGTCTACCCCATCATGGTGGCCCTCATCATGGCTCTTGTCTTCAAGGAGCGGCTGACGCTGCAAACCGTTGTCTGCATGCTGCTCGCCCTGGGAGGCATCGGGCTACTCTACAAAAACGAGGACGGCAGCACGCTGAGCCTGATAGGGACGTTGCTGGTCTTCGCCTCTTCCCTCTCCTACGCCATCTACATCGTGGGTGTCAACCAGACAACTTTGAAAAATGTGGCTACCCTGAAAGTCACTTTCTACGTCCTCCTCTTCGGCCTGTCACTCTTCGCGGCACGCTTGCTCTATGCCGGGACGGTGAGCACGCCGAGCCAGTGGTACCTGTGGGGCAACCTCCTGGCACTGGCCGTCTTCCCCACCGCCATCTCCTTCCTCTGCACCACCAGCGCCATCCAGTATATCGGCTCCACACCCACCGCCATTCTTGGCGCATTGGAGCCTGTGACGGCCATCCTCTTCGGGATAACCGTCTTCGGAGAGACGCTGACAGTCAGAGAGAGCTTCGGGCTGGTACTGATTATCGTGGCCGTGACGCTCGTCATCGCCGGCGGCAACATCACCAGCCACCTGGTCCGCTTCAGAAAACTGTTTCCGAGGCTGCCGATAGGGGGCAAGAGGAAAGGAAGAAAAGCCTAATAC
>CAMWRY010000036.1 GCA_947176775.1 uncultured Bacteroides sp.
GTATTAGATTTAAGGTTAACAAAGGTTGGAGTACGGCGGTACTCCTTTTTTTATGCCCCTACGTTTCTTGTTTCGTGGCGGTAGCCATGTCTTCCGAAGAAGAAACACTCAACTATTTGACAACAGATGATAGTGTCCGCCTACCATGGCTTTTATCACTCCTTTCATTTCCAGTTCGAAAAGCAGCGCACTCATGCGGTTTACGGGAATGTTTGCCTCTACTACCAGTACATTGATGTGCAGGTCGCCCCGTTGTTTCAGGAGCTGGACCACGCGCTGCTCCTCTTCCGTCAGTTCGGGAAAGAGGCTGCGTTGAATCCCTTCCGGTTTGGACAGTGCCGCAGAGGCGGTCCAACCTATGGCTTGCATAAAGTCTTCGGCACTCTGCACAAGGGCGGCTTTGTTGTCGCGTATCAGTCGGTTGCAGCCCATGGAAAAGGCATCGGTGGTGCGTCCGGGTACGGCAAAGCAATCGCGATGATAGCCCTCGGCCAGTTCGGCAGTGATGAGGGAACCGCCTTTGGCGGCAGACTCTACTACGATGGTAGCGTCGCACATGCCGGCCACGATGCGGTTGCGGCTGACGAAGTTGTGCCGGCCGGGGGTGGTTTCAGTCAGGAATTCGGTGAGCAGGCCACCGTCGGCCAGCATGTCTATGGCTGTCTTCCGATGGACGTAGGGATAGATGCGGTCCAGTCCGTGGGCAAGGACAGCCACCGTGGGCAGGTGGTTGGCCAAGGCTGCCCGGTGGGCATGGATGTCGATGCCGTAGGCCAGTCCGCTCACAACAAGCACATCGGGGCAGAGGGCGGCCAGGTCGCGGACGAAGTCGGCACAAAACTGCTTGCCGTAATCCGTGGCGCGGCGTGTACCCACCAGGTTGACAACGTGCAGACGGTTGAGGTCGGCATTTCCTTTGAAGAAGAGAAAGGCCGGGGCATCTTCGCATTCGCGCAGCCGCGAGGGATAGGCTTCGTCCTTCAGGGTGAGGCAGGCGAGGCGGTTCTTCTCTACAAACTCCATTTCGCGTTCGGCACGTGCAAAGGCGGTGGGCGAGCCGAGCGCTTCTACAAGGTCAGGGTTCGTTCCGGGCATGAGGTGAGGAAGCTCTTTTCGTCGGTGAAATACCTCGGAGGCGCTGCCCATGCTCTCTATCAGTCGCTTGGCCCCGATGTGCCCGATACCGGGGCAAAGGGTGAGGGCTATGCTGCAAATGCGTTCGTCGCTGTTCATATAGAAGGGGTTTTTATATCGTTTTTGTTCCGTTTGACAGACACTGGCGTCTGTCTTCTCAGACACTGGTGTCTGTCGCGGCAAAGGCCAGTGTCTGTCATGACAGAGACCAGTGTCTGAGAAGACAAAGACTATTGCCTGTCAAACGACCTAAAATCAAGGATTTAGATAGGGCTCAAAGAGGCGGTCGAACAGTTCGCTGTCGGTCAATCGGCCATTGACCACGCAGACGGTCTCGACCACGCCCTTGAGGCAAACCTTGCCATCGGCGGCGCGAAAGATGTCCTGATAGAAGACATACTTGATGCCTTCCTTTTTCATATAAAGCTTAGAGATGAACTCGTCGCCGCTCTTCAAGGGAGTCTTGAAGGCCATGCTGATGCGTGCCACCACCGGGTCTACCCCCTCTTCGTGCAGCTTGGCGAAGCTGACGCCGGTGCTGAGCAGGAACTCGTGGCGCGTATGTTCCAGATAGTGCTGGTAGTTGGCATTGTTGACAATACCTTGAAGGTCGCATTCATAATCGCGTACCTTCATTTTTAATTCATAAATATACTTTTCCATCCTCCTTCTTCTGATAGTCTTATCTTAACCCGAAAATGTATCATTCGGCATAAATTATACACTCATTTATACACTTGTTATACACTCATATTATACACATTCGACTTAGAATTATACACTTTTTATACATGATTTCCCGATTATCTTCTTATAAGTCAACCCCGTTTCTGCTCCACATCCAAGCCTTTGAACCTCTTCAGTTCTTCTACGCTGACCAGCTTGTAGAGCTTGTCGCTGGGGCGTATCTTGGGAGCTTTCATGGAGAAGTGCTTTCCCTTCTTCACGGTCTGTACCGGTTTCAGGTCTACACGCGCCTCTTCCAGGGTCAGGAATTCGGCTCCTGTGGTCGGTCCCGTTATCAGGAGCTTGTCGCCTACGCTGATTTCGGCGGCTTCCACCAGGAACTCGGCCACGCCGATGTTGCTGAAGTAGCGGATGCCCTTGCCCACGTAAATCTTGCGTTCGGTGGCGGCAGAACCGTAGTTCCTGGTCCACTCGCCCAAGCGCTGGCCCAGGTAGTAGCCGTCCCAGAAGCCGCGGTTGAAGACGGTCTTCAGGCGTTCGTCCCAGGCAGCTATCTTCTCGTCGTCGAAAGTGTTGTCCAGGTAGGCGCGGATGGCCTCCTTGTAGCACTCTACCACGGTGCGCACATACTCGGGACCCCGGGCGCGGCCCTCTATCTTGAACACGCGGACGCCGGCATCCAGCATCTTGTTCATGAAGTGGATGGTCTTCAGGTCCTTGGGCGACATGATGTATTGGTTGTCCACTTCCAGCTCCACGTCCGTCTCTTTGTCGCGCACCACGTAGCTGCGGCGGCACACCTGCATGCAGGCACCACGGTTGGCGGAGTTGTTCATCTCGTGCAGCGAGAGGTAGCACTTGCCGCTGACGGCCATGCAGAGCGCGCCGTGACAGAACATCTCGATGCGTATCTGCTCTCCGCCGGGTCCGCAGATGTTCTCTTCGCGGATGTGGCGGTAAATCTCTGCCACCTGCTCCAGGTTCAGCTCACGTGCCAGCACCACTACGTCGGCAAACTGGGCGTAGAAACGCAGGGCCTCCACGTTGCTGATGTTGAGCTGGGTGCTGAGGTGCACCTCCTGGCCTATCTGACGGGCGTAGCTCATCACGGCCACGTCGGCGGCAATCACGGCCGATATGCCTGCCGCCTTTGCCGCATCCACAATGGTGCGCATCAGCGGAACATCGTTGTCATAGATGATGGTATTGACGGTGAGGTAGCTCTTCATCCCGTGCTCGTCGCAGGTACGGGCAATCTCCTTCAGGTCGTCGATGGTAAAAGTGTTGGCCGAACGGGCACGCATATTCAGGTTCTCGATGCCGAAATAGATGGAGTCTGCCCCGGCTTGTATGGCTGCCGCGAGCGACTCGCGCGAGCCGACGGGCGCCATGATTTCAAAGTCATTCAGTTTCATCGTTCGTTTCTTTTATAATAGAAGAACTGTTTATCAGTTGTAGTATTTCAGGACGTTTTATAACTCTTCCTTGCTTAATAATGAGACTTCGGATACAAAGGTAGTTCTTTTTTGTAGCAGAGCGCTCTTTTTTCCGTACTTTTGCAGCCGTAAAGCCTAAATACAATCTTTTTGAGAATGAAGATAGCCAATATAGACTTGGGCGAACGCCCCGTGCTCCTGGCTCCGATGGAGGACGTTACCGACCCGGCCTTCCGGCTGATGTGCAAACAGTTTGGTGCAGACATGGTATATACGGAGTTTGTATCGGCCGACGCGTTGATACGCTCCGTCAGCAAGACGGAACAGAAGTTGAACATCAGCGACGAGGAACGCCCCGTAGCCATACAGATATACGGCAGAGATACGGATACAATGGTGGAGGCCGCACGCATCGTAGAGCAGGCACGCCCGGACATACTGGACCTGAACTTCGGTTGCCCCGTGAAGCGCGTGGCAGGCAAAGGGGCCGGGGCCGGCATGCTGCAGAATGTGCCGCTGATGCTGGAAATCACCCGTGCCGTGGTAGATGCCGTGAAGATTCCCGTCACCGTGAAGACCCGGCTGGGCTGGGACGCCGACCACAAAATCATTGTCACCCTGGCCGAGCAGCTACAGGACTGCGGCATCGCCGCCCTTACCATCCACGGTCGCACCCGTGCGCAGATGTACACCGGCGAAGCGGACTGGACGCTCATCGGCGAGGTGAAGAAGAATCCGCGCATACACATCCCCATCATCGGCAACGGCGACATCACCACACCCCAACGGGCCAAGGAGTGCTTCGACCTCTACGGCGTGGACGGCATCATGATAGGCCGCGCCAGCTTCGGCCGTCCCTGGATATTCAAGGAAGTGAAACACTATTTAGAGACGGGCGAGGAGCTGCCGCCCCTGAGCAGCGAATGGCGGCTGAACGTGCTTCGCCAGGAGGTGGAGGACAGCGTGAACCTGCTGGACGAGCGCCGCGGCATCTTGCACGTGCGTCGTCACCTGGCAGCCAGTCCGCTCTTCAAGGGTATCCCCAACTTCAGGGATACAAGAATAGCGATGCTACGGGCAGAGACGAAGGAGGAACTGTATCGCATCTTCGGGGAGATAGAGCCGTTGCTACCCCTCACCTGAACATCGGCTTCGCAAACCACCGCTTGAACATCCACGTCACCACGACATAGATGCCGAAGGCCGAGATGAATCCCACGATAGAGTCTATCAGGTAATGTGCCTGGATGTACACCGTGGCTCCGCACAGCAGCAGGTAGAACGGCAGGAGGCAGGCAAACAGACGGCGGCTGCCGCGCCACGCCATAATCATCAGTATGGTGGACATGCCGACGTGCGAGCTGGGGAAAGCTGCCGTGGGGCGCTCGCCCACCTGCTGGGAGCTCTCCACCAGGTTGTAGAAGAAGCCGTGCTCGTAGCCCGGACCGGGAAGCAGCTCCTGATGATGGTGGAAATAGTCGCCGATGGAGGGGAAGACACCCTGCGCCACGCTGTCGCAACCGATGGCAGGGAAGTAGAACTGCGGCCCGGCAACGGGGACGAATATATAAATAAGGTAATAGATGAAGAAGGCGGTGACGATGACGAACGATACCTTCTCGAAGAGGTCGAAGCGGTAAAGGAAATACCACACCACCACCAGCAATATCATCGGATAGTAGAAAAAGTAGCCCATGTTGAACGGCTCGCTGACCCACATCTGCGGAAAGCGTTCGCAGAACCACACGGCAGGTTGTCCGCCGAAGAGCCACTGTTCGGTCGAGGCAAACACGTGGTCGAGGTTAGGGAAAATGCGGTTGAACTCGAACGTGTCGGGATACCAGTAAGAGAGCAGCGACATCTGGATGGCGATGCGCACGAAGGCCGAGAACTTGCACGGCGACAACCGGTAAAGGTACATCAGCAGGAATGTCATCCCTGCAATGACCGCACGGTCGACAAGCATCCGGACCGGATGGTCCATCTCCTGGAAAAGGAACAGAATGAGAATGGAAGTCAGCAGATTGTATATCAGCGTCACCTTCTCTACCGCAAACAGTCCTTTGTGGGTTTCTACCCTTTTAAACAAATCTAAAGCCATTCTCTCTCTTTATACCAGGCAATGGTCTCCTTCACACCCCGTTCCAGGTCGTATGCGGGGCGATAGCCCAGCTCCTCAACAGTAGGTGTGATGTCGCACTGCCAATTACGTTGTTTCATGATTCTATACTTGTCCGAGTTGAGCGTACTCGGCCTGTTTTGCCACTTCGCCCAACGTTCGGCGAGCAAAGATACGACTTTCAGTACAAATAACGGACATCTCAAGCGGATAACGAACGGATTTCCCAGTTCTTTCCGTATCAGGTCGGAGAAGGTGCGGCTGTGGTACACCTGTCCGTCGGCCAGGAAATAGGCACGGCGCACCACTTGCTTCTCTATCCCGAGGAAGACCGCCTGCACGATATCCTTGACATAGACAAACGTCAGGTCCTGGCGGCGGAAGCCCACGGAGAAGTCCGTATGCTGCCGGATGGACTTGGCCATGAGGTAGTAGTCCCTTTCGCGCGGACCGTACACTCCCGTGGGACGGAAGATGACATACGGAAAGTCGGGGAGGCTTTGCAGATAGCGTTCCGCCTTCAGCTTGCTTTGTCCGTAGGCCGTATTGGGCTGCGGCGTGTCGGTCTCCCGGATGGGGTCGTAGCTCTTTTCGCGGACGGGGCCGAAGACGCTCAGTGTACTGATGAAGATAAACTGACGGGGCACCATGTCCAGCTCCCTCAGGATGTCGGCGAACAGCCGGGTCTGCCGGAAGTTCACGCGGTCGAATTCCTCCTTGTCCATACACTTGGTGACACCGGCACAATGCACGATGTAGTCGAACTTGCCGCAGGCTGCCTTGTGCGCTTCGAGCCGGGCACGGATGGCATCGGGACGTGTAAGGTCCATTTCAAGAAAATGTATTTCCCTGTCCTGCAGATATACTCGGCTGCTGGATGCGCGTACGCCAGCCCATACACTGAACTTGCGTTTCAGCGCCTCCTCTACGAGAAAACTCCCGATGAAGCCGCTTGCTCCTGTAATTAGAATCGATTCCACTTCTTTTGCCATTATAATATTCTACTTATTCTACTATTGTTCTGATAGCTGTTGCCAGCCTCTCGTACTTCTTCTCTTCTGTCCGATCTTTGCATTTCCATGCTTTCCATCCTGAATAAGTGGCTGCAAAGATAATACATAAATCTGTTACGGGCAGTCGTTCAGCTATTCTTTTCAGTATAGCCGAACATTTTGGGGAAGAATGAACCATCGAACGCAATTATTTGTTTACTTTGCAGAAAAGAAGCATGCCGGAGTTGTCATCCCTCCTTCCGTCCTGCCGGACAGACGGCGGCGGCAACCGGAGGAAAACCCCACGGATCTTGAAGACAAACCCCAGGGGTTGTAGCGATAAACTCCAGAGGTTTTCTCTCGAAAGCCCGGGAGTTTCGGAAGCCATTCCCCGGGGTTTCGGAAACAGACCGGACGGCATGCCACACTAAACAATCAACATTATGGCCAAAAAGAAGAAAGAGAAGAAAGAAAAGAAAGCCGGTAAGCGGATGAAAAAGAAAGAACTCGTCAAAGTGCTGCTGGACTTTTTCCACGCAAAGCAGGACGAAGTGCTGTCACTGAAATATATCTTCGAGCAACTACGCCTCACCACCCATCCGCTAAAGATGCTCTGCATGGATATCCTCTACGAACTGCTGATGGACGACTACATCACCGAGGTGGACAAACACAAGTACCGCCTGAACAGCCACGGCGTGGAGATGACCGGCACCTTCCAGCGCAAGAGCAACGGAAAGAACTCCTTCATCCCCGAAGACGGGGGCGAACCGATATTCATCGCCGAGCGGAACTCGGCACATGCCATGGCCGGCGACAAGGTGCGCATCGCCTTCTACGCCAAGCGTCGCGGACGCGAAGCCGAAGGAGAGGTCATCGAGATACTGGAACGTGCCAACGACACCTTCGTCGGCACCCTGGAGGTGGCCAAGTCCTACGCCTTCCTCGTGACGGAGAACCGCACGCTGGCCAACGACATCTTCATCCCCAAGGAGAAGCTGAAAGGCGGAAAGACGGGCGACAAGGCCGTCGTGAAAATCGTGGAATGGCCCGACAAGGCGAAGAACCCCATCGGACAGGTCATCGACATCCTGGGACGCGCCGGAGAGAACACCACCGAGATGCACGCCATCCTGGCGGAGTTCGGCCTGCCCTACGTCTACCCCTCTGCCGTGGAGAAGGCTGCCGACCGGATACCCGACGAGATTCCTGCCGAAGAAATCGCCCGTCGCGAGGACTTCCGCCGCGTGACCACCTTCACCATCGACCCCAAGGATGCCAAGGACTTCGACGATGCCCTCTCCATCCGTCGCCTGAAGGACGGACTTTGGGAAGTAGGTGTCCACATCGCCGACGTGACCTACTACGTGAAGGAGGGCAGCATTATCGACAAGGAAGCCGAGAAGCGCGCCACCTCCGTCTACCTGGTGGACCGCACCATCCCGATGCTGCCCGAGCGTCTGTGCAATTATCTCTGCTCCCTTCGCCCCGATGAAGAGAAGCTGGCATACTCCGTCATCTTCGAAATGACGGATAAGGGAGAGGTCCGTAACTCGCGTGTGGTGCACACCGTCATCAAGAGCGACCGCCGCTTCACCTACGAAGAGGCACAGGAAATCATCGAAACCGGACAGGGAGACTTCAAGGAAGAGGTGCTGCAGCTGGACCGCCTGGCCAAGCAGTTGCGCGAATCCCGTTTCAAGGCCGGCGCCATCAACTTCGACCGCTACGAGGTGAAGTTCGAGATTGACGAGAAGGGCAAGCCCATCCGCGTCTACTTCAAAGTCTCCAAGGACGCCAACAAGCTGGTAGAAGAGTTCATGCTCCTGGCCAACCGTACCGTGGCCGAGAAGATAGGCCGTGTGCCCCGAGGCAAGAAAGCCAAAGTATTGCCCTACCGCATCCACGACCTCCCCGACCCCGAGAAGCTGGATAACCTGGCACAGTTCATCGCCCGTTTCGGCTACAAACTGCGCACCACCGGCAGCAAGACCGACATCTCCAAGTCCATCAACCACCTGCTGGACGACATCCAAGGCAAGAAGGAGGAGAACCTCATCGAGACCGTCTCCATCCGCGCCATGCAGAAGGCACGCTACTCGGTGCACAACGTGGGCCACTACGGCTTGGCCTTCGATTACTACACCCACTTCACCTCGCCCATCCGCCGCTTCCCCGACATGATGGTGCACCGCCTGCTCACCAAATATCTGGACCAGGGCGGACGCAGCGTCACCGAGCAGAAGTACGAAGCCCTCTGCCAGCACAGCAGCAACATGGAGCAGACCGCCGCCAACGCGGAACGCGCCTCCATCAAATACAAGCAAGTGGAATTCATGACAGAGCGCCTGGGACAAACCTATGACGGTGTCATCTCCGGCGTCACCGAGTGGGGACTCTACGTAGAACTGAACGAAAATAAGTGCGAAGGCATGATTCCCATCCGCGACCTTGACGACGATTACTACGAATTCGACGAGAAGAACTACTGCCTGCGCGGCCGCCGCAAAAAGCGGACCTACAGTCTGGGTGACACCATCACCGTGCAAGTGGCACGCGCCAACCTGGAGAAGAAGCAGCTGGACTTCGCGTTGGTGTAATCCGAATTCATAACATTAGCACATTTGCACGGGGTAGAGCAGATGAACTGCCGCTCGTTCGGGTTAAGGCCCGGCGAGCTGTAGTCCGGCAATGGCCTCAGTCGGCGGAAGCGCCTGTGGAGGAAGGAGTCAGGAAGAAGTGTCCGTTACTTCTTCTTCCACAGCCTCAAGTCGTATGTTGCTTCCACCTTTTTCTCTATTTCATCGGGCAGTGCCGGGAAAAAGTCTATTCCTGTGATGCGTTCCACCTCGTCCACCGTATTGACATAGCTGTCCAGCGGATGATTGCCCGATGTATTCTTGTAGATGAAGCCGATGGCCTTGGGCGGATTGCTGTCGGCGCAAAGCACTACTTTGAAGAAGGCTTCGGGCACAGTCACCTTATGGCGTTTGCCTATCGTGCGGTGCTTCCGGTCGTAAAGAATCGGACCACAGACGATATAGATTCGCCCCTCCTCCTGCGCCCACTGCCGGCAAGCCTCTTCCAGCTCTTTCCAGTCACCGCGGTTCAGGTTGTGGTTCTGTGGACAGATATTCGTCATGTAGAAGCTTTCTTGCATGGCCTTCCAGTGCCAGCGATTGTCGCCGGCAGGGCACATGTGCCCACGGTCCATGCCGGCTCCCTTGTAGTCGTCGGTAGTGACGGCCTCCTCTTCCGGCAGGTCAGGGTCGGGCAGGAACTTATCCGTGCGGCTTTCGCGTTCCACCAGCTTTTCGGGAGTCAGCTCCCATGCCACCCAGTTGGGGATTTTCAGTTCCCGGTTGTAGGATACGGTATATCCCTTCCGTTGCAGAATCTGTTCGGGGACGTGCTTCAACGGTGCCGGCACTTCCAGCTTGGTCTCACTGTCGACATGGAACGGGGCGGTTTTCTTCTCCGCTCCTTCTCCCTCAATGGTGCGCTGCAAGTACTCCAGCCTTTCGGGTATTTCGGACAAGCCTTTCCGCACCGGCTCATAAACCAGGCAAACCAAGGCGATGAATACCAGCAGATAGCCTATCCCTTTCGGTTGTTTCTTGCTCTTTTTCCTTGCCATACTTCTTTGTTGTCTTATGAATTTATAGGAAAACAGGAGAGAAGGGCATTTCCTTCTCTCCTGAGAAATAATAAAAGAGGGGAATAGGGTTTACAGCAATTGTTTGGCCCTCTCCAGTGCTATATTGATGTTGGAGCAGATGTTCTTTTCGCCCAACAGTTCGTAGAAGCCTGATTTTTCCAATACTTTGTGCACCTTTTCATTCACTCCTGAAAGTACAATGGTAATCTTTTCCTTTTGGGACATCTGGCAGAGGCTCGTCAGGTTATGGATACCTGTAGAGTCGATGAAAGGGACTTTACGCATCCGGATAATGCGTACTTTGGGACGGTCGCCAAGTTGTGCCATGGTCTCTTCGAACTTGGTGGCGATGCCGAAGAAGTACGGGCCGTTTATCTCATACACTTCTACCCCCTTGGGGATTATCAGATGCTCTTCGTGGCTGTAGATGTCCGATTCTGCATTCGGGTCTATTTCATCCTTAATGACAGATATTTCGGTAGTCTCCATGACACGGCGCATGAAGAGCACACAAGCAATGACCAAGCCTACCTCGATAGCGATGGTCAGGTCGAAGATGACTGTCAGGAAGAAAGTAATCAGCAGCACGGTGACGTCCGACTTCGGGTTCTTCAGCAATGCCTTGAACGTGCGCCATCCACTCATGTTGTAGGAGACGATAACCAATACACCGGCCAGACAGCCCATCGGGATATACTGTGCCAACGGCATGAGGAACAGCAGGATAAGCAACAATACCACTGCATGTACGATACCTGCAACGGGAGACTTTCCTCCATTGTTGATGTTTGCCATCGTGCGTGCAATGGCTCCGGTGGCAGGGATGCCACCGAACAATGGAGTGGCCATATTGGCAATGCCTTGGGCTATCAGCTCCGTGTTCGAGTCGTGTTTGTCGCTTATCACGCCGTCGGCCACAGTAGCGGAAAGCAGTGATTCGATAGCACCCAATACTGCAATAGTGATGGCAACAGGGAACAGATTCTGAATGGCTTCCCAGTCCAGGGCAGGCATCACGGCATCAGGCAGTTCGGCATGGATGCTGAATCGGTCTCCGATGGTGTCGATGCAATTGATGCCTCCGTAGGTCTTCATCAGCCAGACGGCTACCGTCACCAGAATGATGGCGATGAGCGAGCCAGGAATCTTCTTCGAGAAGCGTGGAGTGATGGCGATAATGAAGATGCTGACGATGCTTACCAGTGTGTTCCACCAGTTGATGGTGTCGAAATGCCGGAAATAAATCATCCATTTCCCTACAAAGTCTCCCGGTACCTTCTCGCCTCCGAAGCTCAGCCCGAAGATGTCGGCAATCTGTGTGGTGAAGATGGTGACGGCAATACCGCTTGTGAATCCCACGATGATGGGGTAAGGGATGAACTTGATGACAGCTCCCAGCTTGAATACTCCCAGCAGGATAAGTATGACACCTGCCATCAGCGTGGCGACAATCAGCCCCGATTCACCGTATTGCTGGATGATGCCGTAGATGATGACAATGAATGCACCCGTCGGTCCGCCAATCTGCACTTTGCTGCCGCCCAGGAGGGAGATGATGAAACCGGCGATGATGGCCGTGATGATACCCTTTTCCGGCGATACACCGGAGGCAATACCGAATGCGATGGCAAGTGGAAGGGCAACGATACCTACGATGATACCTGCCATCAGGTCGGCCATGAACAGTTCTTTTGAGTAATTTTTTAAAGCCGCATATAGTTTCGGCTTGAATTCGAACGCTTTCATTTTGTTACAATCTATAGAGTTATTTTTACCTAATGTTTACCAACATGCCCATTGAAAGAGGCTGCAAAATTAGATAAAATAAACTAAAATAGTGCAATTATCCCGTTTTTTCTACTTCAAGTGTGCCGTTGTTGTGGCGATAGGCTGCGGCCCGGGGTACATGACAGGAGTTAAAACTGTTTTTTCAAGATGAGATTTTCAGGTAGTGCTTGAACATAAGCACAGCATTTTTTGTTCTTCTTATAGACAGGCGATATTATTCTACATAAAACGCCTCTCCATAATTGTTTGAAAAATTACATTCATTCATAAAAAAAGAAACTATGGCTAAAAGTATTAAAGGAACTCAAACAGAAAAGAATCTGCTGACTTCATTCGCCGGTGAATCACAAGCAAGAATGCGCTACACTTACTTTGCAAGTGCTGCCAAAAAAGAAGGCTACGAACAGATTGCTGCCATCTTCACGGAGACGGCCGATCAAGAAAAGGAGCATGCCAAACGTATGTTCAAGTATCTGGAAGGCGGAATGGTAGAAATTACCGCCAACTATCCTGCAGGTGTCATCGGCACTACACTGGAGAATCTTCAGGAAGCTGCTGCCGGTGAGCATGGAGAATGGTCGTTGGATTATCCTCACTTTGCCGATGTGGCAGAGCAGGAAGGCTTTCCTGAAATTGCCGCCATGTACCGCAATATCTCTATCGCCGAAAAAGGGCATGAGGAGCGCTATCGTGCTTTCATCCGCAATATCGAGACTGCTTCTGTGTTTGCAAAGGAAGGTGAAGTCGTATGGCAATGCCGCAACTGCGGTTTCATCTATACCGGCAAGGAGGCTCCGAAAGTGTGTCCGGCCTGCTTGCATCCGCAGGCTCATTTCGAGGTGATGAAGAAAAACTGGTAAGCCAAGAGCGTATCAGCACTCGGAACGAAGCGAGGCATCCGTTCTCTCTGTATTTAACGTGGGTTCAATATAAGCGATTCACACATGCGGCATGTATGAATCGCTTATATCACGTTATTCAATAGTATAGAGAGAAAAGATGCCTCGCTTCACTGTTGAAGAAAAGCATCAGTGGCTTCGCAGCGGAAGCCGTATCTTAATCTTGGGAAAACCTTTACAGCGCTTCCTTGAATATCTCTCCCACCGTGGGATGCGGAAAGACCATCCTCTTCCATGCCTCGGCTGTGAGTTTCAGCTCGATAGCCATACCTGCCAACATAATAATTTCGGAAGCAGGATTGCCAAGGACGTGTGCGCCCAACAGGGTGTCATCCTCCGCCAGCAACAGCTTGCAGACACCGTTCACGCCTTCGTTCTCGGCTACGAAACGGCCGCTATAGGCCATCGGCAACTTCACGGCACGATAGGCAACGCCTTTCTTCTGCAACGTCTCTTCCGTCTCGCCCACACCGGCTATCTCGGGATTGGTGTACACCACACCGGGAATAGCGCGGTAGCTCATGGCATCTTCCTTGCCGATGATGGAGTGTATAGCTACCTCCGCTTCACGGACGGCTGTGTGTGCCAGCAGCGAGAAGCCTGTCAGGTCGCCACAAGCATATACGCCCGGAAGGGAGGTCTGCATCTGTTCATTGACACGGATATGGCCACGCTCCGTTCTTTCCAGATTCAGGTTCTCCAGACCGAAGCCTTTCGTCACGGGGCGACGGCCTACGCTCATCAGCAACTTCTCAGCAACAACGGAACCGGAACCGTCGGCAGTCTCGTAATCAACGCGAACAAGAGAGGGAGCGGAAGAAGCGTCCGCTTCGCCGGAACAAGCCGATTGTCCGACGGAGACCACCTTGGTACTCAGCATGAACCGGATACCGCGTTTGGCATATTCGGCACGGAGCATGGCGGAAAGTTCCTTGTCCATGCCGCCCAGTATCTCGTCCAGCATCTCGATGACCGTCACCTGTACACCCAGGCTGTTGAAAAAGGAGGCGAACTCCATGCCGATGACGCCTCCGCCGATGATGGCAAGCGAAGTGGGGAGCTCCTTGTTGTCCAGCGCTTGGCGGTGCGTCCAGTAAGGCACCGTGTCTATACCGGGGATGGGAGGAATGAAAGTTTCCGAACCGGTACAAAGCAACAGATTGTCGCACTCGTAGACGGATTCACCGCACTGCACATGGTTCCGGTCCACAACGGTAGCCTCACCGCTGACAATCGTTACCCCGTGGGCCGTCAATTTCCCTTTCACTCCCAATACCAGTTTGCGCACTACTTTCTGTTTGCGAGCTATGATTTTGGGCAAATCGAACGATACTTCGGGCACACCCACTGCATACTTTGAAGCGTGACGGGCACCGTCGTAAGTCTTGGCCGAATAGAGCAGGGTCTTGGTAGGGATGCAGCCCTCGTTCAGGCACACTCCGCCCAGACTTTGCTTCTCGAACAATACAACACTCAATCCTGCCTTTCCGGCAGTTTCGGCAGCCGTATATCCCGCAGGACCTCCACCGATGATGGCAACTTGGTATTTCATGGTTACAGATAATTATAAGTTAGATGTTTTTCTTGTTTTGAAGTCCTAAAGATACGACTTCTATTTCAGAAAAACGTGGTCTGCTTCCCTTTTTTTACAGTCAGTTCGATATAAGGGCCGCATGGCAATTCTCCTCCTCTTGGGAGGAGGAGTACCCGAAGGGGGAGGTGGTAGGTAGAAAAGAATACCTATTAAAAATACTTTTCCTCGCTTTGTGCTCTCTACCACCCCACCCTTCGGGCACCCCTCCTCCCAGGAGGAGGGGAATTACCATGCGGCATGATAGCTTCAACAACATGCGGTCTGTGGG
>CAMWRY010000037.1 GCA_947176775.1 uncultured Bacteroides sp.
GCCCAGGGCTTTGTGCCATTTCAAGCGCGTCTCCTTCCAAGCCTTGAACCAATCAAGTTCCGTACCGGGTTTTACGAAGAACTGCATCTCCATCTGCTCGAACTCGCGCATGCGGAAGATGAACTGGCGTGCCACAATTTCGTTACGGAAGGCTTTACCTATCTGGGCGATACCGAAGGGAATCTTCATGCGTCCGGTCTTCTGCACGTTCAGGTAGTTCACGAAGATGCCTTGGGCAGTTTCGGGGCGCAGGTATATTTTCATGGCGCCGTCGGCCGTGGAGCCCATTTCGGTGGAGAACATCAGGTTGAACTGGCGCACTTCCGTCCAGTTCTTTGTGCCGCTGATGGGGCACACAATCTCCTCGTCCAGGATAATCTGGCGCAGCTCGCTCAAGTCCGGTCCTGCGTTCATGGCATCGCTGTACCGTTGGTGCAGGGCATCGCGCTTGGCCTGATGCTCCAGTACGCGTGCATTGGTGCTACGGAACTGGGCCTCGTCAAAGGCTTCGCCGAATCGCTTGGCGGCCTTGGCCACCTCCTTGTTTATCTTCTCCTCGTACTTGGCTATCTGGTCCTCAATCAGTACGTCGGCACGGTAGCGTTTCTTCGAGTCGCGGTTGTCTATCAACGGGTCGTTGAAAGCGTCCACGTGTCCGCTGGCCTTCCAGATGGTGGGGTGCATAAAGATAGCCGAGTCGATGCCGACAATGTTCTCGTGCAGCAGCACCATGCTCTGCCACCAGTATTGCTTGATGTTATTTTTCAGTTCCACACCCATCTGACCGTAGTCATACACAGCTCCCAGTCCATCATAAATCTCGCTGGAAGGGAATACGAAACCATATTCCTTGCAGTGTGATACGAGTTTCTTAAAAACGTCTTCTTGTGCCATTTTCTGTTGTATCTAAATTAATTTGAATCTTTTTTTCAGCTAAAAAGCGCCACAAAGATAGAGATTTATATCCATAAGTAGGACACGGAGGGTATTAATTTATCTTATTCCTTGTCAGATACGTCTGTATCGCTCTCCCGGAGAAAGGTTGCTTGGAGGGTGGGGAGGGGGAGTGGGGCAACGATTGGGTATTAAAAAGTTATCGGGAGTGAGAAGCCGATGCGGCAATCCTGTGTAGGTTGAAGTTCTTCCTTTGGCAGGTGCTGCTATGTGGGCTTTTGACTCCCGATAATTCGGATAGGATTTAAAAAAACTCTTGGGTTACAGTGCCTTTTCCTTTACCAGGTATTCAGCAATCTGCACAGCGTTCAGTGCGGCACCCTTCTTGATTTGGTCGCCCACAATCCAGAAGGTCAGCCCGTTCTCATTGGATAGGTCTTTGCGGATGCGGCCTACGTAAACCGGATCCTTGCCGGCGAGGAACAGCGGCATGGGGTATTCCTTTTCAGCCGGGTTGTCCATCAACACCAGGCCTTCTCCTTGGGCAAATGCCTCACGGGCCTCCTCGATGGAGACGGGACGTTCGGTCTCTATCCAGATGCTTTCGGAATGGGAACGCAAGGCAGGTACACGCACGCAAGTGGCGCTCACCTTGATATCGGAGTGCATGATTTTGCGCGTTTCGTTGTACATCTTCATCTCTTCCTTGGTATAGCCGTTCTCGGTGAATACGTCAATCTGGGGAATGAGGTTGAAGGCCAGCTGGTAGGCAAACTTCTCTACCGTGACAGGATCGCCTGCCAATACCTGGCGGTACTGCTCGTACAGCTCGTCCATGGCGGCGGCACCGGCACCGCTGGCAGCCTGATAAGTGGATACGTGTACAGTCTTTATGTGAGAAAGCTGTTCGATGGCTTTCAGTGCCACTACCATTTGGATGGTAGTACAGTTAGGGTTGGCGATGATGCCGCGCGGACGTTCCTTGGCATCGGCGGCGTTTACCTCGGGTACTACCAAAGGCACATCGACATCCATGCGGAAAGCGCTGGAATTGTCTATCATCACCGCTCCATACTTGGTAATGGTTTCGGCAAACTCTTTGGAGGTGCCTGCGCCTGCGGAAGTGAAAGCAATATCAACCCCTTTGAAGTCATCGTTGTGTTGCAAGAGTTTTACCTCGATCTGTTTACCGCGGAAGGTATATTTGGTTCCGGCACTGCGTTTAGAACCGAACAACACTAACTCGTCCAACGGGAAATTCCTTTCATCGAGCACTCGCAGGAACTCTTGTCCCACGGCTCCGCTTGCTCCAACAATAGCTACTTTCATTTTTCTTTTGTTTTTAGATTTATAATATAAATAGTGAACGATAAGTTGACGGGAAAGTCTCCCGGTTTGTGTCCAAAATCTTGTCAACTTTGTCGATTTGGCTGCAAATTTATAACAAAATGCTGTATAACACCGCACAAAGTGAAAAGTTTTTCGTTATTTTGCATGCAGAACCTAAAACTTATGGCCTATGAATTGGTTTGACTTTAGCTTGAAACTCCCCATTACCGACCCTACATGGATATTTCTCCTTGTACTCCTCATCATATTGTTTGCTCCCATGCTGCTGAACAAGCTCCGCATTCCGCACATCATCGGGATGATACTGGCCGGACTGGTCATCGGAGAGCATGGCTTCAACATCCTGGTGCGCGATAGCAGTTTCGAACTCTTCGGCAAGGTGGGCCTGTACTACATCATGTTCCTGGCCGGGCTGGAGATGAACATGGGCGACTTCAAGCAGAACCGGGGCAAGGCACTGGTGCTGGGATTGCTGGCTTTCATCGTGCCGATAGGCATAGGCCTGGTGACGAACATCGCTTTGTTGAAGTATGGGGTGCTGACCTCCGTGCTGCTGGCAAGTATGTATGCCTCGCACACGCTGGTGGCTTATCCCATCGTCATCCGTTACGGCGTGTCGCGCCACCGCAGCGTGAGCATTGCAGTAGGAGGAACGGCTGTGACGGACACGCTTACGCTACTGGTGCTGGCGGTAGTGGGCGGCATGTTCAAGGGGGAGTCGGGTGGACTTTTTTGGATATGGCTGGTCATTAAGGTCGTCTTTTTGGGCATACTGATTGTGTACTTCTTTCCGCGCATCGGCCGCTGGTTCTTCCGGAGGTACGATGACAATGTGATGCAGTTCATATTCGTACTCGCCATGGTCTTCCTCGGAGCCGGGCTGATGCAGTTTGTGGGGATGGAGGGCATTTTGGGCGCTTTCCTTACCGGATTGGTGTTGAACCGTCTGATTCCGCATGTCTCTCCGCTGATGAACCATCTGGAGTTTGTGGGCAACGCCCTGTTCATTCCCTATTTTCTGATAGGGGTGGGCATGTTGATAGACGTGCATGTGATTTTCGGGCACGGCGATGCCCTGAAAGTGGCGACTGTGATGATTGTGGTGGCACTGGCCGGCAAGTGGATTGCCTGCTGGCTGACGCAGAAGATATACAAGATGGGCGGTATCGAACGCGAG
Source organism: uncultured Bacteroides sp. (assembly GCA_947176775.1). Taxonomy (GTDB): domain Bacteria; phylum Bacteroidota; class Bacteroidia; order Bacteroidales; family Bacteroidaceae; genus Bacteroides. The sequence goes on from CAMWRY010000037.1 coordinate 3,422, forward strand.
TTGATGTACGGGCTGAGCAATGCGCAGGCGGCGGCCACGCTGGCGGCCGTGCTGGTGGGCTACAACATTATCCTGCCCAATGGGGAGCGTTTGCTGAACGACGATGTGCTGAATGGCACCGTCCTGCTGATTCTCGTGACTTGCATCGTCAGCTCCTTCATCACGGAACGCGCCGCCCGGAAGATTGCAATGGAGGAGGCCCATCCGGAAGAGAGCCGTTCCGTGGAGGCTGAGAAGATATTGATTCCAATAGCCAACCCCGATACGATAGAAGATCTGGTGAACCTTTCGCTGGTGATACGCGACCCGAAACAGCGTGACAACCTGCTGGCACTGAACGTGGTCAACGACAGCAACAATTCCGACAGTATGGAACAGCGCGGAAAGCGCTATCTGGAGAAGGCTGCCATGATAACGGCTTCGGTGGATGTGCCGTTGAAGCAAATCACGCGTTACGACCTGAACATCGCTTCCGGCATTATCCATACGGCCAAGGAGTATGCGGCGACGGACGTCATTATCGGTCTGCACCGCAAGGTCAACATTGTAGACTCCTTCTTCGGCATGCTGACGGAGAATCTGCTGAAAGGTCTGCATCGCGAAGTGATGGTATCCAAGTTCCTGATGCCCATCAATACTATTCGTAGAGTGATTGTGGCCGTGCCTCCGAAGGCGGAATATGAGGCCGGCTTCCAGAAGTGGGTGGAGCATTTCTGCCGTCTGGGGAGCACGCTGGGTTGCCGCCTGCATTTTTATGCCAACGAAGAGACCACCGCTCACCTGCAAGGGCTGGTGAAAGCCAAATATGGCAAGACGCTGACGGACTTCTCCCGGCTGGACGACTGGGACGACCTGTTGCTGCTGACCGGGCAGGTGAACTTCGACCACCTGCTGGTGATTATCAGTGCCCGTCGAGGTTCCATCTCCTACGACACCTCTTTCGAGAAGTTGCCGTCGCAAATCAGCAAGTACTTTGCCAACAACAGCCTGATTGTGCTCTATCCGGACCAGCTGGGCGAGCCGCAGGAGGTAGTATCCTTCTTCAATCCGCACGGCAGCAACGAGTCGCAGCACTACGACAAGGTGGGCAATTGGTTCTATAAGTGGTTCAAGAAGAATTAAAAATTAGAAATGAAACATTGTAGTATGGTTTATGCACTCCTCTGTGTAAACCTGTGTAATTTGTGGTGAAATGGAAGATTGGCAACAACGAACGCAACTCCTGTTGGGAGATGAGAAGATGGAACGGCTGCACCGGGCACACGTGCTTGTGGTAGGCCTGGGTGGGGTAGGCGCCTATGCCGCCGAGATGATATGCCGTGCCGGTGTGGGACGAATGACGATAGTAGATGCCGACACCGTGCAACCCACGAACATCAACCGGCAGCTGCCTGCCCTGCACTCTACGGTGGGACAGCAGAAGGCCGAGGTACTGGCCGCCCGTTTCAGGGAGATTAATCCGGAGCTGGAACTCCGGGTGCTACCCGTATTCTTGAAGGATGAGAATATCCCGGAGCTACTGGATGCCTCCGCATACGATTTTGTGGTGGATGCCATCGATACGCTGGCACCCAAGTGCCACCTGATAGCGGAGGCCCTGAAGCGTCGTATCAAGATTGTGTCCAGCATGGGGGCAGGCGCCAAGAGCGACATCACGCAGGTGCGCTTTGCCGATCTGTGGGACACCTACCATTGCGGCCTGAGCAAGGCGGTGCGCAAGCGCCTTCAGAAGATGGGAATCAAGCATAAGCTTCCCGTAGTATTCAGTACGGAGCAGGCCGACCCGAAGGCGGTGCTGCTGACGGAGGACGAGATGAACAAGAAGTCCACTTGCGGCACGGTCAGCTATATGCCGGCGGTGTTCGGGTGTTATCTGGCGGAGTATGTGATAAGGAAGTTGTGAGTAGAGCGTATGATACATTTAACGAATATAACGAAAAGCTTCGGCAATCTGCAAGTATTGCGAGGCATCGACTTGGAGATAGGCAAGGGGGAAGTGGTCAGCATTGTCGGCCCCAGTGGTGCAGGCAAGACTACTTTGTTACAGATTATGGGGACATTGGACCGTCCGGACAGCGGCTCGGTAGTGATTGACGGTACGCAGGTGGACTGCATGAAGGAACGGGAACTTTCCGCTTTCCGCAACCGGCATATAGGTTTTGTGTTCCAGTTCCACCAACTGTTGCCGGAGTTTACGGCTTTGGAGAATGTGATGATACCGGCCTTCATTGCCGGGCGAGGGCAGCATGAGACCAAGGCGGCCGCCACGGAAATCTTGGAATTCATGGGACTTGCCGCGCGTGCCTCCCACAAACCGAACGAACTTTCCGGCGGCGAAAAGCAGCGTGTCGCCGTGGCGCGTGCGCTCATCAACCGTCCGGCTGTGGTGCTGGCCGACGAACCTTCCGGCAGCCTGGACACACGTAACAAAGAAGAATTGCACCAACTCTTCTTCGACCTGCGCAACCGCTTCGGGCAGACCTTCGTCATCGTGACCCACGACGAAGGACTGGCACAGATTACCGACCGGACGATACATATTGTGGACGGGGAGATAAGCGGCATGCCTTAACGCTTGTTATAGGATACATTGACGGGAACAGGCGAGTGCGAAGTTGCATGGAGGGAGAAAAAAATGGTTCACAGCCTTGTCTAAATGTATCTGATTAGTTACCTTTGCGAAATGAAAGAAGATAATTCTCATATAAGGAGTGTCTATTGGACGGTAGAGTTTTCTCAATTTTATAACGGATTGCCGGATAAGGTCAAAGCGAAATTCGATTATGTATTGGGAGTCGTAAAGACTGAGCGCGTTGTTTCCACAAAGTTCGTGAAACATTTGGAGGGAACAGAGTTGTATGAAATGCGCGTTTCTGTCGGGAACAACGAATACCGAACGATTATGTTTACCATGGATAATGAAAACATGATACTTGCTACGGAGATTACTTTGCTGAACGCATTTCTGAAAAAGTCAACAAAAGATTATCAAAAGCAAATAAAATTAGCGAAAAATATACTAAACAAGATTGGCTATGAGGAAGATTGATACAAGTAAATTGATAGATTCTGAAACTGTATTGACTGAAAAGTACGGCGCCCCCGGTACCGAAAGTCGTCGCGTGTTCGATGAAAAGGCGCGTGCCTACTATTATGGTGTCATCTTGCGCGACCGCAGGAAGGAGTTGAAGATGACGCAGAAGGAGTTGGCAGAAAAAGTCGGGACGGCACGTAGTTACATTGCCCGGGTGGAACGCGGCGAGACCGATATGCAGCTTTCGAGCTTCCTTCGCATTGCGGACGCGTTGCGCATCAGCTTCACGCCTGTGTTTGCGTGACGATTCCTATCCGTTTCTGCTCTACTCAAAGCAGACGTAATGGCCGATTCGCTCTAAATCGGTTTCCGTGAACTCCTCGTAGAGGATAAAAGGCTTCAAACTGTGCAGTTTCCCTCTCTTTTTGCGATACTCCACGAACGCTTTGGCCTGGTAGAAGTTGATGTAGGGATGGGCACGTAGCTGCTCGATGCCTGCACGGTTCAGATTGAGGAGGCGGATGGCTGTGGTGTCGATGGAGAACCAAGGCTGTAGCCGGGCGGCATCCAGATGAACCTCCTCCAGCTGCGTGATGCTGTAGAAGCCTCCCAAACGTTGTCGCTGCCCGACAATCAGCCTGGCAATGCTGCTGCCAATGCCCGGTATCCGTTTCAGCTCTGTAGTGTCGACACGGTTCAGGTCGATGACGGTGCCTTCCGGATATTTCTCCTGAACCGTTTGGAGGAGGGCGGCACTGTCGCTGTTTGCTGGAGGGTTGTAGAGCCGGACACTTGCTTCTTCGCTCTCTTCCGGCGCAATGCGGATGTAGGGCAGGAGTATCTGAAACTGTTCTTTCGTCATTCCATATATCTTCTTGAAATCTTCGGCTTGGCGGAATTTGCCTCCTTTGTCGCGGTAGCGGAGTATGTTGCGCGCCATCCATCCGGGCAATCCCAGTCGGCAAAAGGCTGCGGAGTCGGCGGTATTGGGGTCGAAAGGCGCTAAGACGGCGGCCGGCGGTTGCTCCTTGGAGGAATGCCGGAATCGGTGGTCGCGTTCTTTTTCTTCTGCCTCCTTCTCTTGTAGGGATGCGAGGAACGACTTGTATTCTGCTATGGCAGCGGCTTGCCTCTCCATCTCCTCCTCGGAGAGCGGTTGTCTCTCCCTCCAGTAGGAATAGACATGTCCGGAGAGAAAGACGAGGACGATTCCGGCTATTAGGACCACCACGCCGCGTCTCTCTGCCCGGGAGAAGTAAATGAATTCTCTAAAAGGATTCCGCATGACCACTTATTTCAGGAAGCCCAGCTCGTTGATGAAAATCAGGGCGATGCCTATCGGAGCGATGTACCTCAGGATGAATATCAGCAGTCGGTAGACGGATACTTTCAGGGTGCCGTTGTTGCTGATTTCCTCCCATACGATTTTCTTGTCTAGATACCACCCGGTGAAAATGGCGATAAAGAAGCCGCCTATGGGCATCATCAGCTTGGCGGTGATGAAGTCGAACAGGTCGAACAAGGTCATTCCGAATATGGTGCACTCCTTGCCGATACCCAGCGAGAGCGAGCAAAGTGTCCCCAGAAATATACACCCAGCGGTGACGAGCGTTGCCGCCTTGCTGCGCGAGAGCTTGAACTCCTCGTGCAGATAGGCCGTCACCACTTCGTGCAGCGAGATGGTGGAAGTCAGTGCGGCCACTGCCAGCAGGAGGTAGAACATCAAGGAGAGCACGACGGCCAGCCAGGGCAAGTTGCCGAAAGCCTGCTGGAAGACATTGGGCAGGGTGATGAACAGCAGGCTGGGGCCGGCATCCGGCTGGATGCCCACGGCAAAGGCGGCCGGGAAGATGATAAACCCTGCCAAGATGGCGACCAGTGTGTCGATGGTGGCCACGTTGAAGGCAGTCCTGGGCAGGTTCGTGTCGCTCCTGAAGTAGGACGCATAGGTGCAGAGGCACCCCATGCCGAGGCTCAACGAGAAGAATGCCTGTCCCATAGCTCCAAGGAAGACGTTCCCGTCCACTTTGCTGAAATCGGGTTTCAATAGGAATTCGATGCCGGCATTGGCTCCGGGCAGCGAAATGGAGCAGACGGCCAGGATAATCAGCAGGATGAACAAGAGCGGCATCATGATTTTGGCCGACTTCTCAATCCCCTTTTCCACACCCTTCACAATGATGAAGTGGGTGGCCATCAGGAAGACAATCAGCCAGGCCACCGGCCGCCATGGATGGCCCACGAAGCCATTGAAGGAGGCGATGAAATCGGCAGCCGACTTTCCGGCGAAACTGTTGGTGGCCGATTCGCCGATGAACTCCAAGGTCCATCCTGCCACCACGGAATAGTAGCCCAGAATCAGGAAGCCCACCAGTACCCCCATGCGCCCCACCCAGCGCCAGTGCGTGCCGGGAGCCAGCTTCTGATAAGCGCCTGCCGTGTTGGCACGCGAACGTCTGCCTATAAGGAATTCGGAAATCATGATAGGGATTCCCAGAATGAGTACACAGACCAGATAGATAAGGATAAATGCGGCTCCTCCATGGTTCCCCGTTTCGTAGGGAAATCGCCAAATGTTTCCTAAGCCGACGGCTGAGCCTGCCGAAGCGAGTATGACACCCAATTTGCTTCCGAAGTGAACTCTATCATTCTTTGCCATAAAAGTCGTTGTTTCTTACAAATTGTTATTAATATCAGTAAAAACATGCAAATATAAAAAATATTTCATACTTTTGCACACAGGCCGTTGATAAAATGAAATTTGTAGTAAAAGAAAAGAATTTGTGATATAGGATATGTTACGTTATATAAGGAAATACCCGTTGTCTCTGGCCGTCATCCTGACCGTCATCTACCTCTCTTTTTTTAAGCCGCCTTCCGATGACTTGGAAGTATATAAAATTCCCCATATAGACAAGGTAGTACACATCTGCATGTATTTCGGTATGTCCGGCATGCTGTGGCTGGAATTTCTGAGGGCGCACCGCAACGATAAGGCCCCTCTATGGCATGCCTGGGTGGGCGCATTGGTATGCCCCATCCTGTTCAGTGGCGTGGTGGAGCTGTTACAAGAATACTGCACCACCTACCGCGGCGGCGATTGGCTGGACTTTGCTGCCAATGCCACAGGGGCGGTGCTGGCATCGTTGGTGGGCTATAAAGTGAAGAGTAATAGATGTTATCGCGACAGGTGATAAGCGATGTAATCCTTTTTAGTGTGAATTCTGCTCTGCACCCTACCTGAAAGGGGTCTGCTCCGTACCCGCTCCGTACCTGCTCCGCATAAAGGTACCTTTATACGGAGCAAGTACGGAGTAGATACGGACCGGATACGGAGCAGACCCCCCTTTTTGATAAAAGAAAGTGTGTCATAAGTATTCCACTATCGTGCTCAGCTTTGTATAGTGCGAACCTTTGATGAGAATTGTTTTCCGGCAGGGCTTTTGCTGCTGTAGGGCTTCAATCAATTCGTTCACAGTCGGGTAGGTCGGGTAGTCGTGCCGGGTGGCGGCAAATTTCGCTCCGACCAGTATCACGTGCTCGAATCCGCTCTCTTCCAAGTAGTCTACAAGTTTCTGGTGCTCTTCGGCACTCTCCTTTCCCAGTTCTCCCATTTCGCCGAGAATCAGCAGCTTGTCATCTGCCTGCATGTGGCGGAAGTTACCAATAGAGGCCCTCATGCTGGTGGGGTTGGCGTTGTAGGCGTCGATAATCAGCGTATTGTCTGCCGTCTTTTTCAGCTGCGAACGGTTGTTTTGTGGGGTGTATCCGGCGATTGCCCGGTCTATCTTTTCAGTTTCTATGCCGAAGAAACGGCCGATGGTGGCAGCGGCCAGCGCATTGGGGAGGTTGTACTCGCCGATTAGCTGTGTCTGTACGGTGTGGTATTCGTGCTCTTGGTCTGCCTTCCACTCGAAGGTGAGGTAGGGAGAGTTGCCGGTAACGTGTCCGCTGACGTACAGCCCCTCTTCGCTGCCGTAGGCGATTTGGTTCAGTCCATGCGCGATTTCTTTCAGATAGGAATTGTCGTGGTGGATGAAGACGGTGGCGTTCTCGCGTGTCCGCAGGAAGTCGTACAGTTCCCCTTTGGTCCGGATGACCCCTTCGAAAGAGCCGAAGCCCTCCAGGTGCGCTTTCCCCACGTTGGTGATGATGCCGTAGTCCGGTGCGGCTATCTCTACCAACTCCTGGATGTCGCCGGGGTGGCTGGCACCCATCTCCACAACGGCAAGCTCGTGCTCCGGGCGCAGGCGCAGCAGGGTGAGGGGTACGCCGATGTGGTTGTTCAGGTTTCCTTGTGTGTAGAGGAGGTTGCGTGCTTGCGAGAGTACGGCGGCCATCAGCTCCTTCGTGGTGGTCTTGCCGTTGGTTCCGGTGATGCCGATGATGGGCGTGCCTAGTTGGCGGCGATGGTGGCGTGCCAGTTGTTGCAAGGTTTTCAGGCCGCTATCCACCAAGAGGTAGCGAGTGTCGTCGGCAAGGGCATATTCGGCCTCGTCCACTACGGCATAGGCGCATCCGCTTTCCAGGGCCTTGGCGGCGAAAGCGTTTCCGTTGAATGAGTCGCCCTTCAGGGCAATAAACAATGAGCCTTCCGGGCAGTTGCGGCTGTCGGTAGTGACACCGTTGCACGTCAGGAATATCCGGTAAAGAGTCGTTATATCCATCACTGATTTGTTCCTTTTAATGATTGTACACTGATTATGGGATGCAAAGATAGGGGATTAATCGCTATGTTGTCAAAGGGAGATGAAAATAATCAGAGTTTGAGAGGCTTCCCCGAAAATAATCTTTATCTTTGCTCTCATAACCATTTGATTTTTTCGCAGCTATGTTAGAAGACTACAGACGATACCCGATGGGCATACAGAATTTTGAGCAGTTGCGCACGCTCGACTGCGTGTATGTGGACAAGACAGAGCTGATTTATCAGTTGACCCATACCGGCCTCTTTTACTTTTTCAATCGTCCACGCCGTTTCGGTAAAAGCCTGCTGGTTTCTACATTGGAAGCATATTTTCAAGGGAAGAAAGAACTCTTCCGCGGATTGGCAATGGAGCGGTTGGAGCAGGAGTGGGAAACGTATCCGGTGCTTCACATCGACTTTAGTCTGACAAAATACACGGAATTGCAAGACCTTACAGGGCAGTTGAATCTTTTCCTGCATCGTTGGGAAGAGATTTACGGAAAGAATGAAACGGAGAAGAGTGCCGCCGAACGTTTCCAAGGCATCATTCTACGCGCTTATCGGCAGACCGGAAAGCAGGTCGTGGTGCTGATAGACGAGTACGATGCTCCGTTGCTCGACAGCAATTCGGACAGCACGCTGCAACAACAGCTCCGCAACGAGATGCGCAAGTTTTTCAGCCCTCTCAAAGGGTTGGGGCAATACCTCCGTTTCCTGTTCCTTACGGGCATCAGCAAGTTCAGCCAATTGAGTATCTTCAGTGAGCTGAATAACTTGCAGAACATCAGCATGCGCGATGACTTCAGTGCCCTTTGCGGCATCACGGAGCAGGAGTTGCTGACCCAGCTGAAAACGGATATCGAACGCATGGCAGCTGCCAACGGGGAAACATACGAGGAGGCTTGTGCCCATTTGAAGCATCAGTATGATGGTTACCACTTTAGCGGTGACTGTGCAGACATCTACAATCCTTTCAGCCTGTTCAATGCTTTTAATTCCAAGCAATACAAGAACTATTGGTTCTCTACAGGTACCCCCACCTTCTTGATAGACATTCTTCGGGAAGCCGATTTCGATGTGCGTAGTCTGGATGGCATCGAGGCTATCGACGAGCAGTTTGATGCGCCTACCGAGCGGATTACCAGCCCTGTCACCGTCCTTTATCAGAGTGGCTACATGACCATCAAGAGTTATGACCCTGAATTCCGCATTTATACCTTAGCCTATCCCAACAGTGAAGTCCGTTACGGTTTCACGGAATCCTTGCTGCCTGCCTACGTGCACCTTCCCGGTGAAAAGCATACATTCTATATCGTCTCTTTCATCCGCGACCTGCGCAAAGGCGACATCGAGAGCTGCTTAGAGCGTACCCGTTCGTTCTTTGCCTCCATTCCCCACGATTTGGAGAACAAGACCGAGAAGCACTATCAGACCATCTTCTACCTGCTGTTCCGCCTGATGGGGCAATACGTGGAGACGGAAGTGAAGAGTGCCGTGGGCCGTGCAGACGCTGTGGTGAAGCTGCAAGATGCCGTTTACGTCTTTGAGTTCAAGTTCGATGGCACCCCCGACGAGGCTCTTGCCAGATAGAGAGCCGCCAGTATGCCGCTCCTTACGAGGCAGAGGGCCGGAAGGTGGTCAAGGTGGGCGTGAACTTCGACAGTGCTACCCGTACGATAGGGGAGTGGAAGATAGGGTAAACTTTCCCAAAACAAGCTTTTGACGGGAATGCTCTATTGAAAAGTGTATGTTCTTGATGCGATTTTCTATTGAAAAGTGTATTGATCATGCTATTTCGGAAAATAGGTAGTTACTCCATGTGCCCCTTCCGCTTCAGGCCTTCAGATACACCACCGTCCTCCCACTGCCGTACTTGCGGATGATGCCCTCTTCAAGGAACCCGTTCAAGTCGGCCACCGCCTGGTGCTTCGCCCTGCCGGTCAGTTGCTCGTAATCGGCGCGAGTGATGCAGCTGTGCTTTTCCAAGTGTTTCAACAATTTTTTCTTCCGTTGCTTCGGGGTCAGCTGGGAGTGCGAGACGTAGGGTGATGCCTTTCGTTCCAGCTCCATCGTTGCGAACCGGTTGCGGAACTTGTTGCTGATGCGCAGGTTCACATTCTGGAAATGCACGGACGGGGAGCGGATTTCCTTTTTGTCCGTCACCACCTTGTCGCACTTCAGCGACAGGGAGAAATATCCCAATTCACCCACTTCGACCGTCCATCCGTCGGACAGCCAGCTGTGCAGTTCGTCCGTTATCGCCTGCAACGTACCATCAAGGATGGCAGGACTGAATCCGGTCGCCTTGTGCACCAGTTCGCGAAACTGGTCGGCGGTAATAGTGCCTTTGGGTAAAACACGGGCATGCAGGGGCTTCTCTTCCCCCTTTTCCGATGTAGGGTTGGGGTTTTGGTATAAATCGTAATAAGCGCTCATATCTATTAATGTATTAATTCAACGTTTTTATCCGTCCCGTTGCACAGGATTATGCTCCGAAACGGCGAATTTAATTCGTTAGACAGCTGTTTAACGAAAAGATAACACTGTCTAACAAAATGGTAACGGATGTCTAACGAAAAGTAAACAGCTGTCTAACGAATTAAATTCGCTGCTCAAAGGTATTAATAATATTGATTTTTTGCAATTAATTAGTAGTATATAAGGTAGAAATATGTGATTCTTGTATATAAGTATGAGTTAAGTTTTGTGATTCTCATAATGAGAGAGCCCCAATTGTTATTACCGTAACAGCGGTTACGATAACACAAAAGTACAAATAAAATTATCATTTGTGAAATAAATCCATAGTTTTTATGGTTTCTGCTGCAAATAAGTATCTCCGATGGGAACGCTTTTCGCAAAAACGTTTTTTTAGTTGAGGGAAACCCCTTACATTTGCCATGTCTTAAGCTTAAAACACAAAAACAAAACTTTATTCTATTCATTTAAAAAACGACAAGATTATGGCATTTCGTTATGTAGTAAGAAAGAGAAAGGTGGGCATTGGTGCCGCTAAAACGGAAAAGTATGTGGCTGCTTCTTATTCTGTGGCAGATATTAATTTTGACAGATTGTGTGACCAGGTAACCAGCCAAGGGATGGTGCCGAGGGGTATCGTGAAGGCGGTGCTGGATGGATTGGTCGATGCGCTTTGCACCTATTCAAGCATCGGGGCAACAGTGCGGTTGGGCGATTTCGGAAGTTTCCGTCCGGGCTTGAATGGCAAGAGCCAG
>CAMWRY010000038.1 GCA_947176775.1 uncultured Bacteroides sp.
TACATATATATAATAAGGTATAGAAACTATGGCAATGAAAGAATTTGTAATTTCCGAAGTGCAGGCAGAAACAGCAGTATTGGTAGGTCTTATCACGAAGACTCAGGACGAGCGTAAGACTAACGAGTATCTGGATGAACTTGCATTCTTGGCTGAGACAGCCGGGGCGGAAGTGGTAAAGCGGTTTACACAGAAGTTGGACCAGGCGCACTCGGTGACATACGTGGGCAAGGGAAAGCTGGAAGAGATCAAGGAGTATATCCGGAATGAAGAGGAGGCTGAACGCGAAGTCGGCATGGTGATATTCGACGACGAGCTTTCCGCTAAGCAGATACGCAACATTGAAGCGGAACTGAAGATTAAAATCCTGGATCGTACTTCGCTTATTCTCGATATTTTTGCCATGCGTGCGCAGACGGCCAATGCAAAGACACAGGTGGAGCTGGCGCAGTATAAATACATGCTTCCTCGTCTGCAACGTTTGTGGACCCACTTGGAACGTCAAGGTGGTGGCTCTGGTGCCGGTGGCGGTAAAGGTTCCGTGGGACTTCGCGGTCCGGGTGAAACGCAGCTGGAGATGGACCGCCGTATCATCCTGAACCGTATGTCATTGCTGAAGGAGCGATTGGCGGAGATTGACAAACAGAAATCCACGCAACGGAAGAACCGCGGCCGGTTGATTCGCGTAGCGCTGGTGGGATATACCAATGTGGGGAAATCCACGTTGATGAACCTGCTTTCAAAGAGCGAAGTCTTTGCGGAAAACAAGCTGTTTGCTACGCTGGACACTACTGTGCGCAAGGTGATTATTGAAAATCTTCCGTTCCTGCTCTCTGATACGGTAGGGTTCATTCGCAAATTGCCAACGGATTTGGTAGACTCCTTTAAGTCTACGCTGGACGAAGTGCGCGAGGCGGACTTGCTGCTGCACGTTGTCGACATTTCTCATCCCGATTTTGAAGAACAGATAGAAGTGGTGAACAAGACATTAGCGGACATCGGTGCGTCCGGTAAACCCATGATTCTTGTATTCAATAAGATAGACGCTTACACTTACATAGAGAAAGCGGCCGACGACCTTACCCCCAGAACCAAAGAGAACTTGACACTTGAGGAACTGATGAAGACGTGGATGGCCAAGATGGAGGATAATTGCCTCTTTATCTCGGCACGCGAAAAGATTAATATGGAGGAACTGAAGAGGGTGGTTTACCAGCGTGTGAAGCAGTTGCATGTGCAGAAGTACCCCTATAATGATTTTCTTTATCAGACTTACGAAGAAGGTGCAGAATGATTTTCACTATAGAATGTCCGGATTTACACTGGAAGAATAATCTGTGGTGAACTAAAATTGTATGGTTATGGATTATAGAAAACTGACTGAGGACGAAGTCCTACGGTTAGAAGGGCAGTCATGTCTGGCTGACGATTGGGGAAAAGTAACTGTTGTAGAAGGATTCTCGACAGAGTTTGTACATCATACCCGTTTCTCGGGCGAAGTGCGTTTAGGGTTGTTTCAATCAGAGTTCACGTTGCCGGGAGGAATCAAGAAACATTCCGGGTTGCGGCATGTGACACTTCATAATGTGACGGTGGGAGATAACTGTTGCATTGAGAACATCCAAAACTACATTGCCAATTATGAAATCGGGCACGATACCTTCATTGAGAATGTGGATATCATGTTGGTGGACGGTGTGTCGAAGTTCGGCAATGGAGTGGAAGTTTCCGTTCTGAATGAAACGGGAGGTCGCGAGGTACTGATTAATGATAAACTCTCTGCTCACCAAGCTTATATCCTGGCACTTTATCGGCATCGTCCGGAGTTGATTGCACGCATGAAGGACATCACGGACTTCTATTCCAACAAGCATGCTTCTGCCGTGGGCAGTATCGGGAACCATGTGATGATAGTGAATACCGGTTCCATCAAGAATGTGCGTATCGGAGATTATTGTCACATTTGCGGAACGTGCCGTCTGTATAACGGAAGCATCAACAGTAACGAAGTGGCTCCGGTGTATATCGGGCATGGGGTGATTTGCGATGACTTTATCATCTCTTCCGGTTCACACGTGGATGACGGTGCGATGCTGACGCGCTGCTTTGTCGGTCAGGCATGCAAGTTGGGACACAACTATTCGGCCTCCGATTCTTTGTTCTTCAGTAATTGCCAAGGCGAGAACGGTGAGGCGTGCGCCATCTTTGCCGGACCCTTTACGGTGACGCATCATAAGTCCACGTTGCTCATTGCCGGTATGTTCTCGTTCATGAATGCCGGTTCGGGCTCTAACCAGAGCAATCACATGTACAAACTGGGCCCTATTCATCAGGGGACACTGGAACGCGGTGCCAAGACTACGTCCGATTCTTATATCTTGTGGCCGGCAAGGGTAGGGGCATTCTCGCTGGTGATGGGGCGTCACGTCAACCATTCCGATACCTCGAATCTGCCGTTCTCCTACTTGATAGAGCAGAACAATACAACCTATCTGGTGCCCGGTGTCAACCTGCGCAGTGTGGGTACCATCCGCGATGCGCAGAAGTGGCCGAAGCGTGATGGACGCACCGACCCGAACAAGCTGGATTATATCAACTACAATCTGCTCAGTCCCTACACTGTGCAGAAGATGTTCAAGGGCATGGCGACTTTGCAGAATTTGCGCTATGCCAGCGGTGAACTTTCGGACATCTACTCCTTCCATAGTGCCAAGATACGCAATTCGGCTTTGGTGAAAGGCATCAAGTTTTATGAGATAGCCATCCATAAGTTCCTTGGTAACTCTGTCATCAAGCGTCTGGAAGGCATTGACTTCCGCAACAACGAGGAGATACGTGCCCGTCTGAAGCCCGATACGGTCATCGGCAGTGGTGAGTGGGTGGACATTTCCGGGCTGATTGCCCCCAAGAGCGAGATAGATGCTCTGATAGACGGCATCGAGTCCGGCAAGATTAACCGCCTGAAGTACATCAATGCCGAGTTCGAGAAGATGCATCGCAACTACTATACCTACGAATGGACGTGGGCGTATGAGAAGCTGGAAGAGTTCTATGGCATCAAGCCGGAAAATGTAACGGCAGAAGACATCATACACATCGTAGAGAAATGGAAGGAAGCTGTAGTGGGGCTTGACCGCATGGTTTACGAAGATGCCAAAAAGGAGTTCTCACTTGCCTCCATGACAGGTTTTGGTGCCGATGGTTCGCGTTTGGAGAAGAAACTCGACTTCGAGCAGGTGCGCGGCGACTTTGAAAGCAATCCCTTCGTGACGGCTGTGCTGAAGCACATTGAAGTGAAGACAGCACTCGGGAATGAGCTGATAGGGCGTATGCAGCGGATATCAGTTCGCGGTTAATTCATCATCCCTCAATCCGGCATCAATATCTGCCAATATTCGGCGGATGTCGGTGAGGAGGGGATGAAGCCGATTCTTTACCGTGGCGAATATTACCTGAGGGTCTATGGATAGGTATTCGTGTGATATGATGTTGCGCATTCTGCCGTTCTACAAATCGTATCATGTCTGTAAGTTCATATTTAGATGTAGATTGCATCACGTTCAATGTTTTGACGAAATAGCAGGCGCATGTTTTCGTGTAGGGTTAATAAATTAATTGTGATTTCTTGTGTTTTTGCCCCGATTAAAGAATTATTTCGATAATAGTTTATACCTTTGCTCTGTGAAGGCAGTGCGTGCCGCTGCCTTTGTTATCCGAATCACTTTTAAACATTCTAAATATACGAGTAATTATGGCAACAACACCTCCGTTCAAGTATCAGCCCATGTTCGAGAAAGGGAAAGATACTACCGAGTATTATCTGCTTACGAAAGATTACGTCTCTGTAAGCGAGTTTGAAGGAAAACCCATCCTGAAGATTGAAAAAGAAGGTCTGACGGCAATGGCCAATGCGGCTTTCCGCGATGTGTCGTTCATGTTGCGCCGTTCGCACAACGAACAGGTGGCCAAGATTCTGAGCGACCCCGAGGCCAGCGACAACGACAAGTACGTGGCGCTCACCTTCCTGCGCAATGCGGAGGTGGCATCCAAGGGAATACTGCCTTTCTGTCAGGATACGGGTACAGCCATCATCCACGGCGAGAAAGGACAACAAGTATGGACCGGCTACTGCGACGAAGAGGCGCTCTCGCTGGGTGTGTACAAGACTTATACTGAAGAGAACCTGCGCTACTCGCAGAACGCTCCCCTCACCATGTACGAGGAGGTGAACACGAAATGCAACCTGCCGGCACAGATTGATATCGAGGCTACCGAAGGCATGGAGTACGAATTCCTCTGCGTGACCAAGGGCGGCGGTTCTGCCAACAAGACCTATCTCTATCAGGAGACTAAAGCCATCTTGAATCCTGAGACATTGGTACCGTTCCTCATTTCGAAGATTAAGACATTGGGTACAGCGGCTTGTCCTCCCTACCACATCGCATTCGTTATCGGCGGTACGTCGGCCGAAAAGAACCTGCTGACAGTGAAACTGGCTTCCACTCATTTCTACGACAACTTGCCCACTACCGGCAATGAGTTCGGCCGTGCCTTCCGCGACGTGGAACTGGAGAAACAGGTGCTTGCCGAAGCTCATAAGATTGGTCTCGGTGCACAGTTCGGCGGCAAGTATATGGCTCACGATGTACGTATCATCCGCCTGCCGCGTCACGGTGCTTCCTGCCCCGTGGGTCTGGGCGTTTCCTGCTCTGCCGACCGCAACATCAAGTGTAAAATCAATAAGGAGGGTATCTGGATTGAGAAACTCGACAGCAACCCGGGCGAACTGATTCCCGAAGAACTCCGCAAGGCAGGTGAAGGCGACGTCGTGAAGATTGACCTGAACCAGCCGATGGCAGACATCCTGAAGGAGCTGACCAAGTATCCGGTTTCCACCCGTCTGTCGCTGAACGGTACCATCATCGTAGGCCGTGACATCGCACACGCCAAACTGAAAGAGCGTCTGGACCGTGGCGAAGAGCTGCCGCAGTACATCAAAGACCATCCTATTTACTACGCCGGTCCTGCCAAGACTCCTCAAGGCATGGCTTGCGGCTCTATGGGCCCCACGACTGCCGGACGTATGGACCCGTATGTAGATCTCTTCCAGAGCCACGGCGGCAGCATGATTATGTTGGCCAAGGGTAACCGCAGCCAGCAGGTGACGGACGCTTGCCAGAAGTATGGTGGTTTCTACCTCGGCTCCATTGGTGGTCCTGCCGCTATCCTGGCACAGAACAACATCAAGAGCATCGAATGCGTGGAATATCCTGAGCTTGGCATGGAAGCCATCTGGAAGATTGAAGTGGAAAACTTCCCCGCTTTCATTCTGGTGGATGACAAGGGCAACGACTTCTTCAAGCAACTGAAGCCGTGGAATTGCAGTAAATGATAGTTTACAGCTTTATAAGATAAAGAAAAGCCGCTCCGAAGATATTCCGTGAGCGGCTTTTTTTGCTTGTGATTTTTTGGGTAAGGAGTTATTCCATATATCGCGTTACCTTTCCGCTGATTTGCAGCAAGGAGATTTCGCACAGCTTGGTGTCGTATTCGGCCGATAGGATGCGCTCTTCCGCATCCAGCAGGCTCTTCTGTGCCTCACGCATCTCGATACCGGAGAGGTTTCCCAGCATGTAGCGCTCCATGGCGATTTCGTGGTTTTCGCGAGCGGCGACGAGGTTCTGACGCTCCAGATTCAGCATCTGTAGGTTGTTCTGATAAGCTTGCCACAGGTTGCTGAGGTCGGCGCGCAGGGCTTGCTCCAGTTGCTCACGCTCCAGGTGCGCGTTCTGCACGGCGATACGGGCATTCTTGCGCTCGCGGCGACGGTTGCCATCGAAAAGGTTGAAGCCCACGGTGACGCCGAAATTCAAGCCGAGGTTGCTGCGGCGGCTGTTGGCGGCGATGTCATACTTGTTGAGCGTATAGCCGTAGCCGCCGTTCATTTTTATATAAGGGTAGTCACGGGAACATACTTTCCGATAGTCCAGTTGGGCAAGGGTATTGTTTTGTGCAGCCTTCAGCAGCGAGGCGTTGACCTGTAGGGTAGCATTCCACAACTCTTCAAAGTCCAGCGTAGCGGCAACGTTGATGAGGCTGTCGCGGATGATGAACGGTTGGTCCACGTCCCGGTTGGCCATAAGTTCGTTTAGCCGGATGCGCGAGGTGTGCAGCAGTTCCTGCTGTTTCATGTATTGGGCACTGTCCGCATTGAAATCGACTTTGGCTTGCTGGTAGTCCAGACGCGAGAAGTTGCCGATGTGGTAGCGCTCCTCCACGATGCGCAGGCGCTCTTTGGAGAGGGAAACGGCGTAGCGGAAGTTTTTCAGGCGGATTGTCTGTTGCACGTAGTTATAGTATTCGGCGGCGATGTCGGCCACAAGATCCTCGATGGCGATGCGCGTATTGGTTTCGCCTTGGCGTTCCAGTTCTTTCAGCTTCCGGTAGTTGGCCGTAAGGTTGAATCCGTCGAAGAGGGTCCAGTTCAGGCTGATGCCTGCATCCAGTGTCTGGTCGAAGACACCGTTCTCTTGGGTAGTCTCTCCGGTGGCGCGCGCTTTTGTTTCGGTATTGTTTACGGTTCCCCGGTAACCGGCAGAGAGGTCCAGGGTGGGTAGAAGGCCGGCATTGCCCGGTGTGGCGTTGTTCTTGCTCACCTGTTCATGGTTACGCACGATGCGCAGGGAGTAGTTGTTCTGCAAGCCTTGTTCCAGACACGACTTCAGCGTATAGACGGGCATCTGCTGCGCCTGGAGGACAGGTGCCGTGCAGGCGGCGGCTATCAAGAGTAGAATCATTCGTTTCATAAGTAGGAGATGTCTCATTCGGTTTTCAGTTTACTTCGGTTGGTAGATACATAACTATAGATGGCAGGGACGATGTACATCGTCAGCAATGTAGAGATGAGCATGCCGCCAACGACGGCCGTACCCATGGCAATGCGCTGGTTGCAACCTTCACCGGTAGCGAAAGCCAGCGGTATCAATCCCAATATGGTCGATGCACTGGTCATCAGGATGGGGCGCAGACGTTGCAGGGCGGCGTCCTTGATGGCTGCCATCTTCTCTTCGCCCGATTCCTGCTTCTGATTGGCAAACTCCACGATAAGAATACCGTTCTTGGCTACCAGCCCTATCAGCATGATGATGCCTATCTGGCTGAAGATGTTCATGGTGATACCCCCGAAGTGCATGAATATCAGTGCGCCGGCAATGGCCAGAGGCACGGTCAGCATGATAATCAACGGATCCTTGAAGCTCTCGAACTGAGCGGCGAGAATCAGGTAAATTAGCACGATGGCCAGTACGAAGGCAAACATCAGGCTCGACGAGCTTTCGCGATACTCTTTGGAGTCTCCGGCCAGCGCTGTGCGGAACGTGTCGTCCAGCGTCTCCTTGGCTATCCGGTCCATTTCGTCCAGGCCCTGCCCGATGGTCTTACCGTCGGCCAGTCCGGCAGAGATGGTGGCGGCTACAAAGCGGTTGTAGCGGTAGAGTTTGGGAGGAGCGATGCCGCCTGCCAGCTCTATCAGGTTGTCCAGCTGCACCATCTCGCCCTTATCGCTGCGGATGTAGATACCCTTCAGGTCGGCAGGCTTGTTGCGTTGCTGGCGGTTGATTTCACCCAATATCTCATACTGCTTCCCGTTCATGTAGAAGTAGCCCATGCGCTGTCCGCTCAGGCCGTATTGCAGAGTCTGGGCGATGTTCCGGGTACTGACTCCCATGATGCTGGCCTTGTCGCGGTTGATGTTGATGCGTGCTTCGGGCTTGCTGAACTTCAGGTTCACGTCCGCCATCTGGAATATCGGGCTTTCGTAAACCCTTGCCATGAACGTGGGCAGCACCTCCTGCAACTTCTCGATGTTGGTGGCCTGCAATACATACTGTACGGGCATGCCGCCGCGCCGTCCGCCGAACGAGGAGGATTGCTGTACGAAGGAGCGCGCCATGGTCTTTTTCTGTACTGCCTTAGACAGTTTCTCGGCCACTGCCATCTGGGTGTAGTCGCGCTTGCTCATGTCCTTCAGCGTGATGCGCACGTTGCCGTTACCGCTCGATACGCGTGCGGTCACCGCCTCGGCATCCGGCACGATGGAGTCCACCAGCTGGTTGATGTCTTCGGTGTAGTCGCGGATGTATTCATACGTCACGCCTTCCGCTCCCATGGTGCTGATGCTGATTTGCGAGCGGTCTTCCAGCGGTGCCATTTCCGCCGGAATCGTGTTCCAGAGGAAGCCTATCAGTAGAATGGTGGCGCCTGTAAAGGGAACCGTCATCCAGCGGTAGTTCAGCAGGGCATTCAGCGAGCGGCTGTAGAGGCGGTTCATCCCCTCGAAGAAGGGCTCGGTCTTCCGATAGAACCAGCTCTGCTCTTCGCGTTTCACCAGCAGTTTTGTGGCAAGCATCGGCGTGAACGTCAGCGCTGCAAATGAAGAGATGACCACCGAACCGGACACCACGATGCTGAATTCGCGGAACAGGCGTCCCGTCATGCCATCCATGAACACGATGGGGAAGAACACCGCCACCAATGTGATGGTGGTGGAGATGACGGCAAAGAATATCTCCTTGGCCCCCTCTATGCCTGCTTTTTTGGGCGGCATCCCCTTCTCGATGCGGACGTAGATGTTTTCGGTCATCACGATGGCGTCGTCCACCACCAAGCCTACCGCCAGCACCACTGCCAGCATGGAAAGTACGTTGATGGAGAATCCGGCCAGGTACATCACGAAGAAAGAGCCGATGAGTGATACCGGAATCACGATGCACGGCACCAGCGTCACGCGCCAGTCGCGCAGGAAGAGGAAGATGATGATGATGACGAGCACGAAGGCCTCGTACACCGTCTGTTTCACTTCGTTGATGGAGGCGCGGATGAATTTCGTGTTGTCGAAGCCATAGTTGTACTGGATGTCCTCGGGCAGGTCTTTCTTCATCTTCTCCATGCGGTCATAGACGGCATCGGCTATCTCGATGTGGTTGGCGCCCGGTTGGGGGATGACGACCACGCCCACCATCGGCACGCCGTTCATCTTCATATAGCTCTTGATGTCGGCAGGTCCCAGCTCCGCACGCCCGATGTCGCTGAAGCGGACAATGCGGTTGCCGTCTTCTTTCAGAATCAGGTTGTTAAACTCTTCGGCGGTGTGCATCAGTCCCAAGGTGCGGATGGTGAGTTCGGTAGTGTTTCCCTCGATGCTGCCCGAGGGAAGTTCCACGTTCTCCTTGTCCACGGCATTCTTCACGTCCATGGGCGTGATGCCGTAGCCGGACATTTTGATGGGGTCCAGCCAGAGGCGCATGGAGTAGCGTTTTTCGCCCCAGATGCTTACGCTGCTGACGTCGGAGATGGTTTGCAGCTGCTCCTTCACGGTGAGGTCGGCAATCTCGCTCAGTTCCAGCAGCGAGCGTTTGTCGCTCTGCAGTGCTACCATCAGGATGGGCATGGCGTCGGCATCGGCCTTCGATACGGTGGGTGGGTCGCAGTCGCGTGGCAGGAAGCGTTGTGCGCGCGACACCTTGTCGCGCACATCGTTAGCAGCGGTTTCCAGGTCAACGGATAGCTCAAACTCCACTGTGATGCGTGCCGAGCCTTGCTGGCTGACACTGGAGAGAGAGCGGATACCCGGTATGCCGTTGATGTTCTGTTCCAGCGGTTCGGTAATCTGGTTCTCGATGACATCGGCGTTTGCCCCCGGATAGGAGCAGGAGACCGATATGATGGGATTGTCCACAGACGGATATTCGCGCACGCCCAGGTAGTTGTAGCCGATGAATCCAAACAGCAGGATTATCAGCGTAAGCACTGTGGAGAGTACCGGGCGTCGTATGCTTAATTCAGATATGTTCACTTTGATGATGGATAGTTGATAATGGATAGTTGATAATTAATCTTCTGAGAATGGATAGTTGATAATTGACAGCATTGTCATTCCGCACGACAATTGTCAATTATCAATTGTCCATTGTCAATTGACAAAGTCCAGCGTCACCGGCAGTCCGGTGCGCAGTTGCAGCGTTCCCGAGGTGATGACGGTATCTCCGGCCTGCAAGCCTTGCACTACCTGTACTTCAGCCTCCGTACGGATGCCCGTGATGATTTCCACCGGCTGTGCTTTGCCCGATTTGTAGAGGAATATCTTGTCCTTTCCCATTTCGGGGACGATGGCTTCGGACGGTATGGCAAGGGCATCCTGAATCTCGTCCTTGTTCAGCTTGATGCTGGCGTAGCGGCCCGGAAGGACGGCACCGTTGGCATTGGGGTAGAGGGCGCGGATGGTCAGGGTGTGTGTCGTAGGGTCTATCTTCGATTCGCGTGCATAGACTGTGGCATGGAAGGCGTTCAGTTTCCCTTCGAGCGTGAAGGCCAGTCCGGCACCGGTCTTCACGTCATTGGCATAGCGCTCCGGTACGGCAAACTCCACTTTCAGCGGAGAAATTTTGGTAAGTTTCGCCACGATGGTCGAGGGAGAGGCGTAGGTACCCACGCTGACTTGCCGCAAGCCGATGATGCCGTCGAACGGGGCACGCAGTTCGGTTTGTGCGATGTTCGATTTCACCAGGTCGATGTCTGCATTCAGGGTAGCGAGTTCGGTCTTCACCTGTTCGTAGGCCTCCTTGCTGACGGCATCCCGTTCCAATAGGGCATTTTGGCGGAATACACGGTCTTCGGCCAGCTTCAACTGGGATACCAATCGTTGCAGCTGTGCCTGCAACGGCCGGTCGTTCACTTTGGCCAAGAGCTGTCCTTTCTTTACCGCGCTGCCTTCCTCGAAATTTATCTCGACGATTTTTCCCGAGGTCTCAAAGGAGAGGTCCACTTCTTCGTCCGGCAGCAGGCTGCCGCTGATTTGTATTTCGTCCTTCAGCAGTTGTGGCTTTATGATTTTAGCGTTTACGTTCAGAATTCTTTTTCCGCCGCGTTGGCCCGCCATGACCTTATCGGCAGCGGCCAGCTCTTCATTTTCTTTCGGTAGTTGGGAGTAGATTCCTCCTCCAATCAGTCCGGCACCAATCACGAGGATGATGCCCCATTTCACTCTCTTATTCATGTCGTAGTATTAGTAGTAATATAATTAGCCTCAAGTTAGACAGTGAATAAGGGAAAAGGTTTAAATGGATAAAGAGTTAAAAATAGTATTTAACGTGATATAAGCGATTTACGTTATTTAGTACGCCGCCCTGTATTTTCCCTCCTCCTTGTCCTCCAGCATATTCAGATAGGAAGCGTAGCGCGACTCGCTGATGTAGTGCTGCTCTACCGCTTCGCGCACGGCGCATCCGGGTTCGTGGCGGTGCGTGCAGTTGCCATAGCGGCAGTCGGCAGATACTTTGAATATCTCCGGGAAGTAGTGTCCTATCTCTTCCTCTTCCATGTCGAAGGTGCCGAAGCCTTTGATGCCCGGGGTGTCGATGATGTAGCCGTTGCCCGGGACGGGAAACATTTCCGAGAAGGTCGTGGTGTGCATGCCCTTGTTATGATAGGTCGATATTTCTCCGGTCTTGACCTCTATATCGGGCAAGATGGTGTTAATCAGGGTCGATTTCCCTACACCGGAATGACCGGAGAAGAGCGTAATCCGGTTTTCCAGTTCCTTCTTCAAGAGGTCTGTTCCCTCTTTCTGCTTGGCGGAAACCTTGAAGCAGGGATAGCCGATGGTGGTGTAGAGGTGGATGAGGCCGTCCAGGTAGCGCATCTCCTCCTCGTTGTAGGCATCCGTCTTGTTGAAGATGATTTTGACGGGAACACGGTATGCCTCGGCAGAGGCAAGAAAGCGGTCGATAAAGGTGGTGGAAGTCTCAGGATAATTCACCGTCACGATGAGCATACATTGATCCAGATTGGCGGCAAGGATATGCGATTGCTTGGAGAGGTTGGAGGCACGGCGGATGATATAATTTTTCCTATCCTCTATCTCGCTGATAAAGGCCGTTCCTTCCTGGTTCAGTATGATTTTCACATAGTCGCCTACGGCTACGGGATTAGTGCTCCGTATGCCTTTCAGCCGGAAATTTCCTTTGATTTTACATTCGATGTCTCTTCCGTCATCGGTACGCACTAAGTACCAGCTTCCGGTGTTTTTTATAACGAGTCCTCTCAAAATAATAAGGTGATAAGGTGGTGGGTGATAAAGTGATAAGTGGTAAGGTGATTGGTGATTAAGTGATAGATAGAAAGTGATGGATGATAGTTACCACGTGTGTTGTACAACACGGTCCACTTTAATTATCATCTCTCACTTATCACTTTATCTCCCATCACTTAATTACTTAATTCCCCATCACTTTATCACTTTAATTCTCCTAAATTAAACGGTCATGATTTCTTTGTCTTTTGCAGCCAGCATTTCATCAATTCGCTTGATGAACTTGTCGTGAATCTTCTGCAATTTCTCTTCGCCGCCTTTTTGGGCATCCTCGGCCAGTCCGTCTTTCACGGATTTCTTCAGGGCATCAATGGCATCGCGGCGAGCGTTGCGCACACTGACTTTGGCTGTTTCGCCTTCTCCCTTACACTGCTTGGCCAGTTGTTTACGGCGCTCTTCAGTCAGGGGTGGGATGCCGATGCGGATAATTTCACCATTGTTTTCGGGCATGATGCCGAGGCTAGAGTCGATGATGGCCTTTTCAATGACGCGGAACATGCTCTTGTCCCATGGCTTGATGGCGATGCTGCGTGCGTCCGGAGTAGTTACGGCTGCTACATTGTTGATAGGAACCATACTTCCGTAAGAATCTACGCGGATACCGTCCAGCAGACGGATGTCGGCCTTTCCGGCACGGATATGGGCCAATGCTTCGTCCAGATACATGATGGCCATGTCCATACTCTCTTGCGCTTCGTCTAAGATGTCTTTTACGTCTTTCATATTGTTTTGCGTTTTTGAAATAGCTTTTGATTTGAAACTTTGCAAATATAAGTATTAAATTGAGAATTGGGAATTGAAAATAGAGAAAAAGTTCGTAAAAACGTAATTGCAATACCTGAGCAGTACCTGAACCGCGCCAGCTCCGGATCCATGGGAGCAGAGTCTATCCGGAGCCTATCCGGAGATGATCCGGAGCTGGTACGGAGCGGGTACGGAGATCATCCGGAGATACTACGGAGATGATCCGGAGATGATCCGGAGATGACATCGTGCACTTTCTGTTTCGTCATCCTGTTTAGAAGATGTTTTTCTGTTTTCATAAAGGAGCATAGCGACATGCAACGAATAAAAAGAGGAAAACTGATTGGGTCGGAAAGATACTTAAAAAAACTGGATAAAAATACTTTTTGAAGAAAATTTAAGCAGGTTATAGGAAGTTTTTTGGGTTTAATCGAAATAAATACTACTCAATAGAAAGAAAGGGTGACTAATCTTATATCCAAGAAAAGCCACCCTATTAAATAAAATATAAAAGATGAGTTGTCTTCGTTGAGCGGTTTGATGAAATCGTTCTTTCTCGATGCACCGCTTAGTTATGCACCAGCGTACCAATCTCTTCTCCCTGCATCACCTTTTTCAGATTGCCTACGGTGTCCATGTCGAAGACAATGATGGGCAGGTTGTTCTCCTTGCACATGCAGGTGGCGGTGAGGTCCATCACTTTCAGGCCGCGTTTCAGCACTTCGTCGTAGGTGATGTCGTGGAACTTTGTGGCAGTAGGATCCTTTTCGGGGTCGGCGGTGTAGATGCCGTCCACACGGGTACCTTTCAGCATCACGTCGGCCTCAATCTCGATGCCGCGCAGGCTGGAGCCGGTGTCGGTGGTGAAGAACGGATTGCCAGTTCCGGCGGACATGATAACCACTTCGCCGGCTTCCATACACTCGATGGCACGCCATTTATTGTAGAATTCGCCGATAGGCTCCATGCGCACGGCGGTCAGCACACGGGCCTTTACGCCGATGGCCACTAAGGCCGAGCTGAGGGCAAGGCTGTTGATGACGGTGGCCAGCATACCCATCTGGTCGCCCTTCACGCGGTCGAATCCCTTGTTGGCACCACTCAGTCCGCGGAAGATGTTTCCGCCGCCTATCACGATACCTATTTGTACTCCCATTTCATGGATTTCCTTGATTTGCGCTGCATACTCGGCAAGGCGTTTCTCGTCGATGCCGTATTGCTTTTCTCCCATCAGGCTTTCGCCGCTGAGCTTCAATAAAATTCTTTTATAGGTTGCCATAATACATTAGTTTTGATGCAAATTTAGATGAAAATTACGAGATTTCCATATTGGCAGAATAAAAAAACAGGTGCTTTCCCTGTTTCCGGTGGAACGATTGGGTAT
>CAMWRY010000039.1 GCA_947176775.1 uncultured Bacteroides sp.
GATGGAGAATGGCTTCCAAGGAAAAGAAGGACAGCAGGTGCCCGAAATGACCGATGAAATCGTCACTTCCATCAGCGAACGCTACATCGAGCTTTACGAACACATCACTGGTGAGAAATTCATCAAGGAAGATACCAGCAACATTGCTGAACGCATCGAGAAGAATGTAACGGAATACTTAGTGACAAAGTGATAGGGTAACAACTGCCACATTATCATCACATTACCCATGAACTACCCACAAGAACATATCAAGCCTTATAACAAGGAAGGAAAGAAGAGCGAACTGGTGGAAGAGATGTTCGACAACATCGCGCCTTCCTATGACAGACTGAACCATACATTGTCGATGGGCATCGACCGGAGTTGGCGCAAGAAGGCCATCAGGTACCTCCTTCCTTTCCGGCCCCGACGCATGATGGACGTTGCCACCGGCACCGGAGACTTTGCTATCCTGGCCTGCCAAGAGTTACAACCGGACTCGCTGACGGGCATCGACATTTCGGAAGGCATGATGAACGTGGGACGTGAGAAAGTGAAACAGGCGCAACTCTCGGACAAGATTACCTTTGCCCGAGAGGACTGCACCTGCCTCTCGTTTGCCGACGAAAGTTTCGATGCCGTCACTGTGGCATTTGGCATCCGCAACTTCGAGGGACTGGATAAGGGACTCTCTGAAATGTGTCGCGTACTTACCCCCGGCGGACATCTGGTCATCCTGGAACTTTCCACCCCGGACCGCTTTCCGATGAAGCAGCTGTTTACCATCTACTCCAAAGTTGTCATCCCCCTCATCGGCAAATGCATCTCCAAAGACAACAGTGCCTACACCTACCTGCCGCAGAGCATTCGGGCCTTTCCGCAAGGCGAAGTGATGCAGGAGGTTATCCGTAAGGCCGGATTCAGCGAAGTACGCTTCAAGCGGCTGACCTTTGGAACGTGCACGCTATACACAGCCAGAAAATAAAAAATGAATCTATACTTTAACACATCTTCATTATGCAGAAATACGGTTTAATAGGCTACCCGTTGAAGCACTCCTTCTCCATCGGGTATTTCAACGAGAAATTCAAGGCGGAAAACATCGATGCCGAATACGTGAATTTCGAGATTCCGCGCATCGAGGACTTCATGGAAGTGATAGAAGAAAACCCGAACCTTTGCGGACTCAATGTGACCATCCCCTACAAGGAACAGGTGATTAAATACTTGGACGAACTGGACAAGGACACGGCTAAAATCGGCGCTGTCAACGTCATCAAAATCATTCGCCTCCCCAAAGGAAAGGTGAAACTGGTGGGCTACAACTCAGACATCATCGGGTTCACCCAATCCATCGAACCTCTGCTCCAGCCCCATCACAAGAAAGCCCTCATACTGGGTACCGGCGGTGCCTCGAAAGCCGTATACCGTGGTCTGGAGAATCTGGGCATCCCCTGCACCTTCGTCTCGCGCACTAAGAAAGACAACAAGTGCCTCACCTACGAGGAACTGACCCCGGAGGTGATGCATGAACATACGGTCATCGTCAACTGTACCCCCGTGGGCATGTACCCCAACGTGGATTTCTGCCCGAATATCCCCTACGAGCTGCTGACCCCGAACCATTTGCTCTACGATTTGTTATACAATCCAAATGAAACCCTCTTCATGAAGAAAGGGCAGGCACAGGGAGCCGTCACCAAGAACGGACTAGAGATGCTGTTGCTGCAAGCCTTTGCCGCATGGGAGATTTGGAACCGATAGAACAGATGAAAAAAAAACTGAAATACCTTGCCCTGACGGTGGCAGCGCTATGCACACTGCTGTTGTGCGGCAGCTACTATATGCTGGGCTATGCCCTGCGTCCCGAAGGTCTTGTCTCGCGCAGCCGCGACGCACAGGCCTCCTACGAGTATATGATGACCGAATATCCGGAGCTACGTCCCTGGATGGACAGTTTGCAGGCTGCCGGAGCACTGCGCGAATACTACATAGAGAGCGACCGGGGCGAGAAGCTGCATGCGCTTTATGTGGAAGCCGCACATCCCACGAACAAGACAGCCGTCATCGTCCACGGCTATACCGACAATGCCATCCGGATGATGCACATCGGCTATCTCTACAGCCGCCAATTGGGCTATAACATCCTGCTTCCCAACCTGCACGGCCACGGCATGAGCGAAGGCGACAACGTGCAGATGGGCTGGCTGGACCGCCTGGACCTGCTGCAATGGACGGCCACAGCCGACGAGCTGTTCGGCCGAAACAACGGCGGTACGCAGATGGTGGTGCACGGCATCTCCATGGGAGCCGCCACCACGATGATGGCGGCAGGCGAAGTGGAGCATGGCGCACACCGGCAACCCTTCATCAAATGTTTTGTAGAAGACTGCGGCTTCACCAGCGCCTGGGACGAGTTCCGAGGAGAGCTGAAGGCGCAGTTTGGCCTACCGGCTTTCCCCTTGCTGCACACAGCAAGCTGGCTCTGCAAGTTGGAGCTGGGGTGGAGCTTTGGCGAAGCTTCGGCCTTGGAGCAAGTACGAAAGTGTACACTACCCATGCTGTTCATCCATGGCGATGCCGACACCTTTGTCCCCACGTGGATGGTGCACAAGCTCTACGAGGCCAAGCCCGACCCGAAAGAACTGTGGATTACTCCCGGCACCGCACACGCCCTTTCCTACAAGGATTATCCGCTGGAATACACGCAGCATGTGAAGCATTTTGTGGACCAATACATCCATTGATATGAAACGATTTTTTGCCATCGCCTCTCTTCTGTGCCTGCTGCTCGGCATGCAGGCACAAAAGGTTTACACCACCCGAAACCTTCCTAAAGTACACCTTCAGGACAAGACACGCTATGTCTGCAATCCCGAAGGTATCCTCTCTGCCGCTGCCTGCGACAGCATAGACCGCATGCTCTACGCCCTGGAACAACAGACGGGCATTGAGACCGTAGTGGCCGTAGTCCCCTCCATCGGCGAGGAAGATTGCTTCGACTTCTCGCACCGCCTGCTCAACGAATGGGGCGTGGGGAAGAAGGAGAAGAACAACGGACTGGTGATACTCCTGGTGACCGACCAGCGCTGCATCCAGTTCTATACCGGATACGGATTGGAAGGTGACCTGCCCGATGCCATCTGCAAGCGCATCCAGACACAGCAGATGATTCCCTACCTGAAAAACGGGAACTGGGACGAAGGCATGGTAGCAGGCATACGTGCGGTCTACGCACGCCTGGATGGCAGCATGGAGAACGATACAGAGGAGGAAGAGGACCTCTCGGTGGGTGCCGCCCTACTGCTCTTCATGGGCATCTTCGGCATCGGGCTATTTGTGGCCATCCTCGCCATGCGTGCCGCCACCCGATGCCCCAACTGCGGACAGCACAAACTGCAACGTAGCAGAAGTACCCTGGTCTCACGCCGCAACGGCATCCGAACAGAAGATGTGACCTACACCTGCCGCAACTGCGGACACCAAGTAGTGCGCCGCCAGCAATCGTATGATGAAAACTACCGCGGAGGCGGAAGCGGTCCCGTCATCTTTGGCGGAAGTGGTGGCCTTGGTGGCGGATTCAGCGGTGGCAGCTTCGGTGGAGGCATGGGAGGCGGAGGAGGAGCCGGGTCAAGGTTTTAAGCCTCTCCCCCGACCCCTCCCCGATAGGGAGGGGAGTTGGTTTGACAAATGATTATACATATATAAGTAAGTAAAATAGAAAATAGATAGTATATCGTTAGTATTAAGTTTAAATAGATTAATAACCGCGCTTTCTCCTCCTCCCCTCCCTATTGGGGAAGGATCGGGGGAGAGGCCACAAATTCAGAAGTATGAAGAAATCAACCCTCATCATCATCGCAGTGTTAGTTCTCCTCGCAGTTTGGGGAGTAACCGGTTACAACGGACTTGTAACGATGGAAGAGAATGTCAACGGACAGTGGTCCAACGTAGAAACCCAGTACCAGCGCCGTGCCGATCTGATACCGAACCTGGTAAACACGGTCAAGGGATACGCCTCGCACGAAAAGGAAACCTTAGAGAGCGTGATGCAAGCACGTAGTCAAGCCACCCAAATCAAAGTAAATGCCGATGACCTGACCCCGGAAAAACTGGCCGAGTACCAGAAAGCACAGGGTGCTGTAACCTCTGCCTTGGGCAAACTGCTCGCCATCACCGAAAACTATCCCGACCTGAAAGCCAACCAGAACTTCCTGGAACTGCAAGCACAGTTGGAAGGCACCGAGAACCGCATCAACGTGGCACGTACCAACTTCAACAACGTGGCCAAGGAGTTCAACACCACCATCCGCCGCTTCCCGAAGAACATTCTTGCCGGACTGTTCGGCTTCGAGAAACGTGCCTACTTTGAAGCCGCTGAAGGCGCCGAACAAGCTCCGAAGGTAGAATTCTAAGCCGAACCATGGACATACTACGGAAAGAACTCAACACCCTTTATGCAAGCCAGCATCTGGAGCGCGAGCATCTGGATGAAGCCATGCTTGTTACGTCATCACCGACACGTCGGCCGATACGTGCTTCATCCATGCCGGCTCACTGGCCTGCCTGTTGGGGCTTTCAGTATCCACACAGTGAACAGACACTGCCAAAACATCTTGGAGAAGCTTAACGTAGGCTTCTGTCTGGCAGTAAGTGGATTGGTTGAACAGGAGGAAATAGAAACCTGGCGCAAAATAGGCGTTAATAAAGGCAAAAATAGCAATACTCTCACAAATTCCATCTATATTTACGCCCGTTATCAACCATTAACGGGCTTACTCAATGAAATACTCATGCAACTATCTGTTCCTCCTCCTACTACTTCCTCTGCTCTATGCCTGCAACGATGATGTGTTTGTAGACAAAGTCAAACTCCCTCTTACCGAAGCTACTCTCAGCGGTGATGGAGATACACTGACCCTGCGGTTCAATACTTCGGAATGGCAGTTGCAACATGCCTATCAAGGCGAAATGAGCGAAATATCCACCACCTATCTCACCGGACAATTCTACACACTGGATGGCACCGACATGGGACGCACCCACTGCTGTCTGGATATAAAAGGCAAAATCATAGTCGACTGTCCTCCCTACGAACTGACCTTCATCCGCCCCAACGATCGCGAACTGCAAATCTGCATGGGCGACAACCCCACAAAAGAACCTTTCTCATTCAACCTCGCAGTGGGCGACAAGAACTACTTTCAACAAGAAGAGATACACCTCACACAGCAGCCCGGCAGTGGCTACGTGATAGACCGCATCGAATACGATCCTGTCCCGAAAAATGTGGAAACCAAAATCTTAGAAGACGATTACCTGCTGGCCGGCAACTGGACAGACGAACCTGAAGAACGCACCTACAATCTCAACAAAAACCTGAAACGTTGGTTTAGCCTCTCCTGCAGTGACGACATACACCTTGTGCAGACGGGCAACGAACCACCCACCATCGTAGTCCCCTCGGCCGACATCTCGCAAGGTGTAAAACCCGGAACCGACCACATAGAATATTTCCGATATGGCAGCACCATGTTCTTCATGGATATGGAACCGCCCGTCATGCGCACCCTGACCCTGAAACCGGGCTATACCAGCATCATACGCATAGCCCAATACCAAAGTTATTCCGCCCACTACACCCTCCATTTGCATAACGTCAAGACAGGAAAAAAACGTACTGTACAGGGTAACATAAAAAGTACGACACCGACAGAAACGCTTACAGCCTATCCGAAACATCACGAGAATAATGACGATATTGTAATAATGTGATAACAAACAGCCATGAAAATCATCCATAAACTACTGATAGCCATACTCTTCACCGGGCATACCACCAACGGACTACAGGCGCAAGCCACTACAACACCTATCGAAGCAGACACACTGACCTATGCAATACCCCACGCTCTGCACCGCCCCATCCACCACCTCTCCGTAGACGTGCGCCCTGCCTACCTTACCCCCACCAACAGCTTCTTCAAAGGGGACAATGCCAAACAGCAACACATGAATACCTTCTTGTCCGGACACTTGAAGTACGGCATCCAGTTCGACCCGGATTCCCGGCTCGGACGGCTCTATCCACATACCACGCAAGGCATCGGACTGGCAGTCAACACCCTGTTCAATCAGGAAGAGATGGGCACCCCCGTAGCGCTCTACGCCTTTCAGAGTTCACGCATCGTCAGCCTCACGCCTCGCCTCTCTTTAGACTACGAATGGAACTTCGGTGCCTCCTTCGGGTGGAAAAAATATGACGAAGACTACAATTCCTACAACATAGTGACAGGCTCCAAAATCAACGCTTACATCAATCTGGGTTTCTTCCTGAACTGGCAACTGTCCCCCTACTGGAACCTCACTGCCGGCCTGGAAGGCAACCACTTCTCCAATGGTAACTCCCACTATCCCAACTCGGGCATCAACACCCTCGGCGCCCGGATAGGCATCACGCGCAACTTCGGCGACAAGCAGACCTTGGCCAAAGCGCAATCGGCTCTGCCGCCCCAAGGATTACCCTTCCGGCCGCACGTCAGCTATGACCTCACGCTCTACGGTGCCACCAAGATACGCGGATGGGTGGACGAGGAGTACGGCGGTAGTACACTGGTGCCCGGTTCGTTCGGCGTAGTGGGCCTCAACTTCAACCCGATGTACAACTTCCACCGCATGCTACGCGCAGGCCTCTCGCTCGATGCCCAGTATGACGAAAGCGCTAACATCCGGTGGCATGAAGCCGGTACGGACGATCACGGGAACCCGAAATTCTATCGTCCACCCTTCGAGGAGCAGTTCAACGTGGGGCTGTCGGCACGCTGCGAGTTCGTGATGCCTATCTTCTCCATCAACTTCGGCATGGGGTATCACTTCCTGCACAAAGGAGAAGATACGAAAGGATGGTATCAGGTGCTTGCCCTCAAGACCTCGCTTACTCGCCACCTTTACCTGCATACGGGCTATCAGTTACAAAACTTCCACGACCCGAATCATCTGATGCTGGGATTGGGGTGGCGGTTCAATGATAAAAGATAATGCTTGCCCTCATTCAAGGTCAGCAATCGCCTCCTGCAACTCCTTCACCCCGTTCCATGCCTTGAAGAAGAGGCGCAGTCCTAAGATTACTCCTACGGCCAGCCCCGTCCAGGCACCTGCCAGAATATACGGGTCGCCCAAATGGTTTATATCCCATAGCATACCTGCCAGCATCGGTATGGCCAGCAGTACGCTCACACCAATTCCCACCTTGAAGCTCTGCCGGAAACGCGCCTCTGCCAGGCAGACCTCGCGCACCGCCATCCGGTTGCAATCAATCCTGTTCAGCAGATAGGCCCAGGTGCACTGCCGGATGAGAATCGTCACCAGAAACAGGCTCACCAGCCCCCAAGTCAGCGGACTGAACTCAAATTCGTTCTGCCGCGTAATCTGCCAAAGCAGCATCGGCAGCAGAAACACGATGAACGTGAGCCGCAGCAGCAGCCTTTGCCGCATCTGTTTCACTTTACTGTCCACTGCCCGGTGCAGCAGTTTACGGTTCTCTATCTCCAGTCGTCCAAGTCGTTCTTCCATGATGTTCCAGTTCTTTTTCAAATTTTCCAGTTCCATACGTTCTACAAATGTTTTCAGCTATTCGCCAGTTTGGTTAGTTTATCTTTAATACGTTTCAGTCTCGATGCTACGGTGCCTCGCGGTATGCCTACGATTTCGGCAATGTCCTCATACGAGTTCTCGTCCAGCCACAGCAGGATGATGGCACGCTCGAACTTGCTCAGTCCGGCAATGAGGCGGTACATCTCCTTCAGTTGCACGGTCGTTTCATCGTTCTCCGCTTCCAGCCCGTAGAGGGTGTCCAGCGAAGTACGCTCGCCATGCCGCCGCTCCTGCCGGTAGAAGGAGATGCACGTGTTCAGCCCCACCCGGTATATCCACGACGAAAGCTTGCCTTTCCCCTCGTATTTCTCGAACCCTTTCCAAAGGTTGATGACCACCTCCTGATAAAGATCCTTGAAGTTTTCCCCGTCCGTGGCATACATGTAGCAGATTTTATATATCACGCGCTTGTACTCCGCAACCAGGGAAGTAAACAGCTTTTCTTTGTCACATTGTTCCATACTTAATACATTCGTTTTCTATATATGACGCTAAGTTTTCCGATTAGTTCCCCGGAGGACAAAAAAATCGCGTCCACGATACGGCTTTTTCGTTTCAGACTTATTTCTCGCACAAACTCAAGGCTGTAACCGAAATAATCACTACTTTTGCACATTCAATTGAAAAAACTATTAACTCATGAGTAACCAACGATACATGATGCGAGGCGTCAGTGCATCGAAAGAGGATGTACACAACGCCATCAAGAATATCGACAAAGGTATTTTTCCGCAGGCTTTCTGCAAAATTATCCCTGACATTTTGGGCGGTGACCCGGAGTATTGTAACATTATGCACGCCGACGGTGCAGGCACCAAGTCGAGCCTTGCCTATATGTACTGGAAGGAGACCGGCGACCTCAGCGTATGGAAAGGCATCGCGCAAGACGCCCTGATTATGAACATCGACGACCTGCTGTGCGTGGGCGCCGTGGACAACATCCTCGTCTCCTCCACCATCGGACGCAACAAGCTGCTGGTGCCCGGCGAAGTCATCTCCGCCATCATCAACGGCACGGACGAACTGCTGGCCGAACTTCGTGAAATGGGTGTAGGCGTATATGCCACCGGCGGCGAGACGGCCGACGTGGGCGACCTGGTGCGCACCATCATCGTGGACTCCACCGTGACCTGCCGCATGAAGCGGAGCGATGTCATTAACAACGCCAACATCCGTCCAGGCGACGTGATTGTAGGCCTCGCCTCCTACGGACAAGCTACCTACGAAAAGGAGTACAACGGCGGCATGGGCAGCAACGGACTGACCTCGGCACGCCACGACGTCTTCGCCAAATACCTTGCCGAGAAGTATCCCGAAAGCTACGACAAAGCCGTGCCCGAAGAACTGGTCTACAGCGGCGGACTGAAACTGACGGACAGCGTGGAAGGCAGTCCGCTGGATGCCGGAAAGCTGGTTCTCTCCCCCACTCGCACCTATGCGCCGGTGGTGAAGAAGCTGCTTGATGCCCTTCGTCCCGAAATCCACGGCATGGTACACTGCTCCGGCGGCGCACAGACCAAGGTGCTGCACTTCGTAGGCGACAACTGCCGCGTCATCAAGGACAACCTCTTCCCCGTTCCGCCCCTGTTCAAGACCATCAAGGAGCAGAGCAATACCGACTGGAGCGAAATGTACAAGGTATTCAACATGGGACACCGCTTGGAGGTTTACCTCTCTCCCGAACATGCCGAAGAGGTGATTGCCATCTCGAAGAGCTTCAACATCGATGCACAAATCATCGGCCGCATCGAAGAGAGCGACAAGAAGGAACTGATAATCCAAAGCGAGTTCGGAGAGTTCAAGTACTAATCGCCTGATACGAAAAGAGAAGATGAAGCAAAAGGAACATGAAGGTTGTCTGGTGCTTATAGGTATCGCAGGCATCTATGCAGTGCTTCTTGCTGTGGCCTATTGGCTGGATTGCCCCTTCCTCAAATACGCCTGCTACCTATTCCCCGGACTGGGCGGCTCATGTAGGCAGTATCTACTTCAGCCCCGCCGAAAAACGGGAGAAGAACCGCTTCTCTCGCAAGACGTGGACATTGCTGGTCATCGCCTTTCTGGCACTGGCGGCATTGCTGGCGTGGTGGCTGGAAGGGCGATTGTGGTAACTATCACAAAATTGTCACACTATAATCCGATTCGTTAGATATGAAGAAGAAAATCATCGTCAGCCTCTGCGTACTGGTAGGTATGTCCTGCCTGCTGGGCATGTTCACCTTCCTGCTGGACACGTGGGGAGAAAGAAACTTCTTGCGCAAAGGCATCGGCATACTTGCCCTGATGGGATGGGGAGTGATTACCTACCGGATGGCGACCCTAAAATATAAATGGATTAGAAGATTGGCTGAATGAACGAACACAGAGGCACAGAGACACGGAGAGTTCTTTAGATTAAAAGATTCAGAAAGAGAATAAGACTCTGTGACTCCGTGCCTCTGTGTTTAATTGATTGAATTATGGCAGAAAACAATACAATATTAGAAAAGCTGGACGGCCTCGTGGCCCGTTTCGAAGAAGTATCGACCCTGATTACAGACCCGGCAGTCATCGCCGACCAGAAGCGCTACGTCAAGCTGACCAAAGAGTATAAAGAGCTGGGCGACCTGATGGAGGCACGCAAGGAGTACATGCAGGTGCTCGGCGGCATCGAAGAGGCAAAAGAAATCATCGCCAACGAGACCGACCCCGAAATGCGCGAAATGGCACGCGAGGAGCTGGATGCCTGTCAGAAACGCCAGCCGGAACTGGAAGAGCAGATAAAGCTGCTGCTTGTCCCTGCCGACCCACAGGACGGCCGAAACGCCATCCTCGAAATACGGGGCGGCACAGGGGGCGACGAGGCGGCCATCTTTGCCGGCGACCTGTTCCGCATGTACAGCAAGTACTGCGACATCAAGGGCTGGCGGCTGGAAGTTTCCAGTGCCAACGAGGGCGCTGCCGGCGGCTTCAAGGAAATCGTCTGCTCCGTGACGGGCGACAATGTGTATGGCACCCTGAAATACGAGTCGGGCGTACACCGCGTGCAGCGCGTGCCTGCCACCGAGACACAAGGACGTGTGCACACCTCCGCCGCCTCCGTGGCCGTGCTGCCCGAAGCCGAGGAGTTTGATGTAGTCATCAACGAAGGCGAGATAAAGTGGGACACCTTCCGAAGCGGCGGCGCCGGCGGACAGAACGTGAACAAGGTGGAATCGGGCGTGCGCCTGCGCTACAACTGGAAGAATCCGCTCACGGGCGTGGTCGAGGAAATCCTCATCGAGTGTACCGAGACGCGCGACCAGCCCAAGAACAAGGAGCGTGCCCTCTCGCGCCTGCGCACCTTCATCTACGACAAGGAGCACCAGAAGTACATCGACGACATCGCCTCCAAGCGCAAGACCATGGTCAGCACCGGCGACCGCTCCGCCAAGATACGCACCTACAACTATCCGCAGGGACGCATCACCGACCACCGCATCAACTATACCATCTACAACCTCGCCGCCTTCATGGACGGTGACATCCAGGACTGCATCGACCACCTGATCGTGGCAGAGAATGCGGAAAGGCTGAAGGAGAGCGAACTCTAAAGATTTATGATTCCAGATTCATGATTTACCCACAAGACGCATTCGTCTCCCTTAATCATACACCTGAAATCATAAATCATAAATTATAAATCTATAACCCCATTGACATGAACAAGCAAGAATTATTCGAGAACATCAAGCGCAAGAAGTCCTTCCTCTGTGTAGGCCTGGACACCGACATCAAGAAAATCCCCGAACACCTGCTGAAGGAAGAAGATCCTATCTTCGCTTTCAACAAGGCCATCATCGATGCCACCGCCGACCTCTGCATCGCCTACAAACCCAACCTCGCCTTCTATGAGAGCATGGGCGTGAAAGGCTGGATAGCTTTCGAGAAGACCGTGAACTACATCAAGCAGAACTATCCCGACCAATTTATCATCGCCGATGCCAAGCGCGGCGACATCGGGAACACCTCGGCCATGTACGCCCGTACCTTCTTCGAGGAGCTGAACATCGACTCCGTCACCGTGGCTCCCTACATGGGCGAAGACAGCGTAACGCCGTTCCTCACCTACGAAGGCAAATGGGTCATCCTGCTGGCCCTGACCAGCAACAAAGGCTCGCACGACTTCCAGCTGACGGAAGACCCACAAGGCGAACGCCTCTTCGAGAAAGTGCTACGCAAGAGCCAAGAGTGGGCAGGCGACGAACAGATGATGTACGTAGTAGGCGCCACACAAGGACGTGCCTTCGAGGACATCCGCAAGATTGTGCCCAACCACTTCCTGCTCGTTCCCGGTGTAGGCGCACAGGGCGGCTCGCTGGAAGAGGTCTGCAAATACGGCATGACCAAGGAATGCGGACTGATTGTGAACTCCAGCCGCGGCATCATCTACGTGGACAAGACGGAAAACTTCGCCGCCGCCAGCCGGAAGGCAGCACAAGAGGTACAGGCACAGATGGCAGAACAACTGAAAGCAATCCTGTAAGCTTATGTTACAACTGCAAGACATCCCCAAAGGATACGCTCTCTGCTTTGCGGACAAGACCACTTGTCCCAAGGCAGAGAGTTGCCTGCGTGCCATAGCCGCACAGGCACTTTCCCAAAGTCCTCACCCCGAAGGCATTATCCAAACCGTAAACTTGCACTACATCCGAAGCCTCGTTTCGCCGGACCAATGCGAGTATTATCGCAACAGCCACCCCGTCCGTTTCGCCATAGGAATGACACATCTCTTCGACGAACTTCCGTTGAAAGTGGCCACCCAAGTGCGCCGCAACGTCATGGCATGCTTCAGTTGCGAAAGCTATTTCTATTCCAGTCGCAAAGGCACACGCCCCATCACGCCCGAAGAGCAGCAACACATCCGCCATGTGTTCAGCAAGGCAGGCATCAAAACAGAACCTCAATTCGACCGATACATGGATAAAGAAAACTGGTAGCGTATAGCGTTATCAGTCAACGATATACCACTTTATTTTTTCTTTATCCGTTTTAAAGTACCACTTTAACGCCGATAAAGTACCACTTTAACACTGATAAAGCATCACTTTAACGCCGATAAAGCATTACTTTAACGCCAATAGAGTAATGCTTTGAGCGAACCATGAAGAAAGAAATGACCGAGAACCTTCCATTCTTACTATAATTTTGTACTTTTGCAGTTGCTAACAATACAATATTATAAACGATATGAAAAAAGTGATTTCTAAAACCTTCATGGCTATGGCCTTCATGGCTTTCGTCAGCCCGGCCTATGCACAGTTCAACATCAAGAAAGCCATAGGCGGAGCAGCCAAAGCCGTACAAGCATTTACCCTTACCGATGAGCAGATGGCTGCTTACGTCAAGGAGTCTGTAGAGTGGATGGACAACAACAACCCCGTCTTGCCCGAGGACGACCCCTACACACAGCGCCTCCGGAAACTGACAGAGGGCATTACCGATGCCGACGGTATCCCCTTGAACTTCAAGGTCTATCACGTCATCGACATCAATGCCTTTGCCTGTCCCGACGGCAGTGTACGCGTTTTCTCCTCGCTGATGGACATCATGAACGATGACGAGTTACTGGGAGTTATCGGCCACGAAATTGGCCACGTACTGAAGCGCCACTCTAAAAACGCCTTCAAAAACGAACTGCTCACCGGTGCCCTCAAGGACGCTGTAGCATCTACGGGCGGCAAGGTGGCAGCCCTCACCGAATCACAACTCGGCACCTTGGGGCAATCGCTCATGAATGCCAAGTTCTCGCAGAAACAAGAGAATGAAGCCGACGACTGTGGCTACGACTTCCTGGTAGCTAAAGGAAGAAACCCGTGGGGCATCGTCATGTCTTTCGAGAAACTGATGGAACTGGAAGG
This sequence comes from uncultured Bacteroides sp., assembly GCA_947176775.1. Lineage (GTDB taxonomy): Bacteria > Bacteroidota > Bacteroidia > Bacteroidales > Bacteroidaceae > Bacteroides. The sequence continues at coordinate 13,515 of CAMWRY010000039.1, forward strand.
CGGCTCAGGCAACAAGCAAAGCTACATCCAAAAGATGTTCTCTTCGCACCCGGAAACCCAGAAGCGCATCGCCCACATGCAGAAGCGCTGCGAGGAAGACGGCATCGCACGCCCGGCAGCAACCGAAGAAAAACAAAATTAATCACATAAAGGTCCCTCTACGGTTCCGAAGTGCAACTTTGGAACCGTAGAATCATTTACCATCTCCGTATCAGCTCCGTACAATCTCCGTATCAACTCCGTATCAGCTCCGCATTAGCTCCGTATATAGGGATTCGGAGATAATACGACTCAGGTATGTTTCAGACACAGCTCAGACAAGAACCTGAGTGAAAGTAAAAAAGTACTACTTATACTACCAACATCTACACAAGTAAGTATAAAATATTCACCTCAGAACAAGGAAATATAAAAAAAAAGTCCGTTATTTGCGTTTTGAAACCATCTAACAAGAATAATATATGGAGTTCTCTGCTAAACAAATTGC
>CAMWRY010000040.1 GCA_947176775.1 uncultured Bacteroides sp.
GTATCGGTGTCTACCAGCGCTGCCCGTTTCCAAGACATATCCCTGAATCCGCAAAAGCTTGCCGGACAGTGTGCTAAACTGAAATGTTGCCTTAACTACGAAGTAGACTGCTACGTAGAGGCGCAGAAGCGGCTGCCTTCACGTGAGATTATCTTGGAAACCAAAGACTGTGAATTCTTCTTCTTCAAGGCTGATATTCTGAGCAACCAGATAACCTATTCGACTGATAAGAGTATCCCTGCCAATCTGGTGACCATCAGTGGCAGAAGAGCCTTTGAGATTATCGGCCTGAACAAACGCGGCATCAAACCTGACAGTCTGGCGGAAGAGTCCCATTATTCTGATTCCAAAAAAACGGTAGACTTGCTGGAACAAGAAAGCCTGACACGCTTCGACCGAAGCCGTAAAGGCAAGAATGGCGGTGACAGCAATGGCGGCGGAAACCGTAACAAGAAAAAGAAGAAGAGCGTAAACAACCGCCCACAAGGAGGCGAACAGCAGGGTATTCCCCAAAAACAGAAAGAACAGCCCAAGCAGGAACGGCAACCTAGGCCCAAGCAGGATAAACCAATATCTAAGCAAGGTGAACAGCCAAGCGAACGTCAGCAAGGCGAACGCCAACAACGGAACCGCCGTCCGCCCCGTAACAACAAGCCTAAACCTCAAGGTGAAAAACCTGCTCAAAATGACAAACCGGTTCAAGAATAGAAGTCTCTGCCTGAAAGGTATCTTACTACTGTCTGTCGCAAGCCTGCTGAGTGCTTGCGACGGGCAGGTTGTATACCACTCCTTCCGATCGCTCCCCACTACGGGCTGGTTACGGAACGACACACTCTCCTTTGACGTAGAGGTCACCGATTCGCTGACCTATTACAAACTGTTTGTAGAAGTCCGCAATCGGAACAACTATCCTTATCAGAATCTGCCGTTGGCCATCCGTTACATTGCCGAAGACTCCATTGCATCCCCTACGGATACTATACAGCTCATCTTGGCTGATAAAGATGGCATCTGGAAAGGCGACGGCTGGGGCGGACTCTACCAGACAGCTATGGCAGCAGGAAGCATCCGCATCGGCCGCTCCGGTACCTATCATTTCCAAGTGACTCATGCACTGCCAGATGAAAATCTGCCTGGAATCAACGATATCGGCATCAGACTGGAGAGGTAGGCAGTAACTAAAGCCTCCGGTTTCTGCCGGCGTCAATCCGCAGGAAGATAAACAGCAGAATCGTGAAGCCCCAAAGCGAGGAGCCACCGTAGCTGAAGAAAGGCAACGGAATACCGATTACGGGCGTCAGCCCCAGCACCATACCGATATTGATGAAGAGGTGAAACAGGAATATGCTGAGCACAGAATAGCCGTACACCCTGCCGAAAGGAGATTGCTGCCGCTCGGCTACGGCTATCAGCCGCAGGATAAGAATAAGGAACAGCAATAGCACGGTAGCGGAACCTACAAAACCTTCCTCCTCGCCCACGGTGCAGAAGATGAAATCCGTGTCCTGCTCCGGCACATACTTCAGCTTGGTCTGTGTGCCGTTCAGGAAGCCTTTGCCTGTCAGTCCTCCGGAGCCAATAGCTATCTTCGACTGATTCACATTGTAGCCGGCACCGGCAAGGTCTTCTTCCATACCAAGCACTACCTTGATACGTATCTGCTGATGAGGTTCCAATACCTTATTGAAGAAGTAGTCGCTGGAATAGAGGAAACCTATGGAACCCAAGGCAAACACTCCTATCAGGAAATAGGAGAGATGATGCTCGCTCAAAGAGAGAAAAACAAGATAGCCTATAGTCAGCGCACAAAGTCCCCATTGTACCCAGACCAGATTGAAAGGCATCACATATTCCGAAACCAGATAGGCCAAGAGCAGTACGCCCAGCGAACCGCCGATGATATTCCGCACAGGCTCCCAACGCTTCTTATAGACCCACACCATGCCTCCGGCAAAGAGCAGCACCATCAGCAATACGGCAAACTCGCCGATAGGAGTTGGCGTATCGGCAATCATCACTTCGTCAAAACGGATACCCACCACAAAGTAGACCACCGCACAAATACCCGAGAAGAGCACTACGCCCGGCATTCCCTCCCGGTAAAGCATCAGGAAGAAGGCGGAATAGACCAACGCCGAACCGGTCTCGCGCTGCATGATGATGAGTAGCATCGGAAATAGGATAAAGAATGCCAGCATGCAAGCGTTCTTCCAGTTCTTCATCGTAAACGAGTAGGCACTCATATACTTGGCCAGCGCCAGCGCCGTGGCAAACTTGGCAAACTCCGCCGGTTGCAGACTGACAGGCCCCAGAATGAGCCACGACCGCGACCCTTTTGTGTCAGGGGCAATGAATATCGTGGCTATCAGCAATAGCATCAGCCCTATATATATCAGGTAGGCGAACATGTCATACAGGGAGTCGTCCAGCATCAGCAGCACAAATCCCAGCCCGAAGGAACATATAATCCAGACAAACTGCTTGCCTGCCCGGGTGGAGAAGTCCAGAAAATCATGGTCGCCATAATCATAACTTGCTCCACAGACACTGAACCAGCCAAACACAATCAGCAACAGGTAGACGACAATCGTTACCCAGTCCAATGATTTCCACATACTATCTCTCCTCGTCACCATACAATATCACTCGATTACTGAATTCTTCTGCCCTCAACTCGTTTTCGGGCGACAACTTTCCATGCAGGTACTGGTCCATCATCAGGGCACCGATAGGTACACCATACGTGGCACCGAAACCTCCATTCTCCACATACACCGCAATGGCTATCTTAGGGTCGTTCATCGGGGCGAAGCCCATGAAAACGGAGTGGTCCTTGCCGCGGTTCTGCGCCGTACCCGTCTTGCCGCATACCTCCACGTTGGGCAAGATGGTGGTGGCCACGCGGCAGGTACCTCCCGTGACGGCAGCACGCATGCCCCTCACCACCATCTCATAATATTCATGGTCGATGGTAGGATAACGGGGAGTGCGGTATAGGCTGTCCAGTTCGTTGTCCTCTATCTCCTTCACGATGTGGGGCGTGATGAAGTGGCCGCGGTTGGCAATGGTGGCACCTAGATTGGCTATCTGCAACGGAGTAGCGGTAATCTCGCCCTGCCCGATGGAGATACTGATAATGGTCAGGCCGTTCCACGAACTCCGATAAAACTTATCATAGAACTTGGCATTCGGAATAAAGCCCGGCTGCTCGCCCGGGAGATCCGTACCAAGCCGATAACCGAATCCTTGCGATACCATGTGGTCTTTCCATACAGTGAGGGCATTCTGCGCCGACCCATATTTCTTGTCGCCAATCATGCGGAACAATCCCCAGCAAAAGTAGCTGTTGCAAGAAGTGGCGATGGCAGGCACCAGCGGCAATGGAGAGGGATGACCGTGGCATCCTACATGTAGGCTTCCATAGTTGAAGCCATGCGAACAGGGAAAAGCCGGATAGTCCTCATGGATAATCTCTTCCTGAAGAAAGGTCAACCCCTGCGCCGTCTTGAAAGTGGAACCGGGGGGGTAGGCTCCCATAATGGCACGGTTCAGCAACGGCTTCCGCTTGTCCATCTGTAAGGCCCGGTGGCTCTTGCCGCGTTGCCGGCCAATCATCAGATGGGGGTCGAAGGAGGGGGAAGAGACCATGCAGAGTATCTCGCCTGTGGACGGATCGATGGCTACAATGGCACCGATTTTATGTTGAAGCAGACGTTCGCCCAGCATTTGCAGGTCGATGTCCAGTCCCAAGGTCAGGTTCTTGCCCGGTACGGAGGGGCGGTCCAGCTGTCCGTCCATATAGCGCCCCTGAATACGGCCGTGGGCATCGCGAAGCAGAATCTCCACGCCTTTCTCTCCGCGCAGGTATTTCTCGTAGGATTTCTCGATGCCTTGCTTGCCGATGTAGTCGCCGCGGATGTAGTAGTTGTCGTTCTCGATATCACGTTTGGATACTTCGCCGATATCTCCCAGTGCATGACCGGCAGCGTTGTAGGAATATTGGCGGATGGTGCGCCGCTGGATGTAGAAGCCGGGAAACTTGAATAGTTTCTCCTGAAATACGCCGCACTCCTCGGCAGAAAGCTGTGTCATGAACACCTGATGAGTGTACTTGGAGTAACCGGGATTCATCCGGCGGTTCTTGACATCCGCCATCCGCTTGTCGAATTGCTCGGGGGTGATGTTCAGGGCGCGGCAGAGGTCAAGGGTATCGAGTTGTGTCACTTCGCGCGGCACGAACGTGATGTCGTAGGCCGGCTGGTTGAATACGAGCAACTTGCCGTTGCGGTCGTAGATGGCTCCCCGTGAGGGGTATTGTATCTTGTTCAGAAAAGCGTTGCTGTCGGCATTCTTCTTGTAATCATCGGTCATGATTTGCAGGTCGAACAGCCGGAACAGGTAGATGAGGACGATGACCATGGCCGCCGCCCCGATAACATACTTCCGCTTTTCCAGTGTATAATCCTTCATATTAGTATTGAATGATGAATGATGAATTTATAATTCTCAATCTCATTTCTTCCTGATTCCCTCTATGGCCATGATGCAGGCTGCGGTGAGCAGGGTGCTTGCCGCTATCCTCAAGAGCAACGTATCGATATGGGCAAACGAGAAAAATTCGAGGGTCAGCAGGAAACCATGGTGCATCAGGACACTCACTACCAGGTATTTCAGGAAGGATAAAGTTCCCATTGTACGGATGGACGGAACCAGTACGTCCAGCGTGTCGCGCGGCACAAACAGGCGCAGGAAGACAGGACGCAGGAAGGCTACCCATACCGTGGCGGCGGCATTCATCCCCGGTGTGTCGGAAAAGAGGTCTACGGCCAGACCTAGGAGGAAGGCGCACAGCATCAGTGTATTTCGTGAGGTGTCCGATTCGAACTTCAATATCAGGTACATGTACAGGAAGGGGGTGGCATATCCTGCGATGTGTACATTGTTCAGTATCAGTACTTGCAACAGTACCAATCCGATGAACCATCCTATTTTATGCAGATAATTTATTAACAAGGCTATTCAGTTTAGGATTTACTATTCTTCCGCTCTCGATTCCAAGGCCCACTGCTCAGCCTGCCCGTTACGAGATATGACACGCACGTTGCTCACCTTTCCGAAGTCGGTGGCTAGCTTTATCTTCAGCAGGTAGGAGAGTCCGTCGTGCGAGTCGGACATATCGTCCACCGTGCCTATCATGACACCTTCGGGAAAGACGGTGGAGTAGCCGCTGGTGACGACCGTATCTCCCAGATTGAACTCGGCATGACGAGGCAAATCCTTCAGATAGGCAAAGCGAGAGTTGCCTCCTTCCCACTTCAGGTAGCCAAAGTATTCGCTGCCTACAATCTTGCAGCTGATGCTGGACTTGCTGTTCAGCAGGGGGATGACCAAAGAGTAGTGGGAGGAGGTCTTATAGACGATGCCCACCACGCCATTAGCATCTACCACGCCCATTTCAGGACGGATACTATCGGCTGTGCCGCGGTCCAGAGTGATGTAGTTATCGGCTCGGTTCAAACTGTTCTTGATGACGTTTGCCTTGAATATCCGGTAGTCTGTGGGATTCAGGCGATCCAGACTGTAGAGACGGGTCGAATCCATGCCTTTCGCCTTCAATACGTTTTCCAGATAGGAGAGCCGCTGTTCAAGCCACAGGTTACGGTCGAGCAGATCCTCGTTGACCTTCTTCAGATGGAAGTAGGAAGTGATGCTGCCCGATATTTCATAAACCTTCCCTGCTATGCCATTGGCAGAGGTGAAGTAGACGCTCTGCTGGTAATGGTTGAAGCGAAATAGTAAAATAAAACTGGCCACCTCTAACAGAAGAAAGAGGAACCAGTAATTATATTTAATGAGAAAGTTTAATAAATTCCGCATTACCGCATCAGGAATGAGAAACGGTTAACATTCTTCAATGCCACGCCCGTACCTTTGGCAACGGCATGCAAGGGGTCTTCCGCAATGTGAAACGGTATGTTTATTTTATCAGTCAGACGCTTATCCAACCCACGAAGTAAGGCACCGCCGCCAGCCAGATAAATACCATTGTGAACAATGTCGGCATATAGTTCGGGAGGCGTATTTTCCAGTGCGCTCAGGATGGCTGTCTCAATCTTAGAGATGGATTTCTCCAGACAGTGTGCCACTTCTTGGTAGCATACCGGCACCTCCATAGGCAATGCGGTGATGCGGTTCGGACCATGAACAATGTAGTCTTCCGGGGCATCTTCGCCAAGTTCCGTCAGGGCGGCACCGACATTAATCTTGATACGCTCGGCCATACGCTCGCTGACCTTTACGTTATGTTGGCGGCTCATGTACTCTTGGATGTCGGCAGTGAGGTCGTCGCCGGCAATGCGGATGGAGTTGTTGCTGACAATACCGCCCAAGGAGATAACGGCAATCTCCGTAGAACCGCCACCTATGTCTACAATCATGTTTCCTTCAGGTGCCTCCACATCGATACCGATACCGATAGCGGCAGCCATCGGCTCGAAAATCAGATAGACATCACGTCCGCCGGCATGTTCAGCAGAGTCGCGCACGGCACGAAGCTCTACTTCGGTACTTCCCGAAGGAACGCCGATGACCATACGGAGTGAGGGAGAGAACAAGCGGTTACGATGGTTCACCATCTTGATGAGGCCGCGTATCATCTGCTCGCAGGCGTAGAAGTCGGCAATCACACCGTCGCGCAGCGGACGGATAGTACGTATGTTTTCGTGGGTCTTCTCGTGCATCATCTTTGCCTTATCACCCACGGCAATCATTTTATCAGTACGACGGTCCAGAGCTACCACCGAAGGCTCATCCACCACAATCTTTCCGTTCGTGGTGATGATGGTGTTGGCGGTGCCAAGGTCCATCGCTATTTCTTGTGTAAAAGAGAATAATCCCATTTTGAATAATGTATTAATGTGCAAATGTACTAATCTTTTAATGTGCAGATAGGCTAATGAGCAGATGAGTAAATTAAGTAAATAAGCAGATGTGCAACACTTTTATGGCGAACGGCCATTAGTACATTAGCATTTAGCATATTAAAAGATTAGTACATTAAAAAAATTAGTGTTTGAAGTGACGGAATCCGGTAGTCACCATGGCAATACCATGCTCGTTGCAATACTCAAACGAGAGTTCGTCCTTAATGCTTCCACCCGGCTGGATAACAGCAGTAACACCTTCGTTGCCGGCAATTTCCACACAGTCGGGGAAGGGGAAGAAGGCATCGCTTGCCATGACGGCACCGTGCAGGTCGAAGCCGAAGTTTTTGGCCTTCTCGATGGCCTGCTTCAGAGCGTCTACGCGGCTGGTCTGACCTACGCCGCTGGCGATCAACTGCTTGCCTTTGGCCAGGACGATGGCGTTGGACTTGCTGTTTTTCACAATCTTGTTGGCGAAGAGCATGTCTTCGATTTCCTGAGCAGTGGGAGCCTTCGTAGTAACGGTCTTCAACTCTTCGGGAATCTCTACCTTGAGGTCGCGCTCCTGTACCAGCACACCGTTCAGCAGAGAGCGGAACTGCTTCTTGGGCAGAGCGGCCGATTTGCGGACGAGGATGATGCGGTTCTTTTTCTGACCGAGGATTTCTAGTGCATCCACATCGTAGTCGGGAGCGATAATCACCTCAAAGAATATCTTGTTGATTTCTTCGGCAGCAGCCTTGTCTATCGCAGCGTTTGTGATAAGCACGCCACCGAAGGCAGACACCGGGTCGCCGGCAAGCGCATCCTTCCATGCTTCAAGTACGGTGGGGCGCGAAGCCAAGCCACAGGCATTGTTATGTTTCAGGATAGCGAAAGTCGTATCCTTGAATTCATCTATCAGATCGACGGCGGCATTGATGTCAAGCAGGTTGTTGTAAGAGATCTCTTTACCGTGAATCTGGTCGAACATGGCATCGAGGTTACCGTAGAAGTATCCCTTCTGGTGCGGATTCTCGCCATAGCGCAACGACTTCTGATTGTTGGACGAATAGCGGAAGGCGGAACCTTCTTCGCCGTCGAAGTAGTTGAAGATAGCGGAGTCGTAGTGAGAAGATACTCCAAAGGCCTCCTTGGCAAACCAACGGCGCTCTTCGATGGTTGTCGTGGCACCGTGTTCCAACAGCATGTCGCGGAACGGCTGGTATTGTGCCTGAGAAGCGATGATAACCACGTCGTTGTAGTTCTTGGCAGCCGCGCGAATCAGGGAGATGCCGCCTATATCTATCTTTTCGATGATGGCCGATTCTTCGGCGCCGCTGGCAACCGTTGCCTCAAACGGGTAGAGGTCAACGATGACGAGGTCTATTTCGGGAATTTCATATTTGGCAATCTGTTGCAAGTCTTGTTCCAATCCGCGACGACAGAGGATGCCTCCGAATACTTTCGGGTGCAAGGTCTTCACACGGCCACCTAGGATGGAAGGATATGTAGTCAGGTCTTCCACTGCTTTGCAGGGGTAACCCAGAGATTCGATAAACTGACGAGTTCCACCGGTTGAGAGGAACTCTACACCTTCTTCATGCAGTTTGGTGATGATTTCGTCCAAACCCTCTTTGTGGTACACTGATACCAGAGCTGTTTTGATTCTTTTTGTTTCAGACATGATTTGCTTATTTAAAAGTACGCGTATATTTAAATTAGTGCGCAAAGTTACGAATTTTGTTGGTTTGTGCACATATTCATATACAATAAATTAGGTATAATTAAACTTGAGATTCGGCTTTTTCCTCTTCGGCTGCCGATTTTTTCAAAAAGCGCCTGCGGACAGCATATAAAAAACAACATAAACGAGTTCCTCACTGTGATATGTCCAAAGGCATGGTTTCACACTTTCGTAGTGAGCCTATCTAAGATACGTACTGAGGGTATTTTAGTACGTATTTTAGGTACCCTCAGTACGTATCTTAGGGTACCCCCTCTCAGAAAGTGTTCTGGACGGGGGTATCTCTTGGGTGGAATGGATGGGAAATGCGAGTGGACTAGCTTGGAAAAATCGTTACTTTATATAATCCAGCTTGACCACCACCACTCTGATGTTCTGGTCTTCTTTGTCTGTCTTTATCTTTGCGATGTGCCAGTCCGAAGGAAAGAACAGGAAGAAACGTTCCGGGGTGGAGTCTATGAACATTGCCTTAGCCGGGTCGTAGGTATATCCTATGATGTCGGGTTTGTATGCTCCGTTGGGATAAGATGTTTCATGGTCCAGCAGGGCGAAACGCTCCGTTCCTTTCACCACGTATTGCAGGTCAATGTGGTGGTAATGCGATTCCGACCCTCTTTTCTCCAGCGGAGCGTTCACTCCGTCTTCCACGTTGGCGGATATTTCGGTACCCGGTATGTCATATTTCCCTGCAGGGATGGCGAGCAAGTCCGTCTTGGCAAGCCAGCTGAACACGGCATCCCATTGTGCTTTGTTCTTATGATACTGGTGGTAAAACTCAGAAAGGTTGGTGCAAACATCAGGCAGGGCCTTGAAGCCGTTGCTCCACTCCTTGCGCAGCACCCAGCCGGTGTAATTGGCATCGTTCGGGCGGCAATGCCGGATACACTGTTCCGTGCCGTTCGTTTGGATGCCGAGACTCTGCGCCTCGCCGTTATCGGAATACATGTTGTTCACAGATAAAAAGGCAAGCAATGCCATTGTAAAAACTCTTTTCATGATTCTAAATATTATTGTGTTAAAGCATTGTGCAATGTTATGAAAAATATCGCAGAACAGCAAGAAACGGCTTTATTTTACCGCTTTACCTTTCCAGCCGCCTTTCAACCTGTCAACTCTTTCTCTTTAGTTAGTACCCTTTTTACCCTCATCTCTTCATGGTACTCATGAATCATTCATGTACAACTGTTTACACATGACAGCAAGCGGCTATGAGAGAGTAAAATTTTACCCTCATAGCCGCTCTTATGGTTGAATCGCCTATAAATAAAGGCATTCCGAGCGACTATGAGGGTAAACAAGGAAATATCAGGGAGAGCGTTTACCAGATGGAGACGCGCTTCTCCTTCGGCAGGAACATCGGATCACTCTCCTTCACGTCGAACGCTTCGTACCAAGCGCCGATTTGCGGCAGCGCACCGTTCACGCGCCATTCGCCCAAAGAGTGTACATCGCTCTTCGTGCGGTTCAGCACCTCTTCGGGGCGGATGTCGTTTGCCCATACGCCTGCGTAGGCCAGGAAGAAACGCTGTTCGGGTGTGAAACCGTCCAATACAGGCAGCGGCTGTGCGGCTGTAGCCTTCTTGAAGGCTTGGAAGGAGACTTGCAGGCCGCCGTGGTCGGCAATGTTCTCGCCCAGCGTCATACGTCCGTTGGCATGTACGCCCGGAGCTACCTCGATACTATCGAAGAAGTTTACCATTACCTGTGCACGGTCGTCGAAGTTCTTGGCATCCTCGGCCGTCCACCAGTCCTTCAGGTTGCCGTCCTTGTCGTACTGGCGACCCTGGTCATCGAATCCGTGAGTCATTTCATGGCCGATGACTACGCCGATGGCACCGTAGTTGAAGGCATCGTCCGCATTCATGTCGAAGAAGGGGTATTGTAGGATGCCGGCCGGGAAACAGATTTCATTCGTAGTCGGGTTGTAGTAGGCGTTTACCGTCTGCGGAGTCATCAGCCATTCATCCTTGTCGACAGGTTTGCCGGCTTTAGCTACCATCTCGGCATGCTCCCATTCGTTGGCACGCTCTATATTGGCCCAGTAAGAGTCGTCCTTGATGTCCAGCGTGGAGTAGTCTTTCCACTTGTCGGGATAACCGATTTTCACGTGGAAAGTGGCCAGTTTCTCCAGTGCCTTCACCTTGGTGGAGTCGCCCATCCAGGTCAGGTTCCGAATGCGTTCGCCCAAGCTCTCCTGCAAGTTCTTCACCAGCTTCACCATGCGCTCCTTGGCGGCTGCCGGGAAGTATTTCTTCACATACATCTGACCCACGGCTTCGCCCAGCGCACCGCTTACGGTGCTTACAGCCCGTTTCCAGCGAGGCTGCATCTCCGGTGTACCGCTCATGGTGCGCTCATAGAAGTCGAAGTCCTGTTCCACCAGAGCATCGCTCAGAGTTCCGGCAGCAGCGTTAATCAGTTTCCACTGAAGGTAGATACTCTGCTGTTCGATGGGCAGGGTGTCCAGAATTTCGGCAGCGGCCTTCAGCGAGGCAGGCTGGCCCACGATGATTTCCTTTACATCTTTCAGGTCCAAGGCCGAGAGGTAGGCGTCCCAGTCGAAGGTAGGATAACTCTTCTTCAGCTCTTCCATGCTCATCTTGTTATAGTTGGCATGGGGGTCGCGCAGCTCCGTGCGCGAGCGGTAGGCTTTGGCCAGACGAGTCTCTACGTCCATCACGACTTCCATGCCCTTTTGGGCGGCAGCCTCGTCGAATCCGGCCAGCTGATACATCTTCTGCACGTGTGTGCGGAAGGCCTCGCGGATTTTCGTAGTAGCTTCGTCACCCTCCAAGTAGTATTCACGCTCGCCCATGCTCAGGCCCGTCTGATAGGTCTGTACGGCATTCATGTCGCTGTTCATTTCGTCGGCGCCGACATAGACCACGTTGTAGGCCACGATGCCCTTCTTCTGCATCTGGCCCAGCAAGGCATAAAGTTCCGACTTCTCTTTCAGAGCGGCTAGTTGTTCCAGTTCAGCCTTGATGGGAGCCACGCCGTCCTGATTCAGCTTCACACTGTCCATGACGATTTTGTAGAGGTCCCCCACTTTCTGTGCCACGCTGCCGGCCTCGTGCTGCGTGGCGGCCAGTTCTTCGATAAGTCCCTGAATCTGCTTGCGGTTGTTCTCCGACAGGATGGTGAAAGAGCCGTACTGTGAGTATTCGTCGGGAATCGGATTGTTCTTCATCCAGCCACCACAAGCATATTGATAAAAGTCACTGCCCGGCATTGCCGTCGTGTCCAGATTGGCAAACTGGATGCCGGCTGTCAGTTCAGCCTGCTGCTTGCCGCTGTTGCAGGCCGCTGTCATCAGGCAGAAAGCCGCAAAGGGTAATAAATGATTCACTTTCATAATTATATAAATTAAAAATGTGCTGATGCACATTATTTCATTCCTTCCAGTTCTGTCGCCGCCGCATCCCACTCTTCCATCACGCGGTCCAGCTGTTCCTTCAGCTTCCGGTGCTGTTCATAAAGTGACATATCCGACGCCCCTTCCGGCGTAGCCATCTTGGCCTCAAGGATGGAGATAGCCGATTCAGTCTGTTCAATCTCCGCCTCGCAGTCCGCCACGCGGCGTTCCAGCTTCTTGAGCTTTTTGTTGCGCTCCTTCTGTTCCTCATAAGAAAGCCGTCCGATTCTTTCTTCCGATCCCTCCCCCATAGGAGAAGTAGCAGCTCCCTTTTTATTCTTATCAGCCACAAAGAGAGTATCTATCCTCTCTCCTCTCCCTACGGGGGAGGGGTCGGGGGAGAGGCTCTTGCTCCGGATAAAGTCATAAATTCCCCCCAAATGCTCCTTCACCCGTCCGCCGCCGAACTCATAAACCTTCGTTGCCAGTCCGTCCAGGAAATCTCGGTCATGGCTGACCATGATCACTGTGCCATCGAACTCGCGTATCGCCTCCTTCAGCACATCCTTGGAACGCATGTCGAGGTGGTTCGTCGGCTCGTCCAGAATCAGGAAGTTCACCGGTTCCAGCAACAGCTTTATCATAGCCAGACGGGTACGCTCGCCGCCGCTGAGTACCTTTACCTTCTTGTCCGAAGCCTCGCCTCCGAACATGAAAGCTCCCAGAATGTCGCGTATCTTCAGGCGGATATCTCCTACCGCCACACGGTCGATGGTATCGAACACCGTCCGGTTCTCATCCAGCAGTTGCGCCTGGTTCTGGGCAAAATAGCCTATCTGCACGTTGTGTCCTAAGGTCAGTTTTCCGGTATAGTCCGCAATCTCGCCCATGATGCACTTCACTAGCGTAGACTTTCCTTCGCCGTTCTTGCCCACAAAGGCCACTTTTTCGCCCCGGTTGATGGTCAGGTTCACATTGTGGAAGATGACATGGTCGCCATACGCCTTGGCCACCTCCTCGCAGATGACGGGATAATTGCCACTGCGGCTGCTGCACGCGAACTTCAGGCGTAGGGCCGAGTTGTCCTCCTCGTCCACTTCGATGCGTTCTATCTTTTCTAGTTGTTTGATGCGGCTTTGCACCTGCACAGCCTTTGTGGCCTTGTAGCGGAAACGTTCAATGAAGGCTTCGGTGTCCTCTATCTGCTTCTGCTGGTTCTCGTAGGCGCGGAGCTGCTGTTCGCGGCGCTCCTTGCGAAGCGTCACAAACTCATCGTATTTCACTTTGTAGTCATAGATGCGTCCGCAAGTTATCTCGATGGTGCGAGTGGTGACATTGTTCAGGAAAGCGCGGTCGTGGCTGACGAGTACTACTGCATTGGCCCTGGTGGCCAGGAAGTTCTCCAGCCACTGGATGCTCTCTATGTCCAGATGGTTCGTCGGCTCGTCCAGCAGCAGTACGTCCGGACGGCGGAGCAGCAGTTTGGCCAGCTCTATACGCATACGCCAGCCACCGGAAAACTCGCTTGTGGGGCGGTCGAAATCCTCACGGCCGAAGCCCAACCCCTGAAGCGTGCGCTCTATCTCGGCGCGGTAGTTTGTGCCGCCCATCATCAGGAAGCGCTCGTTCTCGTGGGTGAAGCGGTCTATCAGCTTCTGATAATCCTCGCTGTCATAGTCCGTACGCTCGGCCAGCTGCTGATTCATGCGCTCGATGTCCGCCTGCATTTCGAAGATATGCTCAAAAGCCAGTTCGGCCTCCTGCATCACGGTCCGTTAGTCACTCAGAATCATCACCTGCGGCAAATTGCCGATGGTACATTCGCGTGGCACCGCCACC
>CAMWRY010000041.1 GCA_947176775.1 uncultured Bacteroides sp.
AGCTTAGGGCTTTGACAGAGCTGGCCCACCGGCACGGCATGTATGTCCACATGGACGGAGCCCGTCTGGCCAACGCCTGTGCAGCCTTGAACCTCAGCTTCCGGGAGCTGACGGCAGATTGCGGAATCGATGTCCTCAGTTTCGGCGGCACCAAGAACGGGCTGATGCTGGGCGAGAGCGTGATTGTTTTCCATCCCGACTTGAAGAAAGAGGCTCGTTTCGTACGCAAGCAGTCGGCACAACTTGCTTCGAAGCTTCGCTATCTTTCCTGCCAGTTCACCGCTTACCTGACGGATGACCTTTGGCTGAAAAACGCCACACACGCCAACCGCATGGCGAAGATTCTCTATGACGGGTTGAAGAAATTGCCTGGCGTACATTTCACACAGGAGATGGAGAGCAACCAGTTATTTCTCACAATGCCCCGTCCGGTAATCGACCAATTGCTGAAAGAGTACTTCTTTTACTTTTGGAATGAAGCCATCCACGAAATCCGTTTCGTGACCTCCTTCGATACCACGGAAGAAGATATCGAAAAACTACTGCAATCGGTCGGAAGGCTTCTGTAGGCTGGAGCATATTCCATCAGGAAGTTAAAAAGAGAGTCCCCTACTTTCACAGGCCGGGGACTCCCCTGAAATCTTCCTCTCTTGTAGAGAGGAGGTTTACTGAAAATAAACCGATTGAATGGTTGCCTTAAAAACCTTTGCATGATAATTTTTCTAATCCTATAGAATATTTCTACGACAATCTTTCGAGCCGGTACAAAGTTGTAGTCTTTTTCACCGGTTCGTCGATTGTATTGTTCACTTTCATATAATAGGTATCCAATTTATCCACACCCTACCCACACCCTACTCGCAACCTACCCGGTCCGTACCCGCTCCGTACCTGGTCCGGATAAAGGTACCCTTATACGGAGATGATACGGAGATGGTACGGAGCAGATACGGAGCAGGCCTGAATGGGCTCCTCTGGAAAAACAGTCTCCTTTTCATTCCTAAAGTAAATATATAATCCGATTTTTTTAACGCCATTTTGGTGTAAATGTTGTATTTATCCGTTTGTATATTAGGGATATATCGATAAATGTATTAAATTTATAACATCCAGTTGTAATATTTAAGCAATTGGCTTTCATTAGCTTACATTAACGTGAGTTCGATATAAGCGATTCACACATGCCGCATGGTACTTCCCCTCCTCCCGGGAGGAGGAGAATTACCATGCGGCCCTTATATCGTACTCACGTTACATTACTTAATGATGCTTTTTTAGTTTCATTTACCAGCTTTAGCGTTGAGCAGATATTCGGGCAACATGCCCGTGGTACAGGGGCAATGTCGGTTTCCGTAGACAGGATTATCAAGCAAACTGAATCTTTCCATTCGTGAAGCTGCGGAGGCTCATAAGCGGATATTGGCAGTGAACGGCAAGAAGGTGATATCACCATTCCGGCAGATGAACGCATAATTAGGATAAGAGAGGCCGAATGGCCAAGTGTTGTGTCCCGGGCTTTCATTTATTTCTAAGTTAACTTTATTACGGGTTAATTTCTTATAAAATTAAGAGTGCTTTTTAATGGCTTTTGTGATGGACTTGCACAATTGTGATGTTTTTTTTGAGGTGAAATAATCTATTTTTCGTAGTTTTTGCTTGGAATATTCTGCATAATTAATACTTTTGCAGTGTTATTAATAAAATCTTAGTAAACCAGATGGCTTTTTTAAGCCGTCAAAAACTGAAAGTTTATGAAAATAAGGTTAATTTTCTTGTTGATTTGTTTGTGCTTTCGTGCAAGTTTGGCAGTTGCCCAAAACAAGCAAGTGACCGGTACCGTAACAGCAGAAGAAGACGGTCTGCCGGTTATTGGAGCATCTGTGCAAGTGAAAGGTACAAAGATTGGTGTCATCACCAATGTAGATGGTAACTTTACTTTGTCCAATGTACCAGCTTCGGCCAAGACACTGGTGGTTTCTTTTGTCGGCATGAAGTCGCAGGAAGTACACATTACTGGTAAAGAATTGAAAATCGTGCTGCAAGGCGACAGTGAATTGCTTGATGAAGTGGTGGTGACAGGTATGCAGAAGATGGACAAGCGATTGTTTACGGGAGCTGCCACTAAACTGAGTAGCGAGAACGTGAAGCTGGATGGTATGGCCGATATCAGTCGCTCGCTCGAAGGACGTGCTGCCGGTGTGTCGGTGCAAAACGTGTCCGGTACTTTCGGTACAGCACCGAAAATTCGCGTGCGCGGAGCTACGTCTATTTATGGTAGTTCTAAACCGTTGTGGGTGGTGGACGGCGTTATCATGGACGATGTAGTCGATGTTAGTGCCGATGAACTTTCTTCCGGTGACCCGAATACGCTGATTTCTTCGGCCATTGCCGGACTGAACTCAGATGACATTGAGAGTTTCCAGATATTGAAAGATGGTTCCGCTACCTCTATCTATGGTGCACGCGCCATGGCAGGCGTTATCGTTGTCACTACCAAAAAGGGTAAGAGCGGACAGAGCCGCATCAGTTATACCGGCGAGTACACCATGAGGTTGAAACCGAGCTACCGACAGTTCAATATTATGAATTCGCAGGACCAGATGTCCGTTTATCAGGAGTTGCAGCAGAAGGGGTATCTGAACTATGCTACAGTATCCAATTCTGCCGACAGCGGTATTTATGGAAAAATGTATGAACTGATTAGTACCTATGATCCCGTGACGGGGCAGTTCGGACTGGCCAATACGGAAGAGGCGAAAACGGCCTATCTGCGTGCGGCCGAGTATCGCAACACCGATTGGTTCGACCAGCTTTTCTCCAATTCCGTACAGCACAATCATTCGGTCAGCATTTCGTCAGGTACGGATAAAGCACAGTATTATGCCTCACTGAGTGCCATGGTAGATCCCGGATGGACCAAAGCTAGCAAGGTGGAACGTTATACGGCCAATCTGAATTCCAATTACAACATTTCCAAGAAGTTGACGGCTTCCTTGATAAGCAGCGCCAGCTACCGTAAACAGAAGGCACCTGGCACACTGAGTAGCGATATAGACGCTGTGAGCGGTGAGGTGAAGCGCGATTTCGACATCAATCCCTATTCGTATGCCATGAATACGTCTCGTGCCTTGGATGCCAATACATTCTACACTCGTAATTATGCTCCGTTCAACATCTTCCATGAATTGGACAACAACTACATGGACTACGACATCTTCGACCTGCGCGTACAGGGCGAATTGAAGTATAAGCCTATCCGTCAGTTAGAATTGGGTATTTTAGGAGCAGTGAAATATTCTGCCACTTCGCAAGAACACTACATTCTGGATTCTTCCAATCAGGCGCTTGCTTATCGTGAAATGGGCACTTCTACCATCCGTGACCGTAATCCGTTGCTTTATACCGACCCCGATGATATTTATGCCTTGCCCATCAGTATTCTGCCCAATGGCGGTATCTATGAGCGTACCAATAACAGTATGATTGGTAAGGACTTCCGTGCCACACTGAGCTACAACGATGTGTTCAACGAGGATCATATTTTCAACTTCTATGCCGGTATGGAGACCAACCTGATAGACCGTCACTCCAACTGGTTCCGTGGCTGGGGTATGCAGTACAGCATGGGTGAGATTCCCAGTTATGCTTATCAGGCATTCAAGAAGGGGGTGGAAGACAATACTGATTACTACACGCTGACGAACAAGCACGAACGCAGTGTGGCCTTCTTTGGCAATGCTACTTACTCTTATCAGGGAAAGTATACGCTGAACGGAACCATCCGTTACGAAGGTACCAACAAACTCGGAAAGAGCCGTTCGGCACGCTGGTTACCCACATGGAATGTGTCGGGTGCTTGGAACATTCATGAGGAAGAATGGTTCAAATCGATGATGCCGACGTTCAGCCATGCCGCGCTGAAGCTCTCGTACTCACTGACTGCCGACCGGGGACCTTCCAACGTGACAAATTCCAACGTGGTGATTTCCAGCCAGAATCCTTGGCGTCCGTTTGCCAGTGTGAAAGAGACTTCACTCTATATATCGCAATTGGCCAATAACGATCTCACTTACGAGAAGAAGCATGAGTTCAACGTGGGAGTAAGTTTGGGTTTCTTGGATAACCGTATTAATTTGGAAGGAGACTGGTACAAGCGTAATAACTTCGATTTGATAGGTCTTGCCACTACACAGGGAATCGGTGGTGAAGTACAAAAGTATGGAAACATTGCTTCCATGAAGTCGAGCGGTATTGAGTTGACTTTGTCCACTACTAACATTAAGACCAAGAACTTTACTTGGAGCACTAACATTATCTATTCTCACGTAAAGAATGAAGTGACTGAACTGGAGACTAACAAGCGTATCATCGACTTGGTATCAGGTACCGGTTTCGCTATGGAAGGTTATCCTGTGCGAAGCATTTTCTCCATTCCTTTCTGTGGGTTGAATGCGCAAGGTCTGCCTACCTTCCTCGACCAGGACGGCAACATCACCACTACCGGTATATATTTCCAGACAAGTACTCCTGAGAAACTCAAGTTCCTCGAATACTCAGGAAGTGCCGACCCGACGGATGTAGGTAGTTTTGGTAATTTCTTCAAGTGGAAAGGCATTTCGCTGAACGTCTTTATCACTTATTCTTTTGGGAATGTGGTTCGCCTCGATCCGGTGTTCAAAAACACCTACACCGACTTAACTGCCACCCCGAAAGAGTTCAAGAACCGTTGGGTGCTGCCCGGTGACGAACAGTACACTACCGTGCCTGTCATTGCCAGCAAGCGCCAGAATAAGAACGACACGCACCTGAGTTATGCTTATAATGCTTACAATTACTCTACCGAACGCATAGCCAAGGGTGACTTTATTCGCATGAAGGAAATTTCTGTGGCCTACGACTTCCCCAAGAGTGTTACCAATGCTTTGAAAGTCAGCAATCTCTCTTTGAAACTTCAGGCGGCCAACCTCTTCCTGATATATGCTGACAAGAAACTCAACGGGCAAGACCCGGAATTCTTCAATACCGGTGGTGTGGCAACTCCCTTGCCGCGTCAGTTTACGCTTACACTGAAATTAGGAATCTGATAAAAAAAGAAATTATGAAAAAATACAATACATATATTACCGTCCTGGCTTGTGCCGCCGCATTGACCACCCTGGGTGCTTGCGACGATTACCTCAGCACGATGCCGGACAACCGAGCACAGATAGATACGGAAGACAAAATAACGGGGTTGCTCGTTTCTGCCTATCCGACTGATGGATATTATTTGCTCTCAGAATTTATGTCGGACAATGTAGACGATATGGGGGAGAATAATCCTAATACGACCCGTTTCATCGAACAGGTATATGCTTGGCAAGATGTAACTGAGAGTGATAATGAAAGTCCTGAACGTTTTTGGAGAGCTTCGTACAAGGCAATAGCTTCAGCCAATCATGCTCTGCAAGCCATTGAGGAGATGGGGGGAGCTACTACCACGAAACTGCGGCAAGCCAAAGCGGAGGCATTGATGTGCCGCGCTTACAACCATTTCATGCTGGTAAATATGTTCTCGCTCCATTACAACAGTGCCACAGCAGATACGGACCTTGGCATTACCTACATGACCAAGCCGGAAACAACAGTGTTGGTGAACTATGAACGCAATTCGGTTGCCGAGGTATACAAAATGGTGGAACAGGACCTTGAAGAGGCATTGCCCGATTTGGGAGACTCCTATATGACTGTCCCTAAGTATCATTTCAACCCGACAGCTGCCTATGCTTTTGCTTGTCGGTTCTACCTCTATTATGAGAAATGGGAGAAAGCGATAGAATATGCCGACAAAGTGTTGGGAAGTTCCCCAAAAAGCATGTTGCGTGATTATGCTTATATGGGAGCCATGACCCAACAAATACAGGCTGTGGCACAGCATTATGTCGATGCAACGCTGAACTGTAATCTGTTGCTGACTACTGGATATTCCCGGATGGGACTTGTAATGGGAAACTACTCGACATGGAAGCGTTTTGCCCATAGTCCTTATTTAGCTACATCCGAAGACGCCGGTGCGCCCAATATTTGGGGAAGCTCAGCACCATATTATTCAGGGTTGAAATCTTATGCAGCAACCAATTCGTCGTATGTAATTTTCTGGAGGCTTCCTTATCTCTTCGAGTACACGGATGCAGTTGCAGGAACGGGCTACTATCGCAGCGTATTCCCCACTTTCACCACGGATGAATGCTTGCTGAACCGTGCTGAGGCCAAGGTGATGCTGAAGCGTTACAATGAGGCTGCGGCAGATTTGGATTTGTGGATGCATAACATCATGAATACCAATGTGACAGTGACTCCTGAACTGGTGACTTCGTTCTACAACAGCATCAACTATGCCGAACCGCTGAACTCCACGCAGAAGAAGCACTTGCATCCGGCTTTCGAAATTGACGCTGAGGGAAGTACACAAGAATGTATGTTGCAGTGTGTGCTGGGATTCAGACGTATCGAGACTTTGCAACTAGGCTTGCGCTGGTTTGATGTGAAGCGTTATGGTATCGAGATTTGTCGTCGTGTGATGAATGCTGCCGGGAGACCGGAGAAACAGACCGACTTGCTGACCGTAGATGACCCCCGTCGTGCCATGCAGATTCCGGAAAAGGTACGCGATGCCGGTTATGAACCCAATCCGCGAAATAAGTGACATCTGATTAGAGAATTTTCAAAATAGACAGAATTTATGAAAAAGTACTATGTTTTATATATCATGCTGATGATGGCGGCAACAGGGGTTTTCAGTTCCTGTTCGGAAGACGATTTGAATCCGACAAGCGTCATCACTACGGGTGAGAGAGTAGAGAATGACTTCGACCGCTGGTTGGAGGCAAACTATGTAAACCCTTACAACATTGCTTTCAAGTATCGTTATGAGGAGATGGAATCGGACCTGAACTATTACACGATTCCCGCCGAACTGTCACAGTCTGTGCAGTTGGCTCATATTGTGAAGTACATCTGTATGGAGGCTTACGATGAGGTGGGAGGAATAGATTTCACGCGTGCTTACTTCCCGAAGGAGTTCTTTCTGATAGGTGAATGGGAATACAAGAATAATGGTACTTACATCCTTGGTACCGCCGAAGGAGGTAAGAAGGTGTTGTTGGCAGGAGTCAACTATTTGGATCGTTATAAGAATAGTATCGCTTCGTTGAATCATTATTATCTGAAGACTATCCACCACGAGTTTACGCACATCCTGAATCAGACGAAGGAGATGCCTACTGCTTATCAATTCATTACTGGTACTGACTACGTAGCAGACAAGTGGAGCGAATCTCCCTATAATGCCGGCTATTTGAGACGTGGATTCATCAGTGCTTACTCTCAGATGGAATATACGGAGGACTTTGCGGAAATGCTTTCCATGTATGTTTGCTATCCGGCTTCGCAGTGGCAGGCATGGATGAAGGAAGCGGGAGAAAATGGTGCTTCGTTGATTAATTCCAAACTGACTCTGGTGAAGCAGTACATGGCAGACAGCTGGAACATAGATTTGGATAAGTTACGCGATAGCATACAACGTCGTTCGGCTGACTTGGAAGCCGGGAAAATAGATTTGTACGATTTAACCCTTAAATGATGGAGGTAGAAGTATGAAAATTAGTAAACTATATGTGGTATTGCTCGGAATGTTATTTTGTACACTGACGTTCCAGTCTTGTCTGAAGGATGATGAAGAGGTGTTCGATAAGAATCCGTCGGAGCGCCTGCAACAATACCTCTCAGAGGTGAAGAACGTGTTAATGAGTGCCGAGAATGGCTGGTTGCTGGAGATGTTTCCAAGTTCAAGCCGGAAGTATGGTGGATATGCGTTTGTGGTTCGTTTTGACGAAGAAAAGGTGTATGCTCATTCGGAGTTGGCTGTTAATAGTAACCTGGAAGTGGAAAGCCTTTACAAGATGACGGATGATGATGGTCCAGTACTGAGTTTTGACACTTACAACGCATTGCTTCACTATTTGTCTACTCCCAGTTCCGGTGCTTACGAAGCTTTTCAGGGAGAGTTTGAGTTTGTGATTATGGAGGCAACCTCCGATTATATAATATTGCGTGGTAAGAAGACCAACAACATTATGTTTATGAAAAAGATGACGGTAAGCCCACAGGTTTACCTCGACAAACTGAAAGCCATTCAGGAAAGCATGGTGTTGAGCGGATTTAGCGGTACGGTAGGAGGTATAGGGCTTACGGGTACCATAGATGTGGACCGTCGTCAGATATCTTTTACGGCGAATGGTGAGTCTATTGCATGTTCCTATGTTCTGACAGACTATGGACTTCGCTTATATTTACCTCTAGAGGTAGCAGGAGTAGTCTTGGAAGAGTTTACGTTGGATCCGGAAACAAACTCGTTGACTGCCAGAGAAGGAACGAATGTTGTATTTAATGCAGTCTTTCCTCAGGGATGGCGTTCTTATGCGGATTATGTAGGGAAATATGAATTAGTTTTTAATGGTAATCAGCGCGTGAACGTGACTCTGACTCCTGCAGGCGATGGTGCGTCTTACCTCATGAGCGGATTGAATGAGAAATTCACTGTGACGTTGAACTACCAGCGTTCATCGGGTACTTTGTCATGGTTGTCGCAGAAGATTGGTGATAACGGTAGCAATGAGATATGGTTGTGTGCTTGGGATGCAGGTCCCGGCAGGTTGACGTGGACAACAACGATAGGTATGTGTACCGAATGGAACGGAGACGAACAGAATCCGGTGTACACTTGGAAGGATTATGGGACATGGAGCGGTTACAATGTGAATTCATTCCTTATGTGGCAATTGTCAGGAGGTAACAGTGTGGGATCGTTCAGTAGCTCGGCATGGTATATTACAGGCACCAAGTCCAATCGTTTGCCATACGTGACAACAATGACTAAAATAGATTGATTATGAAAAAGTATGTATATTATTTATTAGCGGTTCTCGTGGTAGCAGGTTTTGTAGCCTGCTCCGAGGATAACGATTTTGGAGTGGAGCGTGAAAGTCAGATTCACATTGTGAAATCAGATGTATTGTTTCAGGCTGCGGCAGGCATCGGTACGGTGGAATTCGAAGCCACAGGGCTGGTAGGTGTAGAGACTGACCGTGACTGGTGTACGGCTACGGTGAGTGGGAATACGGTAAATGTGGCGGTGACTGAAAATGGTAATCTGGAAGGACGTTCCGCACAATTGACGTTGCGCTGTGGGGAAGATGCCGTGCATGTGACGGTGCAACAGACCGGGTTGGTATTCCAACTGAGTACAGGCAGCATGATTGTGGCCGATTCAAACAAAGCACACACGTTGACTTATAAAATGACATCCAATGTTCCTCTGAATTTTGAATCGAGTGCAGATTGGTTCAGTGTGACAGTTGAAGGAGAGCATTTGTTGGTGACTTTCAAGGAGAACAACACCGGACATGCCCGTATAGGAAACCTTATGTATTCATCGAACACGGTTTCTCAGTCATTGCAAGTCGTACAGTATGAATTCGACAAAGACATTGCAGGTCCCTGTTTGCTGACGTTTACAACAGCGGAGGGAGAGCTTCAGTATTTAAATGCTGTTCTTTCGGAAACGGAACTTTCAATACCTGCTCTCAAATGGTCGATACCGGTTGTCCATGACAAGGAAAAGGCCAGACTGGTGATGCACTGTGGACAGTATATGGGTGACTATAGCAACTATAAGGTCTATAATG
This sequence comes from uncultured Bacteroides sp., assembly GCA_947176775.1. Lineage (GTDB taxonomy): Bacteria > Bacteroidota > Bacteroidia > Bacteroidales > Bacteroidaceae > Bacteroides. The sequence continues at coordinate 9,726 of CAMWRY010000041.1, forward strand.
TAGCATTAGGTGGAGACTATATAACTTGGTCTGAAGATGTTTACGTGAACTTCCCCATTGCGTATGATGAGAAGAAGGGCATTACCTATTTTAACCTTCAAGATGGCGGAAGCTGGAGTTATCCGGTTGAGGCACTTTGGTTCTATGCTTTCACCGGGAAGCCGAGTAGTGATACAATGGCCGGTTGGTTATTCCAACTTTACGATGCCAGTATCTGGCGCTATGACCCACAATGATAAAATGATGACAGACAGTTTTCCGGGCGTTGATGAAACGGCCGGAACTGTTATGTGATTTCTAATAGGGTGCCGGGAAATTTTCTACTGATCCGAAATCACCCTGTTTATACTGATTCTCTTTCAATACGAATTGAGCGGACATTAACTGTTGACAACCAGTTAATGTCCGCTCAAATTCGTAATGTATCCTTTTATCTTACTTGCGATAGCTATCCAGTTCCTCAGCCTTGAACTTACGGATGAAGTTGAAATGCTTTTCTATTTCAGATTCCGCATAGTTCACATAGACTTGGGCGGATTTGCCGAACAGCTCCGGTGCTTTGGTGGCATCCTGAATAATCAGGTGCGACATGACACACACGGCAGCCATTTCGTAGAGGCGACGGGCTACGAAGTCCAGCAATTCTTGGTTCTGAGCCTCTTTCACCGCATTGGTGCAAGCTTCGAACTTGTTGCTCATCTCCTTGATGCGGTCCATCAGCGGTTGCATCTCTTCGCTGCAAGGTATGGTTTCGTAGTCGCGCAGAGTAGCGACGTATGCGCCGTTGGTCACATAGCGGATGGCGGCTACGGTCTGAAGTTGTGTGGTACCTTCGTAAATGGAAGTAATACGGGCATCGCGATAGATGCGCTGGCAGGCATATTCCAGCATGAAGCCCGAACCGCCGTGAATCTGGATGCTGTCGTAGGCGTTCTGGTTGGCGTACTCCGAGTTCATACCCTTGGCAAGCGGAGTAAAGGCATCGGCCAGTTTAGCATATTTCTTCTGCTCCTGACGTTCTTCGGGAGTCAGCTTGCGTTCGCGAGCGATGTCGTCCAGTGCCTTGTAGATGTCTACGTAGCGTGAAGTCTGGTAGAGCAATGAGCGGCCTGCATCCAGTTTTGCCTTCATGATGGCCAGCATGTCGTAGACTGCCGGGAATTCGATGATGGCCTTGCCAAATTGCTTGCGGTCTTTGGCGTATGCCAGACCTTCGTTGTAGGCTGCTTGTGAAAGACCTACCGACTGGGCAGCGATACCCAGACGGGCACCGTTCATCAGAGCCATGACATATTTTATCAGACCCAGCTTGCGGTCACCGCAAAGTTCACATTTTGCATTCTTGTAAACCAGCTCGCAAGTAGGCGAACCGTGGATACCCAGCTTGTTTTCGATACGGCGGACATTGACGCCACCATCGCGCTTGTCGTAGATGAACATGGAGAGGCCGCGGCCATCCTTGGTGCCCTCTTCCGAACGGGCCAGTACGAGGTGTAGGTCGGCATCACCATTGGTGATGAAGCGCTTCACGCCGTTCAGGCGCCAACAGTTGTTGGCTTCGTCGTAGGTGGCTTTCAGCATCACGCTCTGCAGGTCGGAACCGGCGTCCGGTTCAGTCAGGTCCATAGACATGGTTTCACCTTGGCAGATGCGAGGAATGAAACGGCTGTGCTGGTCTTCGTTGCCAAACTCATAGAGGGTTTCGATACAGTCTTGCAACGACCAGATGTTTCCGAAACCGGCATCGGCAGCAGCCACGATTTCGGCGCACATGGTGTAGGGGGTAATCGGGAAGTTCAGACCACCGAAACGGCGCGGCATGGTCATGCCGTTCAGTCCGGCCTTCACCATGGCATCAAGGTTCTGCTTGGTGCCGCTGGCGTATTCCACACGGCCGTTGGCGCAATGAGGACCTTCCGCATCCACTCCTTCTGCATTGGGAGCGATGATTTCACCGGTGATTTCACCCGTAATTTCGAGTACTTTATCGTAGGAGTCTATGGCGTCCGCATAGTCCTGCGGAGCATAGTCATACTTGTCTTTGTCTTGATATCCGCGCTCTTTCAGCTCGCAGATACGTTCCATCATCGGATTGTTCAAGTGGTACTTGAGTTCCGGGATTTCAGTATAAAAGTTTGCCATAATGTTTCTTATTTATTTAATGATTCTAATGTTAGTGCCTCCCGATTTTGCCTGAGTGGTCGGGGAGCTACTGGTAATCCGGGTTGTCGTAACGCTTGCTTGAAATCATGACAACGATGGGCTCTTCTATCACGGCTATGGTAGTGTTTTCCCGGTCGTTTATCTTGCCGGGGATAAACGGGTAGTGGCTTAAATTTTCCACAGCACTGGGAAAGCAACTTTTGTCGAGCTTGGCATGTTGGGTATCGAGAATGACAATGTCAATGGCTTTTCCGGTTGCATCAACCACCACTCCCACATTGGCAGTAAGCTTGCTTTGTTTCCAACCTTCCGTATTTTTGAACAGCTCATTAGGCAATTTGATTCCTTTGCAGATAGCTTGCACCAGTGTTGCATCGTTTACTGTCGGTCTGGCAGGTTCATAAAATGGTGAGAAGGTGAGTTCTGTGCCGTCTTGAGCCAGCAGCTTACCTCCGCAGGAACGGTTGTTCTTGTAAATCTCTGTCCGTTTCAGTTTTCCATCTTCGTAGAACTGTTGCAACAGGCCGTTCAAAACTTCGTTCTTGTACTGGCATTGTGCCATTACTTGGCCACCGGGATAGTAGAAGGTGGCGCCTCCGTTCCGCTTGTTGCTTTTATAGAAGACCAGCAGACTGTCCTGCTCGGAGTCGGAGAACCGATAGTGCGTAGCTCCATGCAGAATTTGGGATTCGGATGTTTTCCCGAATTTCTGGTATTGGCTGATGCTTGTAAGCTTTCCGTCCAAGGTATAGAAATAGACTTGCCTACCGCCATTTTCGGTCTTTTGGACAATGGCGCATTCTTGGGCCTTGGCTTTCTTCTTGACAGGCTCTCTGTTGGAGTTGAGATAGAGGGTATCTTGCTGTGCCCATGCAGAAAGGCTCAGGAAGAGGCTGATGGCTGTGTACAGAATGCGTTTCATGGCGTTACGTTTTTTTAGTCAGATTACTTGCTGTGCGATTTATAATACTTAATCATCTTCGGAATCACCTCTTCCACAGTACCATTGATCACATAGTCGGCGATGGTGTTGATAGGAGCATTCTCGTCGTTGTTGATGGAGATGATGATGCCGCTCTCCTGCATACCGGCAATGTGCTGGATTTGTCCGCTGATGCCGCAGGCAATGTAGAGTTTCGGGCGAACCGTCACGCCCGTCTGGCCGATTTGGCGGTCATGGTCGGCATAGCCGGCATCGACGGCGGCGCGGCTGGCACCTACTTCGGCGTGAAGTTCCTTGGCCAGTTCGAACAGCATGTTGAAACCCTCCTTGCTGCCCATGCCGTAGCCGCCGGCAATGACGATGGGGGCACCTTTCAGGTTGTGCTTCGCCTTCTCTACATGACGGTCGATGACCTTCACTACATAGTCTGTTTCGGGAACATACTTGGCAACATCGTGGTTGATGACTTCACCTTGGTAGTTGGCATCCAGAATCTCTTTTTTCATTACGCCCTCGCGCACGGTCGCCATCTGCGGACGGTGTTCGGGGTTCACAATCGTGGCAACGATGTTACCGCCAAAGGCAGGACGGATTTGATAGAGCAGGTTCTCGTAAGTCTTGCCCTCCTTCTTATCCTCGTGGCTACCGATTTCCAAGGAGGTACAGTCGGCTGTCAGTCCGCTGGTCAGAGCCGAAGAGACACGCGGACCGAGGTCGCGGCCGATAACAGTGGCACCCATCAGACAGATTTGCGGCTTTTCTTCCTTGAAAAGGTTGATCAGGATGGAGGAGTGGGGGAGGGAAGTATAGGGGAATAAGCCC